>NZ_RAWI01000720.1 GCF_003612125.1 Corallococcus praedator
GGTCGTGGGCGGAGGAGGCGCGAGGGGAGGGGGCGCGCTCACGACGGGGACCGGCGGCGGAGTCACGGGAGTCGAAGGCCGCAACCACCAGCCAAGTCCCACGGCCCCGAGGATCAACGCGGCCGTGGCCACGATGGGCAGCATCCGAGACTTGGGCTTGTTGTCCACTGGCAGCGTCGAAGGGCCAGGGCCGGCGATGCTCACCGGGGAGTGGGGCTGCCCCTGTGGGCCCGAGGCGAGCCCACCGAGGCTGCCAGGCACGGCCTGCTGACCTCCGTAGCTGCCCGGAGCGACTTGCTGGCCACCCATGCTTCCCGGCACGGCTTGCTGGCCGCCGTAGCTGCCCGGAGCGACCTGTTGGCCGCCCATGCTTCCCGGAGCGACCTGCTGCCCACCGATGCCGCCCGGCGCGATGGGCTGCCCCGTCACGTGGCCCGGAGGCTGTCCACCCATGTTCCCGGGCACGGCCTGCTGGCCGCCGTAGCTGCCCGGAGCGACGTACTGTCCGGGGAATCCGCCCCCCGCGTAGGACGGCCCCGCGACGCCTCCCTGGGGCGCCACCGGGAGGGCCACGCCCGAAGCACCCACGACTCCCAGGTTGGAGCCGTTGGACGGCATCTGCGTGGCGCCAAAACCCATCGTGTCGCTCGGCGCGGGGGACTGGGCTTGCTGCCCGTAGTGCGCAGTACCGCCGCGCGGCGCCATCGTCGCATCGAAGCCGATGTCATCCGCGTCCGGACCGAAGCGGCCCATGACCGGCGCTGGCGCCTTGTTCACCGGAGCCATCGTCGCCCCCATCGACGCTGCATCGTCCTGCGGCATGGAGGGCAGGGCGATGCCGGAGGGAGGGGCGATGCCGGAGGGAGGGGACGTGCGCGTGAACGTCCGGGATGCGCGCATCTCCTCCGTCTCCGGAAGCGACTGGAGCGTCGTGCCCGTGAGGTCCGCGATGAACGCGCCGACGTCCGCGTAGCGGTGGTCCGGGTTCTTCTCCAGCGCGCGCGCCACCGCCGCGGCCACGTTCGGCGGCAGCTCCGGCATCAGCGTGGCAAGCGACACCGGCGGCTCATGCACCACGCGGTAGATGATCTGCGCCAGCGAACCTCCGCCGAACGGCGTCATGCCGGAGATCATCTCGAACACGATGCCGCCCAACGCGAACAGGTCCGTCCTCGCGTCGATCTGCCGGTTGCGCCCCTGCGCCTGCTCCGGCGACATGTACTGCGGCGTGCCGATGAGCACCGCGTCCTGCGTCTGCAGCGTCTCCGACGACATGACCTTGGAGATGCCGAAGTCGAGCAGCTTCACCCGCTCGCCCACCACGCCGCCGGAGTCGGTGGGCACCAGGAAGATGTTCGCCGGCTTCAGGTCGCGGTGGACGATGCCCGCGCGGTGCGCCGTCTGGAGCGCGGAGCCCATCTGCCGCGTGAAGGAGAACACCTCCTCCAACGACAGCCGCCCCCGCCTGAGCCTGTCCTGGAGGCTCTCCCCGCGCAGGTACTCCAGCACCAGGAACGGGCTGCCGTCCTCCAGCGTATCGAAGTCCAGCACCTCCACGATGTTCGGGTGCCCCAGCCGGGAGGCGATCTCCGCCTCGCGCCGGAAGCGCACGTGGACATCCGGGCTCACACTGTCGCCCGTGCGCAGCACCTTGACCGCCACGTGCTTGCCCGGCAGCCGCAAATGCTGGGCAAGGAACACCGACCCCATGCCGCCCCGACCCAACACGGAGACGACTTTGTAGGTGTTCCGGAGGACCGAATCGATGTGCAGCTCACCGTCAGCCGAGCGCGTCATGGAAGAGGGCGTGTCCTGATGACAGAAGGGTGCGAAGCACCAGCGAAACGGGCTGCCACGCTAGCACGCCCCACCCGCCAGGACGCGAGCCTCCCGCTCCCGGCC
>NZ_RAWI01000721.1 GCF_003612125.1 Corallococcus praedator
CCCTCCTGGCGCGGACCCTTCCCCGCGACCCCACCACCGAGAGCCTGCGCGGCCTGCGGACCCGGCTCCAGCGGGCGCTGAAGGACGCGTCCGGCAACGTCGTGGCCCTCACGGGGACGAGCCCGGGCGTGGGGACGTCCTTCGTCGCCGTCAACCTCGCCTGGGTGCTTGCGGAGTCCGGCAGCCGCGTCCTGCTGGTGGACGCGAACCTGCGCGGGGGCTGGCTCCACCGCTGCTTCCGGGACGAGCGGCCCCCCGGCCTCTGCGAGGTGCTGCGCGGCACCGTCCCCCTGGAGCAGGCCCTCCAGCAGGAGGTCGGTCCCCGCCTGTCGTTCCTGGGCGCGGGCGAGCTTCCCGCGGACCCCGCGGAGCTGCTGTCCCAGGACGTGTTCGCCGCGCTCGTGGCGGGCCTGTCCGCCCGCTACGACGTGGTCCTCTTCGACACGCCCTCCATCCTCGCGGTGACGGACGCGGCGCTCGTGGGCCGGCACGCGAGCGTGAGCCTCGCCGTGGTGCGGGCCGGCGCCCATCCGATGCGGGAGGTGGCGTCGGCCCTGCACCTCCTGGAACAGAACGACGTCCCGGTGCGGGGCGTCGTGCTCAACGGCGTGCCGCGCTCCCGGCGGGCCCGCGCGGTGAGCGGCATCTACCAGTACGAGTATCCGTCCCCCCGCTGAAGCCGCCCGGAGCCCCCCCGTGAGATGGACTCGCTGCACAGGCCTGGGCTTCATCGCGGCGCTCTACGTGCTCGCGGGCCGCTGGGGCTTCCACCGGCTGGCCGAAACGGAGGTGGAGGCCAACCCGTTTCTGGAGCTGCGGCTGTGGATCGTCATGGGCGGCGGAGTGTTCGCCTCCGTGGGGCTCCTGCACCATGCGTGGCGCGGGGCGCGGCCGGGGGAGGCGCGCTTCGATCCACCGCTCGTCACCGCGCTCCTGGGGTTCTTCGGCTACCTGTGCGCGAGCGCCTTCTGGTCCCCTGACACGGACTTCGCCCTGGCGAAGCTCTACGAGCTCGTGCTCGTGCTGGTGATGAGCGTGGGCTTCGCGCTCGCCGCGCTCCGCCAGCCCGCGCCGCGGATCCTGGACGCGTTCTGGACCATCGTCGTCACGGCCACGGCGCTGCTCGCGCTCACCGGCGTCCGCCAATTGCTCTCCGGCGGCGGCGGCGGGCGGCTGGCGGTGATGGGTGGCGGCCCCAACATCTTCGCGCGGCTCATGGGCCTGCTCGCGCTGGGCGCCCTGTACTTCTGGACCTGGCGGGGCCAGGCGTGGCTGTGGATTCCCATGGCCGCCACCGGCGTCATCCTCGCGCTGCTCACGGGCTCGCGGGGCGGGACGGCCGCCATCTTCGCGGGCATCACCACCTACCTCGTGGTGGCGCGCGTGCCCCTGCGCCGGCTGCTGCTGCTGGTGCTGCTCGCCACGGTGGCCGTCGGGGCCGTGACGATGCTGTCCCCCCTGGGCGAGGCGCTGACCCACTCCGTGGAGGAGCGCTTCCTGCGCCTGACGCTGAACTACGAGGGGGGCGGTGAGGGCAAGGTGTACCTGTCCGGGCGGGAGGTCCTCTACGAGGCCGCCATCCAACTGGGACACGACCACCCGGTGTCGGGCGCGGGGCTCGCCGCGTTCCCCGCGCTGGGCCTGGGCGTCTACCCGCACAACCTCTTCCTGGAGGTGTTCTGCGAGGGCGGCGCCGTGGGGCTGCTCTTCCTCGCGGGCGTCCTCATCACCTTCGTCCGCACGGCGCTCAAGCGCCGCCAGGGGCTGGACGGCGCGACCGTTGGCGCGGCGGTGCTGGTGCTGCTGGGCAGTCAGGCCAGCGGCGACCTCTACGACAGCCGCGCCTTCTTCCTGCTGCTGGTGATGGCCTCCTGCACCGCCGTGGGGGGACGGCGCTCCGC
>NZ_RAWI01000722.1 GCF_003612125.1 Corallococcus praedator
GCTGGGCTCGGGCGGGGCCATCCGCCGCGCCGCGGACCTGCTGGGCGCCGGAGATGTCATCCTCATCGAACTCCACCGCCCGGGGCCGCTCGCCACGGGCGTGGGACAGGAGGGCTTCATCGCCATCGAGTGGTGGCCGGACGACTACGACGCCATCCAGTACGCCACCTCGCGGGGCGTCATCGTCGTCGAGGCGGCGGGCAACGGCGCCCAGGACCTGGATGCCCCCGCGTACGACGTGCCGCAGCCCGGCTTCCCGCCTGGCTGGTCGAATCCCTTCCGCCGCGGCGCACGGGACTCGGGCGCCATCCTCGCGGGCGCGGGCGCACCGCCTCGGGGGACGCACGGCCACGACCACGGACCGGACCGCTCGCGGCTGGACTTCTCCAACTTCGGCGCCGCCGTGGACGCGCAGGGCTGGGGCCGCGAGGTCACCACCACCGGCTACGGAGACCTCCAGGGCGGAGGCAACGAAGACCTCTGGTACACCGACGGCTTCTCCGGCACGTCCAGCGCATCCCCCATCGTCGTCGGCGCGCTGAGCTGCCTCCAGGGCGTCCGCCGGGCCCAGAGCACGGCGCTGATGACGCCCATGGAGGCCCGCGCGCTGCTGCGCTCCACGGGCTCGCCCCAACAGGACGCGCCGGGCAGGCCCGCCTCCCAACGCATCGGCAACCGGCCCGACCTGAGACAGTTGCTGGCGACCCAGGTGCAGACCGTGCCGCTGCACCGCTACTGGAACGCGGGCGCGGGCGACCACTTCTACACCACGAACTGGAACGAGCTGGGCGGCGGGAACCACGGCTGGGGTTACGAGGGCATCCAGTGCCACATCTACCCCACGGCCCGCTCGGGCACCGTGCCGCTCTACCGCTACTGGAACGCGGGCATCGGGGACCACTTCTACACCACGAACTGGGGAGAGCTCGGCACCGGGGCGTACGGCTGGGGCTACGAGGGCATCCAGGGCCACGTCTACCCCACGGCCCGCTCGGGCACCGTGCCGCTCTACCGCTACTGGAACGCGGGCATCGGGGACCACTTCTACACCACGAACTGGGGAGAGCTCGGCACCGGGGCGTACGGCTGGGGCTACGAGGGCATCCAGTGCTACGTGGAGCCCATGGCCCGGTCGGGCGTGCCCCTCACGGAAGGCGAGGCGGCCCGGGCGAGCGGGCCCGCGATGTCGGGCTTCGAGGCGGGATCCGGCATGCGCGTCATGCCAGGCCTGGAAGCCACCGGGGCCGTTCCAGCGTCCTTCCAGATGACGGGGAAAGGGGCCACCGCTCCGGCCTCGTTCTCGACCGGGCGGATGGCGGGCAAGGAGACCCTGGAGATCGAGGGCAAGGGCGCCTCCTCGCAGGACGTGACCCTCACCCTCCGCATTGGCCGCGGATGAAGCGCGCTACACGCACCGTTTCCGAAGGACGGTGGCCGTTGGGATGATGAGCCCCTGACGGTTCCTCGGGCGAGGGACCGGCTGGGGGCTTGTCCTTTTCTTGCTACAGGTCTGAATGCGGCCTTTCATGGCGGCGGTTGTGCGCATCGCCAGGAGGATCCGTTGTCCAAGTGCCTGAAGTGCGGCGCCTCGCTGCCGCCGGTCGGAGATTGCACCGCTTGCGCCGCCACCGCCGCGCGCCCACCCACGGTCGCTCCCGTCCCGAGCCTGCTCGACCGCGACATCCATATTGATCGCCGCAAGCTGGGCGAGCGCAACGCCCCGGTGGCCACCGAGGCCACCACCCTCGATGGCGAACCGCTGGAGCCGGAGACCCTGCGGGGCACGCCCGTGTTCGCGATGGAACCTCCGCGCGGTCCCATCACCCCGCCGGGCATGACCCCGACGGTGCGCTCGGCCACGGGTGCACCCGTTCCTCCC
>NZ_RAWI01000723.1 GCF_003612125.1 Corallococcus praedator
GGGGTGGGCCTCTCCAACATCGCCCGGGTGGCGGCGACGGGGGCGCACGGCGCGGCGGTGGTGTCGGATGCCCTGCTTGCCCAGGACATCGCCGAGCGGGTGAGGCAGCTGGCGGCCGCGTTTGACAGGGGCGCCCGGGGGACTAGCCTCGAAACAGGGTAGTACCTCCCACCATGAACCATCCGCCTCCGCGTCACCACGGGACGACCCCGCGTCGTCCCAACATCGGCCTCAGCCCGGACTGGGCGCAGCCGGCCGACTCCGCCTTTCCCCGCTACGAGCTGAAGGTGCCCTACGCGGAGGCGGTGCTGCGCGCGGGAGGCCTGCCCTTCGTGCTGCCGTACACGGACGACGCCTCCTGCGTGGACGCGTACCTGGAGCGCGTGTCGGGTATCGTGGTGACGGGGGGCGCGTTCGACATCCCTCCGTCCGCGTACGGCGAGGAGGTGCGCGAGGGCATGGGGCCGCTGAAGGAGGGCCGCACGGCCTTCGAGGCGCAGCTCATCCGGGGCGCGCTCAAGCGCAACCTGCCGGTGCTGGGCGTGTGCGGCGGCATGCAGCTGTTGTGCGTGGTGCTGGGCGGCACGCTGTTCCAGGACATCCTGCGGGAGGTGCCCGGCGCGCGCGACCACGAGCAGAAGCATGACCGGACCCAGCCGCAGCACCCGGTGGAGGTGAAGAACGGCACGCTGCTGGCGGAAGCCGTGGGCCACGGGCAGCTGATGGTGAACTCCACGCACCACCAGGCGGTGAACAAGCCGGGCACGGACGTGGTGGTGAGCGCGCTGTCGCCGGACGGCGTGGTGGAGGCCATCGAGTCCACCGCGCATTCCTTCGCGCTGGGTGTGCAGTGGCACCCGGAGCTGATGTTGAGCACCATCCCCGTGCACCTGGGCGTCTACAAGTCGCTGGTGCAGAAGGCGCGCGAGCACCGCCGGTGAGGCCGCGCGTCCTGCTGCTGGCGGGCCTGGAGCCCACGGGCAGGGCGGGCCTGCTGGCGGACGTGGCCGCGGTGCGGGCGCGCGGTGGTGACGCGGTGGCGGTGCCCACGGCCCAGACGGCGCAGGGGACGCACACCTTCGCCGTGGTGCCGGCGGCGCCCCGCATGCTGACGGCGCAGGTGACCGCGGCGCGCGAGTGGGGCGTGCTGCACGCGGTGAAGTGGGGCGTGGTGCCCGGGCCCTCGCAGCTGGCCACGGCGAGGGCCGCGCTCAAGGGCACCGACGCGTGGTGGGTGGTGGATCCGGTGGTGCGCTCGTCGCGAGGGCAGGTGCTGTCGCGCCTGTCGCCCCGGCACTACCTGGCGCTGGCGGGCCCGCGCGTGGTGGTGACGCCCAACCTGGACGAGGCGGGGTGGCTCCTGGGCCGGCCCGCGCCCGGCACGGTGGAAGAAGCGCAGGAGGCCGCGGAGGACCTCTGCCGCCTGGGCTTCGGCGTGGTGCTGGTGAAGGGCGGGCACCTGCCCGAGGGACAGGGGCTGGCGGACGTGCTGGCCTTCTCCGGCCGCATGCTGGTGATGCGGGGACGCCGGCTCAAGCGGCCCCCGGAGCGCCGGGGCACAGGGTGCAGGCTGGCCTCCGCGTTGGCGGCGGAGCTGGGCCGGGGCACGGGCCCGGAGGCCGCGGTCCGGGCCGCGCGCGAGCACGTCACGCGCTACCTGCGCACCGGCCGCGACTGAAGCGGGGGAGGGCAGGGCCCCGACACGGTCAGGGCGTCGTCAGTCACCCCGGGCGCGGCTTTCGAAGCGGGTGAACTCCGACAGGAACACCATGTCCACGGAGCCGATGGGGCCGTTTCGCTGCTTGGCGACGATGAGCTCCACGGGGATGACCGCGCCGCCTCCGCCACCACCCCCGCCG
>NZ_RAWI01000724.1 GCF_003612125.1 Corallococcus praedator
GCCCCGGCCGCCGCCGCGCCCGCTGCCTCCACCGACGGCGCTGTCAGCCGCGAGGAACTGGAGCAGCGGCTGGAGGCCACCCGCCAGGAGCTGCGCGAGGACATCCGCGCGCAGACGGCCACCCAGGCCGTGGCCAACAACGACTGGCAGGAGGAGTGGACGGAGGAGAAGCGCAAGCTGGAGCTGTTCACGCTCGACGGCTACCTGCGCGTGCGCCCCACGCTCTTCTACAAGTTCGACCTGGGCAAGCCCGCGCTGCCGTCCGGCACGCCCCTGGGCCGCCAGCTGTGGACGCGCTCGCCGCGCTCCCCCACCGAACAGACCCAGGCCGGCGCCAACATGCGCTTCCGCCTGGACCCGTCCTTCAACGTCTCCGAGGACGTGCGGGTCAAGGTGCAGGTGGACGCCCTGGACAACATCCTCCTGGGCTCCAACCCGGACAGCGCCTACAGCGGTGACGGGCGCAACAACTTCACGCTCTTCTCGGAGAACCAGACCCCGGGCAACTCCGCCATCAACGCGTTCAAGGACTCCGTCCAGGTCCGCCGCGCGTACGGTGAAGTGACGACGCCGGTGGGCATCCTGCGCTTTGGCCGCATGGGCAGCCACTGGGGCGTGGGCATGCTGCGCAACGACGGCAACTGCCTGGACTGCGACTACGGCGACACGGTGGACCGCATCCAGTTCGTCACCGAGCCGTTCGCCGGCTGGTACGTGACGCCGATGCTGGACTTCAACTCCGAGGGGCTCACCTCCGAGCGCTCCAACTCCCTGGGCGAGCCGGTGGACCTCACCCAGTCCGACGACAGCCACAGCCTGGTGCTGGCCATCGCGCGGCGCGACACCGAGCAGCAGGAGCGCGCCAAGCTGGACAACAACCAGGGCGTGCTCAACTACGGCCTGTACTTCACCTACCGCACGCAGCGGTACGCGACCCTGGGCGACACGAGCGGCGTCCCCATCAACCCGGACCCGGTGGTCAACGTCAGCACCCCCACGTTCCTGCCGCGCGGCGGGACGATGTACGTGCCGGACCTGTGGTTCAAGTACGCGGAGAAGAAGTTCCGCATCGAAGCGGAGTTCGCCGCGCAGCTGGGCACCATCGACGGCCGCGCGCTGACGACCGCGGACCCCGCCTCCCAGTCGCTGCGCATCGCGCAGTTCGGCGGCGTGCTCCAGACGGAGTTCCACGTCATCGAGAACAAGCTGCACCTGGGCGTGGAAGCGGGCTTCGCGTCCGGTGACAAGGCGCCGGGCTTCGGCAACTACCCGGGCCGCCAGGGGACCGGCACGGACGGCAACACCGCGGCGGGCGACGTGGAAGGCCGGCAGTACCGCTGCGACACCGGCGGCTGCAGCGACAACGCCATCCGCAACTTCCGCTTCAACCGCGACTACCGCGTGGACCTCATCCTGTGGCGCTCCATCCTCAACGGCGTCACGGATGCGTTCTACGTGAAGCCGGGCCTCAAGTACTCCATCGCGGAGGGCTTCGACGTCTTCGGCAGCGTCATCTACTCGCAGGCGTTCTACGCGGAGTCCACGCCCTCCTCCATCAACAAGGGCCTGGGCTTCGAGGCGGACATCGGCGCGCGCTACGTGACGGAGGACGGGTTCGTGGCGGGCATCGACTACGGCATCCTCTTCCCGCTCGCGGGCCTGAAGGACCTGAACCTGACCGCGCAGGAACTCAACACCGCGCACGCCATCCGCGGCACGCTGGCCATCAAGTTCTAGCCATGCGCGGACTCCTTCCCCGGTGGTGTGTCGCCGCCGTCCTGACGCTGGGACTGGTGGCGTGTGGCATCAAGGGCAATCCCCACGCCCCCCGTCC
>NZ_RAWI01000725.1 GCF_003612125.1 Corallococcus praedator
CCCGGGAAGCGGGCCGGCCAGCGCTTCCCGCTCCCGCCTAGAAGGATCCGCGCAGCATCTGGAAGAGCACCAGCACCAGCACCAGGGCCACCACCAGCACCGCCCCCATCACGGTGTTCTTCACCTTGCGCCCGAACTCCGGCGACGGGCCGTCCGAGGCGAGCGGCACCGCGGAGGTCACCCGGCGCACCACCTCATCCCGCCCGCGCAGCGCCTGGGCATCATCCGGGGTCCGGGCCAGCCGCAGGCGGTACAGCCGGCCCACCATGGCCAGCTCCCCCCGCCCCATCGCCATCGTCAGCAGCCGGTCATGCGTGTCCCAGTCCTGCCACTCCCCCAGGAGCGCGTGCCATTCGGAGGCCAGCAGCTCGGAGGGCTGGTGCTCCTCCGGGAGGAAGTTGGCGTAGACGAGCCCGCACTGCGCGCAGGCCTCCGTGTCCTCGCGCATGGGCGCCACGCACTTGGGACAGTGGCCCGGCGGCGCCTGGAACGGGTCCCCGTCCGGGATGGCGGGCATCACCGACGGCGCATCGGAGCGCACCACGCGCAGCGCGGTGACGCTGGCCCGCGCGGGCACCGGCGGCGCGGACGCGAAGGGCGCCACCATGGGCACGGCCACCGCGACGCCCTCGCTCCCACCGCGAACCCCGTCGTCCGACCGGGGCGCGTCCTGGGACGACGACGGGGCCGGAGAGGGGGTTTCCGCGAGGGTCGTCGCGCCACACGCCCGGCACGTCACGGACAGCTGGCCGTCCTCGACCTGGAAGGACTCCAGCGGGACCAGCCGCTCGCAGCCCTCGCACTGGTACTTCATGACAGCACCTCTCGCAGGGGGACGGGCATCGCGCAACCGATGAGCGCCAGCAGGCACAGCGCGCAGATGACCTTGCGCGCGGGGCTCAGGGGCTCCCCCGGGTCCACCACCTCCGGGTGTCCGAAGCCCACGACCTTGCTCGCCACCACCAGCCACAGGCCCCACGAAGCGGTGACGAACACCGTGAGGAACAACAGCACCCACGCCACGCCCTTGCCCAGCGTCCGCGCCCGGGGCCCGAACACCGCGAACGTCAGGTGCCCGCCGTCCAGCTGGCCCACCGGCAGCAGGTTGAGCAGCGTCACCAGCAGGCCGAACCACGCGGCGATGACCACCGGGTGCACCACCACGTCCTTGCCCTCGGGCACCGGGCCCAGCGCCAGCCACGTCAGCGCCTTCATGATGAGGTTGTCGCCGAACAGCGTCTGCCGCTGGGTGATGACGGCCTCCACCGCGGGCGGCGCGTTCGTCAGCCGCTCCATCGCCCAATGCAGCAGGTTCTGTCCCAGCACCCACAGCGACGAGTCACCCGGGAACGTGGAAGGCACCGGCGGCGAGTCCACCACCGTGGAGTGCAACAGCCCCCAATAGAGCAGCGGCAGCGCCACCACCAGGCCCGCCAGCGGCCCCGCCGCGCCAATGTCCACCAGCGCGTTGCGCGTGGGGATGCGCCCCCGCAGCCGGATGACCGCGCCCAGCGTGCCCAGGCTCCCGGGCACCGGCAGTGGGATGAAGTACGGCAGCGACGTGTCCACCTTGTGCCAACGCGCCAGGACGTAGTGCCCCATCTCGTGCGAGCCCAGGATGCCGAGCAGCGACGCGCTGAAGGCCAGCGCCTGCGCCCGGTCCTCCGGCAACAGCCCCCCTTCGCTGAAGGGAAAGGAGCGCCCGAAGAGCAGCAGGTACGCCAGGAACGTCGTCCCCAGCGTCACCACGAACAGCAAGAGGTGCAGCCACACGCGGGGCGGGGG
>NZ_RAWI01000726.1 GCF_003612125.1 Corallococcus praedator
GCGTCGCCGGGGGCCCTTCCGCGAGCGCGAGCGGAGCGCCGAGGAGGAGCGTGGGAAGCAGCAGTCGGGGGAGGATCTTCATGGTCACGCTCAGGCTTCGGAGAGAGACGGAGGAGGGGAGCCGACGAGCCGCTTCAGCCCGAACAGGGAGGACAGGACGACCAACGCGATGAAGCAGGCCACCGCCACGCCTGCGGTGCTCCAGAGGGCGTGCGCACCGCTGAACAGGCCCTCCACGAACGCGCGGCTGTTGCCCACGGTGGAGGCGAACCCGGTGCCGAAGCGACCGAGCGCCTGGTCGCTGGAGAAGAGGAAGCCCAGGCCCGCTCCCAGGGATGTCAGCAGGATGGCCAGCCCCGTCCACACCTCGCGCCGCTGGGGCACGGGGCTTTCGGCGACGCGGGCCATGACGTTGACGACCAGCGACGGGGGCGGCAGGGGATCCGCCAGCCGGAACAGGTCCTGCTCCAGCAGGCGGTGATCCTCCATCAGCGCGGCGCAGGCTTCGCACTCCGCGGCGTGGTCCAGGCCGGGGCCTTCACCCGCCTCCAGCTCCGCGAACAGGACTTCCAGGTCGGGGCAGGGGCTCATCGGGTCTCCTCCTCGGCGGGCGTCATCTTCTTGCGCAGTTTCTCACGGGCCCGGAACAGGCGCGCCATGATGGTCCCGGGCGCGCAGCCCATGATCTGCGCGATCTCCTTCGTGGTGCGCTTCTGGACGTAATAGAGGGCCAGCACTTCACGGTCGTCCACGGAGAGCGTCTCCATGGCGGCCTCCAGTGACAGCCGCTCCTCGCGCGCGATGGCGCCGTCCAGCTGGGACGCCTCGTGGCTGGGGAGGACCTCCTTCATGGGCTCCAGCTCCTCGGTGCGCACCTTGGTGCGGCGGCGGAGCAGGTCCAGGCAGAGGTTGCGCGTGATGGCGAGCACCCAGAGGTCGAACGGGCGCGTGTCGTCGTAGCGGTGCAGGTTCTGGTAGGCGCGCAGCAGGGCCTCCTGCGCCACCTCCGCCGCCTCCGAGTCGTTCTGCAGCAGGCGCAACGCCAGGCCGTACACCGGGCGTTGCACGCTGCGCACGAGGGCTTCGAAGGCGGACGGGTCCCCCTTGCGGGCGGCCTGCACGTCCGCTTTCCAGGGAAGCGGAGCGGCGTCCTCAGCCATCAGCATTCCGATGGCCATGGGCAGCGAGTCGAGGGCAAGAGCGTTCACGCCTTGTCCTACGGGCGTCGCGGCAGGCCATTGCGACGCCCCCCGACATCACTTCCGCTTCTGTTTTTTCGAGGACTTGGCCGCGGCCAGCCGCTGCTTTTCGGCCTTTTCCACCCGGGCCTCGGCCTTCACGTCCTTGCGCTTCTGCTGCTTGGCGCGGAAGCCCAGGGGAATCTCGGGCTCCGGCACGGGAGCGGCCGTGAAGGCAGGCGGGGGGGCGGGCGCTCGCGCCGGACGCGCGGAGCGCTCCTCCCGGCGGGGCGCCCCTGCCCGGTCAGCCCGGTCGGACGACCGGCCTTCCGGTGCGGAGGAAGTGTCCAGGCCCCGAGGAGGCCGGGCGAGCCGACCGATGCGGCTGGGCGGGCGGGCTTCCTTGCCGGGCGCCTCGTCGCGGCTGGGGGTGCCGAAGCGGCCCGCCTTGCGCTCCGTGCCAGACCGTTCATCGCGGCTGGAGGACCTGGGGCTGGCCGGGGCACGCTCTTCGCGGCGAGGAGCCGCGGTCGGGGTGCTTTCGCCTTCCGTCGCCGCGGACCCGGCGCGGCTGGTGGCGCCGGGGCGGGCGG
>NZ_RAWI01000727.1 GCF_003612125.1 Corallococcus praedator
GGGAATCATGGCGGGCGGCGAGCATGGCCCACCATCCGTCCGGCGGGCACGACGACGGCCTCGCCCGCGCGGAGCACCCGGGGCTTGAGGAAGCCGGCGTCCACCTCCACCGCGCCCGCCGTCACCGCCAGCAGCGTCTGCGCGTCATGGACGTCCGGCGCCAGGAAGAAGCCCGCAGCCCGGGGCGTGGCCCGCGACGCCTCCACCGTCGAAGGCCGGACCGCCTGGCCCGTGTGCAGCGCCTCGCAGAAGCCCAGCTGCTCGAAGTAGTCCCGCTCGGCCAGGTCCCCCAGCAGGCGGCTCGCCTCGATGCCGCGGACCATCTCCGGGATGATCTCCTCGCCGTAGCGCTGCACCAGCGGCCGGATGAGCTTGTCGAGCGCCATCCGCCGGTGGTGCAGGTCGATGCCGACGTGCTCATCGAAGTAGAGCGTGTCCACGCCCTCACGGCCGAACACCGCCTTGAGGCGCTTGCTGAACTGGCGGTTGAAGTGCGGCACCACCGCTTCGATCCACCACAGCGCGCCCACGTACTCGAACCAGCGCGGCTTGTGGCTGGTGACCCAGTGGAAGTAGCTGGTCATCAGCAGCGAGCTGGGCAGGTACCAGTGGTAGTACGCGTGCACCCCGCTGCTCAGGCCCAACGACTCCAGCAGCCGCTCGAACAGCGTCGAGTGCTTGTGCGGGTGCACGCCGTACCCGAACTCGTCGATGAAGATCTTCATCAGCTCCGAGTGCACCGGACCGAAGTTGCCCGGCAGCGCCCGCGCCATCTGCGACGCCTCGGAGAGGAAGTCGGGGGCCACCTGCAGGATGAAGAGCTTCGCCGCCAGGTCCGGCGCGGCGGACGCCTCCACCCGGCGGCACACCTCGCTGGGCGCGGCCTCGTACCGCGTCAGCAGCTCCTGGCAGTACGACTCCAGGTGCCCGAGCGTCCACGGACCGTCCACGCTGATGTCCTCGGAGAGGAACGCGAAGCAGGTGCGCTCCAGCGCCGGACGAAGCATCGCGTTCGCCGCCATGAAGCCCGGCTCGTAGAACGCGTGGAACGCCCTGCGCTCCTCCTGCGTGAAGGCCTTCACCGGCAGGTAGAGGTTGTTCTGCTCGTAGGCATTGAAGAGCAGCCGGTTGAGCGACAGCGAGCGGTGCGTGAAGAGGGTGCCCGGGCGCACCGGCTCCTCCAGCGAGCCCAGCGTCAGCCCCTCGAGCGCCGTCGGTCGCAGATAGGGGCTGTCCAGCAGCCAGTGCGGACTGGGGCCGTACGGGGGGGCGGACTGGAGGCCCTCCCAGAGGGGGGCCAGTGCCCCCGTGGCGATCAACCGGTGGGTGTCCAGCAGGGTGGGCATCACGAGGTCTCGACGTCGAGCGGCTTGGGCTCGGTCTGGAAGTGGAGCCAGCTGCCCACCAGCGAGCGCGGTCCGCGGAAGTAGCGCTCGCAATGGTGCGCCTCCGCGTACTGCGACACGGGCAGCAACAGCTGGTGCATCCGCGGCAGGTTCGCCAGCGGGATGCGGGGAAAGAGGTGATGCGTGACGTGGTAGTTGTCGTGATGCGGGTGCAGGAAGAACGACACCCAGTTGCTGGGGTGGTTGCGCGTGTAGCCGAGCACCGTCCCGGGCTTGAGCCCGATGTGGTCCGAGATCTCCGCGAAGATCTTGATGAGGTGATACGCGGTCATCTTCGACAGCAACCACAGCCCCGCGAAGGACAGGGCCGCGCCCGCGCCCCCCGCCCACGCC
>NZ_RAWI01000728.1 GCF_003612125.1 Corallococcus praedator
GGAAAGGGGGTTCAGGCGGGGACAAGTTGATCCGCGATGCGGGCCAGGTCCGAAACGGACGTGACGACCACCGCCTGGTGACAGTGCTTCTCGTAGGTGAGCATCTCGCTGTCGCCGATGCC
Source organism: Corallococcus praedator (assembly GCF_003612125.1). Lineage (GTDB taxonomy): Bacteria > Myxococcota > Myxococcia > Myxococcales > Myxococcaceae > Corallococcus > Corallococcus praedator. Next base: position 123 of record NZ_RAWI01000728.1, read on the forward strand.
CCAGTTGCCGCGGTCCTCGGGGCAGATCCACAAGAGCCGCTTCGCCTTGCGGCGCAGGTCCTTGAGGGCCCACGCGTTGCTCGCGTTGTAGTTGTTCCGGCCGTCGCCAATGATCATCACCGTGGTGCGGCGGGTGATGCTGCCCAGGTGATCGCGGGTGAAGTCCGCCAGCGCGCGGCCGTAGTTGGAGTTCGCGCTCATGGACACCGTGCGACCGGCGGTCGCCGCGTCGATGGCCTCGCTCACGTCCAGGTCCTTGAAGAAGTGGGTCACCTCCCCCACGTCGGACACGAAGACGAACGAGCGCACACGCACGAACAGCGACTGCAGCGTGTGCATGAACAGCAGCATCATCCGCGACGCGTTCCGCACGGAGTCGGAGACGTCGCAGAGGACCACCAACTCCGGGCGCTCGGGCCGGCGCGAGCGGAACTGCGGCACCATGGGGATGCCGTCCCAGGGCATGTTCCGGCGCAGCGTGCGGCGCACGTTGAGGGCGCCCCGGCGGTGCGAGCGCTGCTTGCGGATGAGCCGGCTCTTCAGCTTCTCCGCCATCGTGCGCACGGCGGCCTCCATCTCATCCACCTCCGCCTGGGTGAGCAGGTGGAGCGGCTTCTCCGTGACGGAGTCCGTGCGGCGGCGGATGCGGGCCTCGGACTGGCGCTTCACCTCCTGGCGCGCGGCATCCTCAATCTTTCGCATCGCAGCCGCCACGTGGCGCGAGACGATCTCGATGCCCTCCGCGCTCAGGCCGCGCGCGTGCAGCTCGTCCTCCATGGACTTCAGGTCGGAGCGCGCCCGCTCCATGCCCGCGCCCGCGAGCAACCGCCGGGTGAAGAACCCTGTCTGGAGCGGGCTCTCCAACTGTCCCAGGTCCAGTTGTAGCGAGGCCTGCCGGAAGATCTGCGCCAGCCGGGCGCGGTCGCCCGCGAGGATGGCCTGGGCCAGGGGGGACATCTCCGGCGCGAGCAGGTTCATCTGGTAGATGACCATCTTCAAGAGGTCGCCCTCCAGATAGCCCTCTTCCTCCAACTGCTTCGCCAGCGACTGGTCGATGGCCTCGAACGTGCGGGCGGCGCCGGAGAAGTAGAAGTCGAACGCGCGGCTGAAGGTCTCTACGTCCAGTTCACGCTTCACAAGCGTGGTGCGCAGCACGGCGCGGAACAGGCTCCGGTCCTGGAGGCCCACCTCGGCGGTGGCGCGCAGGGCGTCCTGCACCTCGGACGTGCTGACGCGCACGCCGTTCTGGCGGAGGACCTCGGCGAACTCGACGATGCGTGCGTCCATGGCGAGTCCCTTTCCGTGCGCTACCGCTCGAACGACATGACGGCTTCCACGTGGTGCGTCTGGGGGAACATGTCCACCACCTGGAGCGCCACCGGCTTGTAACCGGCCTCCACCAGTCCCGCCGCGTCCCGGGCGAGCGACGCCGGGTCGCACGCCACGTACACCACCCGGCGCACGCTCAACGCGCGCATCCACTTCGCCAGCCCGGGGGCTCCGGCCCGAGGCGGGTCCGCGAGACACACATCGAAGCTCCGCGCTTCCGCCACCAGCCCGTCGCACACCTTGCGAGCGTCACCCTGGATGAAGCGCACGTTGCCCACCCC
>NZ_RAWI01000729.1 GCF_003612125.1 Corallococcus praedator
TCCCACCCTTGGCCCCCCGCGTCATCCTTGGTGGACACCCCTGGCCCAAGATGATTGTTTGCACTCAAAACATCTAGTTCGAAACAGGGGAGTGCCGCCGTGCGCCGTTCCGTTCCGCCGTGGATGTGGCTGTTGCTGCTGTTGGGGCCCGTGGGGGCCTTCGCGCTGAACGCGGGGCTGCCTCCGCCGCCCTCGGACGTGGACCGGCGCACGCCCGCGGCGACGGCGGCGGGGTTCCTGGACGCGGCCCATGCGCGGGACGCCGTCCGGGCGCCGCAGTACCTGGACCTGTCGCGGCTCCCCCCGTCGACGCAGGCGGAAGAAGGGCTCAGGCTGGCGCGGCGGCTGGTGGTGGTGCTGGATCGGACGCTGTGGCTGGACTTCGCGCGCATCGGCCGGGAGCCAGCGGGGCCGGGGGAGCGGGCCCGCCGCGAGGTGCTGGGACAGGTGGCCACCGCCCGGGGACCCCAGGACATCATCCTGGAGCGCGTGGACGCGGAAGGAGGCCCGGTCTGGGTCTTCAGCGCGGACACGGTGGGCGCCATCGACGCGCTGTTCGCGGAGCACGGCTCGCCGCTGTTGGAGCGATTGCCGCCGGTGTTCTTCACCCGCCCGCTGTGGGTGCTGGAGGCGTGGCAGTGGCTGGGGCTCGCGGCGCTGCTCGCGGGCGCGTGGGTGCTGGGACAACTGGGCGAGGCGCTGGCGCTGCGCCTGGGGGCCCGGGCCGCCGGGCTGACGAAGTCCGGATGGGATGACGAGCTGCTCGCGGCGGGCAGGGGCACGATGCGCCACGTGCTGGGGGCGATGATCGCGGCCACGGGTGCCCGGCTCCTGATGCTGCCTCCGCCGGCGCAGGGCGCCCTGGACCTGGGCGCGCGCTCCATCATCATCGTCGCGTCGGCGCTGTTCCTCCTGCGCTTCTTCACCCGCGCGGCGCGCTTCCTGGAGACCCGGGTCGCCCAGTCCCCCGAGGGCACGGACGTGGCGCGCGTGCGTGGGCTGCGCACGCAGCTGTCCATCCTGCGCCGCGTGGTGGAGGTGGCGGTGGTGCTGGTGGCCGCGTCGCTGCTGCTGCTCCAGTTCGAGGCGGTGCGCAACGTGGGCGTGTCGCTGCTCGCCTCCGCGGGGCTCGCGGGCCTGGTGATTGGTCTTGCGGCGCAGAAGTCCATCAGCACGCTGCTCGCGGGCATCCAGCTGTCCATCACCCAGCCCATCCGCATCGGCGACACGGTCATCGTGGAGAACGAGTGGGGCTGGGTGGAGGAGATCACCCTCACCTACGTGGTCGTGAAGGTGTGGGACCTGCGCCGGCTGGTCATCCCCATCACCCAGTTCCTGGAGAAGCCCTTCCAGAACTGGAGCAAGGTGTCGCCCGACATCCTGGGCACGGCGGAGCTCTACGTGGACTTCCGCACCGACGTGCCGGCGGTGCGCGCGGAGCTCAAGCGCATCCTGGATGAAGAATCCAAGGGCCTGTGGGACGGCAAGGCGCAGGGGCTCCAGGTGACGGACCTGAGCGAGCGCACCATGAAGCTGCGCGCCCTGGTGAGCGCATCCGACGCGGGCAAGGCGTTCGACCTGCGCTGCCTCGTGCGGGAGAAGCTGGTCGCGTACCTCCAGGCCCCGACGCCGGCCATGCAGGAGTACCGGCAGATCCACGAGGACACCATCAACGGCGCCATGCCGGGCGCGCAGGTCGCCATCGAGTACGAGATCGAGAACCTGTCG
>NZ_RAWI01000072.1 GCF_003612125.1 Corallococcus praedator
AGATGTGTATAAGAGCCAGGTGCATGGAGCGTTCGGTGGAGCTGGTGGTGGGGCTCTTGGGGATCCTCAAGGCGGGCGGAGCGTATCTGCCGCTCGACCCGACCTATCCTGCGGACCGGCTGTCCTTCATGCTCGAAGATGCCCGGTCGCCCGTGCTCGTCACCATGGGGCGGCTGCGTGAGACGGTGCGCGCCGCGGCACCGCGCATCGTCTTTCTCGACGATGACCGGGTCGCCATCGCCGCGCGGAGTGGCGACGCTCCGGCGACCGGCGTCCAGCGCGACAACCTCGCCTATGTCATCTACACCTCCGGCTCCTCGGGACGGCCCAAGGGGGTGGAGAACCGGCACGGCGGGCTGACCAACCTGGTCCGCTGGTTCGTGAAGGAGTACGCCGTCGTTCCTGCGGATCGGGTCGCGCAGCAGGCGGTGATGGGCTTCGACGCCTGCGGGCTGGAGCTGTGGCCCGCGCTCTCGGTGGGCGCGTCGGTGCACATCGTGGACGAGGAGACGCGGTTCTCGTCGGCGCGGCTGGTGGAGTGGTTCCAGCGAGAGGCCATCACGCTCGCGCACCTGCCGCCGGTCCTCGCCGAGGCCATCGTCGAGGGAGCGCTCCCGGCGGGATTCCCGCTCCGTGCGTTGCTCACCGGATCCGACAAGGTGCAACGCGCCCCGAGGCACGCGCCGCCGTTCCGTTTCACCAACCACTACGGTCCGACCGAGGCGGCCATCCTCGCGACCTGGAGTCCCATCCAGGCGTCGGAGGGAATGCAGCCGCCCCCCATCGGTCGCCCGCTCCCGGGGGTGCGCGTCTACGTGCTCGACCCGCACCTCCAGCCCGTACCGATCGGCGTGCCCGGCGAGCTCTACATCGGGGGTCGAGGGCTCGGCCGGGGTTACGCGCACCGACCGGACCTGACGGCGGAGCGCTTCATCCCCGACGCGTTCGGCCCCGAAGCCGGAGCGCGCCTCTACCGCACTGGCGATCTGGTGCGCTACCGCGCGGACGGTGTCCTCGAGTTCCTCGGGCGCGCCGACCATCAGGTGAAGATTCGAGGCTTCCGCATCGAGCTTGCCGAGATCGAGAGCGTGCTCGCGCAGCACCCGTCGGTTCGTGACACGGTGGTGCTGGCACGCGAGGACGCCCCCGGTGACAAGCGGCTCGTGGCGTACGTGGTGCCACGTGAAGGGCTGTCTTTCGGAGCGAGCGGGCTGCGCAGCCACCTGCGAGGCAAGCTCCCGGACTACATGATGCCAGCGGCGTTCGTGGAGCTTCCGGCCCTACCCGTGACGCCCAATGGCAAGGTGGACCGCAAGGCCCTGCCGCCGCCGGACCTGACTTCGGCGGACCTGGCACGCGACTTCGTGGCCCCCCGCACGCCGGTGGAAGAGGTGCTGGCCACCGTCTGGGCGCAGGTGCTCCGCGTGCCCCGCGTGAGCCTCTTCGACAGCTTCTTCGACCTCGGAGGTCACTCGCTGCTGGCCATGCAGGTGCTCGGCCGGGTGCGCACCGCCTTCGGTGTCGATGTGCCGCTGCGTGCGTTGTTCGAGACACCCACCGTCGCCGCAGTGGCCGCGCTCGTCGAAGCGGCCATGCGCGCCGGGACGGTCCCCACCGCGCCAGCGCTCGTCCCCGCGCTTCGCGAGGGATTGCTGCCGCTCTCCTTCGCCCAGCAGCGGTTGTGGCTGCTTGACCGCCTGGATCCCGACAGCCCCCTCTACAACGTCCCTGCCGCCGTGAACCTGTCGGGGCCGCTCAATGCGATCGCGCTGGAGCAGGCGCTCCAGGCGCTGGTGCAACGCCATGAAGCACTGCGCACCATCTTCCCCAGCATCGAAGGACAGCCGCATCAGGCCATCGCCTCCGAGCTGGCGCCGCGCCTGAAAGTGGTGGAGCTGCACACGCCGGAGGAGTCCGCTTGGCAGGCAGAGGTGCAACGACTGGCGAAGCATGAGGCGGAGACGCCCTTCGACCTCGCGCACGGGCCGCTGCTCCGGGCCACGCTGCTCAAGCGTTCGGAGCAGGAGCACGTGCTGTTGCTCACGCTGCACCACATCGTCTCCGATGGCTGGTCTTTGGGTGTGCTGGTCCGTGAGGTGGCGGCGCTGTACAAAGCCGCTTCGCAAGGCCGCGCCTCATCGCTTCCCGCATTGCCCATTCAGTACGCCGACTATGCCCTCTGGCAGCGGCAGTGGCTGTCGGGCGAAGTGCTGAAGACAGAGCTCTCCTGGTGGAAGCAGCACCTGACCGGAGCCCCACCCGCGTTGGAACTGCCCACGGACCGGCCGCGCCCTTCGGTGCGCTCGCACCGCGGAAGCGTGCTGCCGGTGGCCCTGCCCCGCGAGCTGTCCTCTGCGCTCGCGGCGCTGAGCCGTCGCGAAGGCAGCACCCTCTTCATGACGCTGCTCGCGGCCTTCCAGGTGCTCCTGCACCGGCACAGCGGGCAGGACGACATCGTCGTTGGCTCTCCCATCGCCGGCCGCACTCGCGCGGAGACCGAAGGACTCATCGGCTTCTTCGTCAACACGCTGGTGCTGCGCACCGACTTGAGCGGCGAGCCCAGCTTCCGGGAGCTGCTCAAGCGCGTGCGCGAGGTGACGCTGGGCGCCTACGTCCACCAGGACGTCCCCTTCGAGAAGCTGGTGGAGGAGCTGGCTCCCGCGCGCGACCTGAGCCGCTCGCCCCTCTTCCAGGTGATGTTCGTCCTCCAGAACGCCCCCACGCCGGAGCTGTCCCTGGGCGAGGCGAAGCTCACGCCCATGCCCGTCGCGCAGACGGTGGCGAAGTTCGAGCTGACGCTCTTCCTGGAAGAAACGGCGGACGGACTGAAGGGCTCGCTGGAATACAACACCGACCTCTTCGATGCGGGGACGGTGGAGCGGCTGGCGGGCCACTACCAGACGCTGCTGGAAGGGATTGTGGCCGAACCGGAGCAGTCCGTCTCGCGGCTTCCTTTGCTGACGGAGCCGGAGCACCACCAACTGGTGCGGGCCTTCAATCAGACGCAAACCGACTTCCCGCGTGAGCGCTGCATCCACGAGCTGTTTGAAGCCCAGGCGAAGAAGACCCCGGACGCGGTGGCCGTGGTATTCGAAGACCAGCGGCTCACCTACCGGGAGCTGGATCAGCGGGCCAACCAGCTTGGACACCACCTGCGCTCCATGGGCGTGGGGCCCGAGGTGCTGGTGGGCCTGTGCGTCGAACGCTCCCTGGAGTTGGTGGTGGGGCTGCTTGGAATCCTCAAGGCAGGCGGCGCGTATCTGCCGCTGGACCCGAGCTACCCCGAGGAGCGCCTCGCCTTCATGCTGGAGGACTCCGGTACGCCCATCCTCCTCACGCAGCGGCAGCGTGTTGATGGACTCCCGAAGCACCGGGCCCGGACGCTCTTGCTGGATACGGATTGGGAGCACATCGCCCGCGAGCGAATGGACAAGCCAGAGAGCGGAGGTGGGCCAGAAGGTCTGGCCTACGTCATCTACACCTCGGGTTCGACGGGCAAACCGAATGGCGTGATGATCCCCCACCGCGGGCTCGTCAACTACCTGGCCTGGTGCACCCAGGCCTATGACGTCGTCAATGGGCGGGGCGCTCCCGTCCATTCCTCCATCAGCTTCGATCTCACCATCACCGGCCTGTTCTCCCCGCTGCTGGTCGGACAGCCGGTGGTGCTCCTGCCCGAGCGTGATGGAATCGACGTGCTCGTGGATGCGCTCGACCGCCACGACGACTTCAGCCTCGTCAAGCTCACCCCGGCGCACCTCGAGCTGATTCCTCGTCTCCTACGACCCGAGCGGGCAGCGGGCCGAGCACGCGCCCTCGTCATCGGCGGCGAGGCCTTGTCGTGGGAAGCCCTGTCCTTCTTCCAGCGCTCCGCGCCCGCGACCCGGCTCATCAACGAATACGGTCCCACGGAGACCGTCGTCGGCTGCTGCATCTACGAGGCGCCCGCCGATGTGGCAAAGACCGGTCCCGTTCCCATCGGCCGCCCCATCGCGAACACACGGCTCTATGTGCTCGATGCGCGGCTGCAACCGACTCCGCTCAACGTCCCTGGCGAACTCTACATCGGAGGAGCGGGAGTGGGGCGTGGCTACCGGAACCGTCCCGCGCTGACCGCGGAGAGATTCCGCCCGGACCCGTTCAGCGATGAGCCGGACGCACGCCTGTACAAGACCGGGGACCTCTGCCGCTGGCTGCCGGATGGCAACGTGGAGTACCTGGGCCGCGCCGACCATCAGGTGAAGCTCCGGGGCTTCCGCATCGAGCTGGGGGAAATCGAATCCATCCTGTCGCAGCACCCCTCCGTGCGGCAGGCCGTGGTGATCGCGCGGGAAGATGCGCCGGGTGAGAAGCGTCTCGTGGCCTACGTGGTGGGACACGAGACGCCCCTGCCCGGCCTGGACGAGCTGCGAAGCCACCTTCAGGGCCGGCTACCGGACTACATGGTACCGACTGCATTCGTGGCGCTTCCAGTCCTGCCGCTGACGCCCAACGGCAAGGTGGACCGCAAGGCCCTGCCGCCGCCGGACCTCGCTTCGGCGGACCTGGCACGCGACTTCGTGGGCCCCCGCACGCCGGTGGAAGAGGTGCTGGCCACCGTCTGGGCGCAGGTGCTTCGCGTGCCCCGCGTGAGCCTCTTCGACAACTTCTTCGACCTCGGAGGCCACTCACTGCTTGCGATGCAGGTGCTCGGCCGGGTGCGCACCGCCTTCGGCGTCGATGTGCCGCTGCGTGCCCTGTTCGAAACGCCCACCATCGCCGCGCTGGCCCCGCTCGTCGAAGCCGCCATGCGCGTCGGAGCGGTCCCCACCGCGCCAGCGCTCGTCCCCGCGCTTCGTAAGGGATTGCTGCCACTCTCCTTCGCCCAGCAGCGGTTGTGGCTGCTCGACCGACTGGAGCCCGACAGCCCCCTCTACAACGTCCCCACGGCCGTGCACCTGTCGGGGCCGCTCAATGCAATGGCGCTGGAGCAGGCACTCCAGGCGCTGGTGCAGCGCCATGAAGCGCTGCGCACCATCTTCCCCAGCATCGAAGGGCAGCCGCATCAGGCCATCGCTTCCGAGTTGGCCCCGCGCCTGAAAGTGGTGGAGCTGCACACGCCGGAGGAAGCCGCCTGGCGGGCAGAGGTGCAACGACTGGCGAAGCAGGAGGCGGAGACGCCCTTCGACCTCGCCCGTGGGCCACTGCTCCGGGCCACGCTGCTCAAGCGTTCGGAGCAGGAGCACGTGCTGCTGCTGACGCTGCATCACATCGTCTCGGACGGTTGGTCGCTGGGAGTGCTGATCCGGGAACTCGGCGCACTCCATGCGGGCCATGCCGCCTCACTTCCCGCATTGCCCATTCAGTACGCCGACTATGCCCTCTGGCAGCGGCAGTGGCTGTCAGGCGAAGTGCTGAAGACAGAACTCTCCTGGTGGAAGCAGCACCTGGCTGGAGCGCCACCCGCGCTGGAACTGCCCACGGACCGGCCGCGCCCTTCGGTGCGCTCGCACCGCGGAAGCGTGCTGCCGGTGGCCCTGCCCCGTGAGCTGTCCTCTGCGCTCGCGGCGCTGAGCCGTCGCGAAGGCAGCACCCTCTTCATGACGCTGCTCGCGGCCTTCCAGGTGCTCCTGCACCGGCACAGCGGGCAGGACGACATCGTCGTCGGCTCTCCCATCGCCGGCCGCACTCGCGCGGAGACCGAAGGACTCATCGGCTTCTTCGTCAACACGCTGGTGCTGCGCACCGACTTGAGCGGCGAGCCCAGCTTCCGGGAGCTGCTCAAGCGCGTGCGCGAGGTGACGCTGGGCGCCTACGTCCACCAGGACGTCCCCTTCGAGAAGCTGGTGGAGGAGCTGGCCCCCGCGCGCGACCTGAGCCGCTCGCCCCTCTTCCAGGTGATGTTCGTCCTCCAGAACGCCCCCATGCCGGAGCTGTCCCTGGGAGAGGCGAAGCTCACACCCATGCCCGTCGCGCAGACGGTGGCGAAGTTCGAGCTGACGCTCTTCCTGGAAGAAACGGCGGACGGACTGAAGGGCTCGCTGGAATACAACACCGACCTCTTCGACGCGGGGACGGTGGAGCGGCTGGCGGGCCACTACCAGACGCTGCTGGAAGGGATTGTGGCCGAACCGGAGCAGTCCGTCTCGCGGCTGCCTTTGCTGACGGAGCCGGAGCACCACCAACTGGTGCGGGCCTTCAATCAGACGCAAACCGACTTCCCGCGTGAGCGCTGCATCCACGAGCTGTTTGAAGCCCAGGCGAAGAAGACCCCGGACGCGGTGGCCGTGGTATTCGAAGACCAGCGGCTCACCTACCGGGAGCTGGATCAGCGGGCCAACCAGCTTGGGCACCACCTGCGCGCCATGGGCGTAGGGCCCGAGGTGTTGGTGGGCCTGTGCGTCGAACGCTCCCTGGAGCTGGTGGTGGGGCTGCTCGGAATCCTCAAGGCCGGCGGCGCGTATCTGCCGCTGGACCCGAACTACCCCGAGGAGCGCCTCGCCTTCATGCTGGAGGACACGGGCACGCCCCTGCTGCTCACGCAGCGCCATCTCGTCGAGCGGCTCCCCACGCGCCGTCCCCAGGTGCTCCTCCTGGACGAGGGCCTGAGCTCCATGGCTGGCGAGAGCATCCCCGCGCCGGTGAGCGGGGCCGGGCCGGAAAGTCTGGCGTATGTGGTCTACACCTCCGGTTCGACCGGCCGCCCGAAGGGTGTCTGCGTGGTGCACCGGGGCGTTGTCCGGCTCGTCAAGGAGACGCGCTACGCGCACTTCTCCGAGACAGAGACATTCCTCCACCTGGCCTCACTCTCCTTCGACGCCTCGACCTTCGAACTCTGGGGGCCGCTGCTGAATGGTGGCCGGCTGGTCGTTTTTCCCGCCGAGCGACCGACGTTGGCGACGATCGGCGAGGTCGTGCGGCGCGAGGCTGTGACGACGCTCTGGCTCACCGCCAGCCTCTTCAACGCGGTGATGGACGCACAACCCGAGGTGCTGCGGCCCTTGCGCCAGCTCCTGGTGGGCGGTGAGGCGCTGTCGGTGCCCCACGTGAAGCGGGCGCTGGAGGTCCTCCCCGGGGTACGGCTCATCAATGGCTATGGTCCCACGGAGAGCACGACCTTCGCCTGTTGCCACACCATCTCCGAGGCGGATGGCGTCACGTCCATTCCGCTCGGAAGGCCCATCGCCAATACAGAGGCGTACGTCCTCGACCGCCATGCGCGCCCCGTGCCCGTCGGCGTCGCGGGGGAGCTGTATCTCGGCGGCGACGGTCTGGCGCGCGGCTACCTGAACCGGCCGGAGCTCACGGCGGGCGCCTTCGTTCCCCATCCGTTCTCTGCGGATCCGCGAGCAAGGCTCTACAAGACAGGCGACCTCGTCCGGGTCAGGCCCGACGGCAACCTGGAGTTCCTGGGCCGGCTCGACCATCAGGTGAAGCTCCGCGGCTTCCGCATCGAGCTGGGGGAAATCGAGGAGCAGTTCGGGCGGCACCCGGCGATTCGCGAAGTGGTGGTGCTCGCGCGAGAGGACGTGCCCGGCGAAAAGCGACTGGTGGCCTACCTGGTGGCGCACGAAGGGACGCTGCTCGGAGCAGGTGAGCTGCGGAGCTACCTGCAAGGCAAGCTGCCGGAGTTCATGGTGCCAGCGGCGTTCGTGGAGCTTCCCGCCCTGCCCCTCTCGTCCAACGGCAAGGTGGACCGCAAGGCCCTGCCGCCGCCCGACCTGGCCTCCGCCGACCCGGAGCGAGCCTTCGTGGGGCCCCGCACACCGGTGGAAGAGACGCTCGTGGCCCTCTGGGCGGAGCTGCTCGGCGTGCCGCGCGTGGGCGTCTTCGACAGCTTCTTCGCGCTCGGGGGCCACTCCCTGCTGGCCATGAAGGTGCTCGGCCGGGTGCGCACCGCCTTCGGCGTCGACGTGCCACTGCGAGCGTTGTTCGAGGGGCCCACCACCGCCGCGCTGGCCCAGCACGTTGAAGCCGCCCTGCGCGCGAGGGGCGACACCCTGCCCTTCGCGTCCTCGCCGGCGGGAGACACCCTGGGCCCCCTTGCCGCCGACGTCGTGGAGCCGCCGGTCCTGGTTCCGCCACGCGCCTCGTATCCGCTCTCACCCTCGCAGCGAAGGTACTGGCGCGACTACGTCCGCGACCCGCAGCGGACCTGGTCCAACATCTCCGCCGCGGTCCCGCTCGGCGGAGCGCTCCTGGCGGAGCCCATCGAACGCGCGATCAACCTCCTCATCGCGCGCCACGAAAGCCTCCGCACCGCCTTCCCGATGGAAGGTGGCGAGCGCGTGCAGGTCGTCGCAAGTGAAGCGCGCTGCGTCCTGACCGTCACCGACCTGACGCGGCTCGCGCCAGAGCACCGGGCGAGCGCGCTCGCGGACATCCGCCGAGGAGAGGCGAACCGCCTGTTCGACCTTGAAGCCGCGCCGCTGCTGCGCGCGCACCTCGTCCAAGCTGGCGAAGGGCAGTCCCTGCTGTTCATGACGGGCCACCACCTCATCGTGGACGGCTGGTCGCTGTTCCTCATGCGCCAGGAGCTGGCCGCCCTCTATGTGGAGTGCCTGACCGGAAGCCCCAGCACGCTCGAACCGCTGAAGCTCCAATACAAGGACTTCTCCGAGTGGCAGAACCGACTGCTCGCGCAAGGTGCCTTCGAGCCGAACCGGCGCTACTGGCTGGAGCACCTCGCCCCGCCGCTCCCGCCCGTCCCGTTCGCGGACTTCGTCCACCCGGAGGCCGGCACAGACCGGACGGGAGCCGCGTATCGGGTCCTGCTCCCGGGGCCGCTGTGGGATCAGGTCAAGCACGCGGCCGGGGTGCTCGGCGTGAGCCCCTTCGTCTTGCTCCTCACCGGCTTCTTCACGCTCATCCACGACCAGGAGGGCAGCCGCGACATCATCATTGGCACGCCGGTCAACGGGCGTGACGCCAATCACTTCCCATCACTCATCGGTCTGGCCATCAACCTGGTGATGCTTCGCGTCCGGCTGGAGGACGGCGACACCTTCGCCTCTTGCGCCGCCAAGGTGCAGTTCGCGCTCCTTTCCGCGATGCAACACCAGAGCTACCAGAACGACAGGATCCTGGCGGATCTCGGCTTCGATCCTGGCGCGGACAGCTTCGCGCTCACCACGTCCTTCTTCAGCGCGCTCAACGTCGAGGCGCCGGTGGCCCCGGATTTCAGGGCCGCTGGCGCGGTGCACGAGGTGCTCCCCACCGAAGTCCGCTTCGACGTCATGTGGTACGCGGTCGAATACAGCGACGGCATGGTCCTCGACTGCCGCTACTGCGGAAGCCTCTTCCCGCGAGACGTCGTGGAGAAGCAGGTCGCACGCTACCTGGAACTTCTCGAACACCACCTTCCCACGCCCCGGGCGCTCCTCGCGTCCCTGGCGCCGCAATCCCTCTCAAACCCACGCCGGTAGACCGCCATGATCACTGCCTTCAAGCCCGCCGTCGCTGTCGACTATCACTTCACGCCCGAGGAAAAGCAGCGCTTCACCGAGGCCCTCGCCTCCATCACCGCGAATCCCTACACCGCGTTTCCCGCGTTCCAGCTGGCCGTCCGCCAGCTCATCGCGCAGGAGCGTGTGCCTCACAGCTTCGTCGACGCCTGCCGCACGGCCCGGGCACGGGACCTGGTGGCGCACCCGTTCCACTTCCTCACCAACTGCCCCATCGACGAGGGCGTCCCGCCCTTCGACTTCGAGCGGCCGGTCCAGTCCAAGTACGAGCTGAAGAAGACGTTCATCGGTGAGGGCTTCCTCATCACCTATGCGGAGCTGATGGGCACGCCGTCCATTGGCTACACGAACGTGAACGCGGGCGACATCGTCCACGACATCTACCCGCAGAAGGCCCTCTACAAGAGCCAGTCCCAGAAGACGCTCCTGCCGATTGGCTTCCACAAGGACCTGGCCAACCACTTCGTCCGGCCGGACTTCGTCAACATCCTGGGCATGCGCAGCCACGCGGAGAACGAGATCTTCACGACCTTCGTCCGCAACAGCGACCTGCTCCAGCACCTTGGGCCGGACATCGAGCGCATCCTTCGCGAGCCGAACTTCTATACGCCGTACGACGACCTCACCACGTACAACGACAAGGACTCCCGCCTGGGACAGGCGGCGATGCACCCCGTCGTCCAGGGCGCGGTCGACTTCGTCTATTTCGAGAACCGCACCATCGCGTACTCGGACGAGGGCAAGGAGGCCATCACCAGGCTGAACGAGGCCCTGCACGCCCTCAAGGGGCGGGTGCTGATGCGGCCGGGGGACTTCGTGAGCAGCTCCAACAACACCGGCCTGCACGGCAAGGACGTGGGGGAGATCCGGGACGCGTACCAGCACAAGATCCGCTGGAGCATCAAGACGGTCAACGTCGCGGACCTGGAGCCGCACCGTCAGCACTACAAGGAATACGTGCCCGGGCACTACGCGGTGGTGAATGGCTGACGGCGGCGCGAAAGGCAATCATCCCATGAAACGCACATCGAGCACGGGCTCCGATACCTTCGTGGAGCTCCTCACGCGCGCGGGAGTCGAGCGCGCGTTCGCGGTCACCGGCGGCGCGGTCATGGACTTCGTCGATGCGTTGGAAGCCTGCCCGGGCATCCAACTCCAGTGCTTCCAGACCGAGCAGGGCGCGGCCTGGGCCGCCATGGGCTACACCCAGCTCACGGGAAAGCTGTGCGTCGTCACGGCGACCTCCGGACCGGGCGCGACCAACCTCATCACCCCCCTGTCGGACGCGCTGCGGGACAACATCCCGCTGCTCGTGGTGACGGGGCAGGTGGCGCGCACCGCCCGGAACACCGACGCGTTCCAGGAGCTCAACATCACGGAGGTCGCCGCCCCGGTGGCGAAGAAGGTCGCGTACCTGGAGCGCCTGGAGGACGCGGCCGACGTGCTGGCCGACGCGGTCCGGGTGGCCTTCGACGGCCGTCCTGGCCCGGTGCTCATCGACTTCCCCAGGGACCTTCAGCAGCAGCGTCAGCCCCCGCCGCCGCCTCACGCGCCGCCCGTCACCGCGACGAAGCCGCGGCCCGCTTCGCCGGAGCTGGAAGAGGTCATGGCGTGCCTGCGCAAGGCCGAGCGGCCGGTCATCATCGCCGGCCATGGCGTGGTGATCGCCGACGCCCGAAACGAGTTGCTGCAACTGCTGGAGCTGGCGCCCATCCCCGTGGTGCACACACTCCCGGGCAAGGCGGCGCTGCCGAGCACCCACCCGAGCTGCTACGGGATGGTGGGGATGCACGGGTTCTACGTCCCGAACTGGATCGTCGACAACGCGGACCTGGTCATCTCCCTGGGCTCGCGGTTCGACGACCGCATCACCAGCAACACGGGCACCTTCGCGCCGCACGCGAAGCGGCTCATCCATTTCGACATCGCCCGGGAGCAGGTCCAGAAGGTGATGCCGGAGCGGAAGCTGGGCGTGGTGGGGGACCTCAAGCACACCCTGCGCGAGCTGCTCACCCTGCTCGTGGGAGCGCCGCGCGGCTACGCGGCGTGGCATGAGCGGATCGCCGCCGTCCGCGAACAATACCCGTCCACCTACAAGGCCCAGCCGGGCGCGCTCCAATGCCAGCTCGTGCTGGAGCAGCTCAACGTGGCGGTCCGGGAGCACACGGCACGGAGCGGTCAGCGGGTGGTCTACACCACGGAGGTGGGCAGCCATCAGATGTGGGCCGCGCAGCACGTGGAGATGCGGCCGGGGTCGGAGTTCCTCACGTCCAGCGGGCTGGGGTGCATGGGCTCCGGGCTCCCGCTGGCGCTCGGGGCGCAGATCGCCGACCCCGACGCGCTCGTTATCTGTCTGGCCGGAGATGGGAGCCTGCGCTTCTCCGAGGCGGAGCTGGAGACGGCGTGGGAGTCCGGACTGCCGGTGAAGGTGCTGCTCTTCAACAACGACGGGTACGGCATCGTGCGGATGTGGAACAACCACTTCTACGAGGGCCGGAAGACCGGGGTCGTCAAGCAGGGCAAGCAGTGGACCACGCTGGCCCGGAGCAACGGCTTCACCGAGGCCCATGTCGACCGCGTGGAGTCGCCCGGTGACCTCCGCCGGGTGCTCGACCGGGCGGTCTCCCACCGGGGACCGCACTTCATCGAGCTCGTCACGCCATACGAGGACTGCCTCCCGCTGATTCCGCCCGGGAAGGCGTTCAAGGACATCATGCTCTGAGCCGGAGCGTCCGCCGGGGGCCCAGGGGCCAAGCCGCCCCCCCCCCCCGGCGGACACACCGGTGCGTCCAGGTCTGCGCCTGCTGAAGAAAAGTGGAGCCCTGCCCGCGCAGGGGCCTGAGGACGCACTGCAGGCGTACCAGGCGCGCTTCCTCGCTCGGGCGGCCCCTATATCTGCGGCCCTCCTCGGCGCCTCCGCTCCAGCCCCTACCCTCAGCCTGGCTTCCATCCCGCCGATACGCTGATTCGCGCCCGCGTCCCCCTCCCCATCCTTTCCGCCCCATGGTCACGAAACCGAGCCGCACGGACGGGGCACGGCAGGTGGTCTTCCTCCGTCCTCGTGGAGAGCGCGAAAGAGGCGTGGGGAAAACTGGATCACCTGATCCAGGAGGCGCCCGAAGGTTGCGCGAAACCTACCGAATCGCCAGGGGGTAGGAGACCCGTGACGTCGAGTTGCAGGCGGAAGGCAAGCACACATCGGGCGAGGTCGTGGCCGTCGCTCGGCATGACCCAGTCGGCCGTCTCGCAGCGCCTGAAGGCCCGGAGGGCGCGGCGCTGAAAGTGCTGTGTGTCTGGCTGATGCGCTGGGAAGCGGAACGCCAAAACCCTGTCATCCTGAGCAACAGCACTTTTTTCCGTGGCGCCGGCCTACTGTGTCGCCAAGGCTTGGCCTGCGTGTTCGTGATCTGGTTGTCCCTGCCGTGCGAACAGGCCGTGGCAGGTAGGTGGTTTGAATGTCCACGTCGGCAGTCGGCGGCATTCATAGCCCCTCACCAAGGGACACGGGGCTCCGTGTAAACTTCCAGCACCGATACGTTTGTCATTGCCTATGGGTTGTGCCAATTGAACCCAACCGTACCGTCGGGCAATAGACCAAGACATAACCGGCGCGTTAGCTTTTGTACCGCTGCAAGCCCACCAAAGGAACGCACAGATGCCAGCGATTTCGAAGCTTCCCGCTCCGGCGCCCACGCCTCCCACTCAGCCCTCCAACACCGTAAGACTCTTCAAAGATGCCAGCTGGGGAGGTACGTCCTATGCGTTCAGCACCAATGATTACACCAAGGACAAACGCCAATCCATCTCCGGGACGAGCATCCAGGACGAATCGACCTGGATTGCGTTCAATCTTCCGGTAGGAACGGTCGTGACCTTGACGGACGCCTTTGTCGCCCCGGCCGACGGCAACGTCTTCAACCTCAAGAACTGCGGCAGGGTGGTCGACCTCGTGGGAACGGGCCGGACCGAGGCCGTGGATCTCACGCAGTGCAACATGAACGACTGCATTTCGGCGTGGTTCTGGCACACGCCCGATCTGAACCTCGGCGCCGTCGAACTCTACGAAGCCGCCGACTTCAAGGGGAACCGCACCGTGCTGTTCCTCTCGGAGTGGAACGCGGCAAAGCTCCAACCGCTGGATGGCTGGTACATCAAGGATCGCGCGAGTTCCGCGCGCTGGCCTTCGCTGTATGACGCACAGACGGTCTCGTTGTTCGATGGCAACGACGGCTCGGGGGTGAGCTATGAGAACATCAAGGCTTGGGGCAGCTTCTCGCAGTTGAGCAACTTCAAGGATGTGGGCTTCAACGACGCCCTCTCCAGCTTCTCCTGGAACAACCTCATCCCGAAGCAGGAAGTCATCGCCCCGGTGGTGATCACGGTCCCAAACACTGGCGGGAAGAGCTTGTTCGCCCAAGCGACTGGGACGAACAACAGTCCCGAGGTGCAACCGCAAACCATCACGCTCAACAACGCGACCGAACAGACAACAACGGTGACGGTCACCAATCAGTACACGGCGGGCATGGAGTTGAGCTATTCGCTCTCGGCCAAAGTGGGTGTCGGCTCGAATGAGCTGACCCAGGAATGGACACTCAAGGCCAGCTTTACCTACTCGCGCACGGAGACATCGACCCTGACCAAGACGCAAACCACGGCGCTCACGGTCTCGCAGGTGTTCAATGTGCCCCCCTACAGCAGCTTCCAAGCAACGCTGACGGTGCAGATGGGTCAGCTGCCCCCGAACACGACCTACAGAACCACGGCCGAGCGCTGGTATGACGTAGCCCTCCAGGGAAGTGTGTACGACCCCTCGAACGGCTGGTGGAGGCGGACGGAATTCATCACCTTGCAGATGGGCGGAACCCTGGCTGTGAATTCGAACCTGGTCGTTGAGACGTCGCCGCTCCCCGGCAGCTGAGCGATGGCGTCGCAGCCCCTCTCGCCGTCGCCGGCTTGTAGCTCAAGCCGGCGAACGGCTCCGGTTCGTGGTCGCGCTACTTCGGCGGAGGTCGTTCCGAAGGGGCTGGACGGGCGCGGGGCTCGGCCTTGAGGGAGGCCCAGGACAGGGACAACTTCCTGCCCGCTGGCCAGTCGTCGGACCGGGCCTACACTTGTCCCCGGTCCGCCTTGGCCTGCCTCCGTCGCTGCCGCCTCTGCTGCTTCTTGCCCTCCGACAGCGAACGCCCTTCCATCACATCCGGGGGCCACGGAAGCGGGTGACGCTCAGTGCACGAAAGTGCACGATGCCCATGTTCATGTCGCCTGTGCGTCCCATGCCCATGCTTTGGGCACGCTCATGATTCCCGCTCCCCTGCCCCCAGACCTCGAGTCGCGCCGCTCCCAGATGTTCCCCGTCCTGGATGCCCGGGACCAGGAGCACATGCTGCGCTTCGGTGAGGTCCGGCACATCCGTGATGGGGAGTGCCTCGTCGCGGCCGGGCAACCGAGCCCTGGGATGTTCGTGCTCGTCCGGGGCCGCGTGGCCATCTCCCGGCGCGATGGCCTGGGGCACTCGAATCTCATCGTGGAGGAGGGCCCGGGACAGTTCCTGGGCGAGGTGGCCCAGCTCTCCGGCCGCCCCTCGCTCGTTGACGCTCACGCGGTGGGTGAGGTGGAGGTGCTGGTCATCCCCCCGCACCGGCTGCGCGCGCTGATGGTGGCGGAGGCGAACCTCGGCGAGCGCATCATGCGCGCCCTCATCCTGCGCCGCGTGGGCCTTCTCGAGACCGGTGCCGGTGGCCCTGTCCTGGTGGGCCCTCCCGAAAGCGCGGGCAGGGTCCGCCTGGAAGGCTTCCTCTCACGCAACGGCCACCCGTACCTCGCGCTGGACCCGGAGCAGGGGGGCGAGGCGGCTTCGCTGATCGAGCGCTACGCGCCACGCGCGGACGAGTTCCCGCTCGTGGTGTGCCCCGATGGCTCGGTCTTGAAGAACCCCTCGGAGAGCACCCTTGCCCGAACGCTCGGCCTGCTCCCGGAGGGTGCCTTCGAGACGCGCTATGACGTCGCCGTGGTGGGGGCGGGTCCCGCGGGGCTCGCCACCGCCGTGTACGCGGCCTCCGAGGGGCTGCGGGTACTCGTCCTGGATCAGCGGGCTTTCGGAGGGCAGGCGGGCGCGAGCTCGCGCATCGAGAACTATCTGGGGTTCCCCACGGGCATCACCGGTCAGGCGCTCACCGCGCGCGCCTATGTGCAGGCGCAGAAGTTCGGCGTGGAGATGGCCATTCCGGCGGAGGTCGCCACCCTGCGCTGCGCGGACCCTGATGCGCCGCTCGCGCTCGAGCTGACCGACGGGCGCAAGGTGCGCACGCGGACCGTGGTGGTGGCCAGCGGCGCACGCTACCGCCGCCCCGCGCTCGCGAACCTCGCCCAGTTCGAAGGCCGTGGGGTCTTCTACTGGGCCAGCCCCATCGAGGCGCGCATGTGCGACGGCGAGGAGGTCGTGCTCGTCGGCGGTGGCAACTCCGCGGGCCAGGCGGCCGTGTTCCTCGCGAACCACGCGCGTCGGGTTCGCATGCTCGTGCGGGGCCCGGAGCTCGCCGCGAGCATGTCCAGCTACCTCGTCGAGCGCCTGACCGCGTCCCCTCGCATCGAGTTGCTGCTGGAGACGGAGGTGGTGGCGCTGGCGGGCTCGGACGAGCGGGGCCTGCGGAGTGTGCGCTGGCGGCACCTGCCCAGCGGGCGGGAGGAGGAGCACGAAGTGCGTCATCTCTTCCTCTTCATCGGGGCGGACCCGGCCACGGATTGGCTCGCGGGCTGCGGTGTCGCACTGGACGCGAAGGGATTCGTGCGCACGGGCGTGGCGCCCGGCGAGCAGCCACTCCATGCGGAGGCCTGGGCGGCCGCCGAGCGGGCACCGTTCGCGTTGGAGACGACCCTGCCCGGCGTCTTCGCCATCGGCGATGCGCGTTCGGACTCGGTCAAGCGGGTGGGTGCGGCGATCGGCGAGGGTTCCGCCGTGGTGTCGCAGCTGCATGCCTGCCTGGCCTCCGCCACTGCGTCCGAATCCCGACGCGCCAGCACGCAGGGGCCGCCAGACGCGTTGCGATAGGCCCTCTCACATCCCCATGTTCGACACCCGGGGCCCTCGGACGGCGGCCCCCACTCGGAGCGCGAGCCATGAAGAAGGCATGTTCCCACCTGGAAGCGACCGCGCATCACCGGACGGCTCCCAGCCACCCCAGCGGCCACGGATGTGTCGAGTGTCTGAAGGACGGAGGTGAATGGGTCCACCTCCGGCTGTGCCTGACCTGCGGGCACGTGGGCTGCTGCGACGACTCGCCGTCACGCCACGCGACCCGGCACTTCCACGCCAGCGCCCACCCGGTCATCAAATCCTTCGAGCCTGGGGAGGACTGGGCCTGGTGCTTCGTGGACGAGCAGCTCCTCGAGCGGATCCCCACCTTCCCAGGTGAGTCGCCGTCGGAGCACTACTCGGCCCCATGAGCGCGCCCCAGGCACCTGGCCTCGGGCGCCAGAGGAGAACACGCTCAGGGCTCGCGGAAGCCGCCGCGCACCCACTCGTTGGCGACGTCTCGGGTGAACTTGAAGTTCACCGGCACGCGATGCTTAGCGACGGTCGCGCCAGCGTCGTCGATGGCTGAGAGCAGCGCGTGGGGCTCATACTCATCGGCCACGAGCTCGAGCCGGACCTCGTACCAGCGGCCCTCCCAGGCGATGGAGAGCTTCTTGGTCATGGCCTGGTCGCGCTGTCGCGCGGAACGGTCCAGGACCTCCGAGGCCGTTTTCACGAAGGTCGCGAATGCCGTCGCATCGAAGGGCTTGGGATTCTTCTTGTCGCGGCCCATCACCCACGGACTGATGAGGGCGGGCTCGGAGAGCCCCTGCTTGCGGATTTCCACGGCCCAGCCGTCGTCCTCCTCGTTCTTGATGACCCTGGCCGACCAGCCGTTCTTCCGCCAGAACGTAGGCTCCATGACGTCGGGCTCGGCAGGCGTGCGCTCATTGCTCATGGGCATTCCTCATAACCCCTGATTGCCCTTTGACCAGAAGAAGTAGCTGCCCCCTGCGTTCGAGGATGTGAGGCTCAGGTCCGGGGCTGCCAGCTCAGCCACTCCCCCGGGCGTGCCAGCTCCACGTTCACCTTCCGCTTCCGCGCCGCTGCCAGGAGCAGCGCTTCCGCGTCCGGGACCTCCTGGTAGTCCTCGGAGGCCGCGACGCCATAGTGGATGGGAACGAGCAGTCGGGCCCCCAGCACCACGGCCGCGGCGACCGCCTGCTCGGGTGTCAGGACGGCATGGACGTCGCTTACGGGCTTGCGCCAGCCGAAGCGTGCCCCGTTGATGGGCAGGAATGCAGCATCGAAGGGGCCGAACTGACGTCCGATGTGCCACCAGGACCCATGCCACAGCGTGTCGCCGCAGTGGATGATGCGACGGCCTCCTCCGGAGACAACCCAGGACACCTGGGCATCGCCGTAGCCGTCCGCCGCGGGAACGGCGGTGGCGGTGAAGTCATTGAGCAGGACGGGCTCGTAGAGCGGAGCGGACCGCACCCGGAACCCCGCCGCGGCGGCCGCAGCGGCCGTGTCCGGGGCGCACACCAGCGTGCCAGTGTCCCCCAGCACCTTGCGAACGGCCACCCGGTCGAAGTGGTCGGGATGGCGATGGGTCACCAGCACGAAGCGCCCGCCGTCGGTCACGTCCAGGGGGACGAGCGGGTCCTTCAGCGCGGGCCCCCACACAGCAGGGTCGAGCAATGGGTCCAGGAAGAGCGTGTCCCTCCCCAGTTGCAACCGCACTCCTGCCCAGGCCAGCCGCTGTGCGCGAAGCGCCGCGCTGTCGACAGGCTTCGCCGCATGGCCCGTGCCAGGAGGCAGGAGCGCCGCGCCCGCGGCGAGAGAGACGGCCGCGCGGAGGAAGTCCCGGCGGCCGGTCCGCCCGGGCCGCGCTGCCTCCGCCGATGCCTGGATGACCGGTTCGATGTCGTCGATTCGCGCGGACCTCCCTGGGGGTACGGCAGGGCTCTGCGTCCTCGGGGAGCTGTCTGTCTGGGGCATCCGTCCGCCTTCCTGGCAATGGGGCGACGACGTTAAGGAGGTCCACAACCTGAGTGCAGCGAAACGATTTCGCGAAGTTGATGAAGACGATTCATGTGAAGCTGCCCTGGCATGCTCGAGCTTCGTCACTTCAAGCTGATTGCCGCGGTCGCCGACACCGGAAGCCTGGCCGCGGCGAGCCGACAGCTCCACCTCACCTCCTCGGCACTGAGCCACCAGCTCCGCGACGCCGAGGAGCGTCTGGGCGTGAAGCTCTTTCAGCGCCGCCAGCGACGTCTGCTCCTGACCGGCGCGGGCGAGAAACTGCTCGACTCGGCGCGACGGGTCCTGAGTGAGGTGGCCCAGGCCGAGGCGCTCTGCCGTGCACACCCGCAGGACGACCTGCTCCGGCTCAGCACGGGCTGCTACACGGTGTATGGCTGGCTGCCGCCCATCCTGGGGCAGTGGCAGGCGGAGTACCCGCGCGCCGAGCTGCGCATCGTCCTGGAAGCCACGCGCCAGCCCCTCGACGCGCTGCTGAACGGAGGGCTGGATCTCGCGTTGACCACGGACGTCCCACGGCAGGCCCGCCTGGCGCAGACCCCGCTCTTCGAGGACGAACTCCTGCTGGTCGTGCCCGCGGGCCACGCGCTGGCGCGGCGCGGCCATGTCACGGCGGAGGAGCTGGTGTCAGAGCACCTGCTCACCTATGCCGCGCCCCGGGAGCAGCTCGATGTCTTCACGCGCGTGCTCTGGCCCGCGAACGTCGAGCCTCGGCGGGTCTCACCCGTGCCCCTCACCGAGGCGCTCATCGAGCTGGTGCGAGGGGGAGTCGGCGTGACGGCGCTGCCCGGATGGATGCTCCCAGCCCGGCGCCGTGGACTGCACACCCTCCGGCTCACGCCCCGCGGGATTCGCCGCCGCTGGAGCGCTGTCACCCGCACGTCCCGCCAGCGCCCCGCGTCGTTGACCCGCTTCATCCAGCTCCTGCGCGAGCGCTTCGCCTCGGGCGCACCAAAGGCTCCCCAGCCGCCGGTGGGCATCGTGTGACGACTCAACCCTGTCTCCTTACCGGGTGTTGTGGCGGCTCACGCAGGGGGAGCGCAAGTTGTTGGAAGTGGAGAGCAACGCGCACAAGATGAAGGCCTTCGTGCGCTTCCGGCGGGTGGAGCGTGAGGGCGAAGAGAAGCAGCGCTTGCACGCGAAGCCCGGGTGGCGGGAGGGGTGCGCGCATCGCACTAGCACATTCCAAACACACCCATCCATCCCCAAGCCGGTTCCCAGAGGAAACCCAATCATCTACACCGGGCGGCCACCACAAAAGGAGCCTCACAATGGCAACCGCCACCCGCTTCGTCTTCACCCAGCCCAGCTCGCCTGGGGCCGAATTCGTCATCGAGCTGACGGACGAGTCGACGATCTCCCATGCGCGCCGCATTCTCTCCGGAGACGAGAAGAACGAGGTTCATGTCCACGGGCGCATCATCAAGAGGACCGCTCCCTACAATCCGAAGTTCTCGTTCCACATCGACCCCTCGACCATCCGGTTCTTCGCGATGGCCATCGAGGTGTGCGACGCCAACATGATGTACGTCGAGGAGCACCTGGACGAAGCCGGCGGCGCGTTCCTCCCTGGCAGCCACTGGTGCCCGTGGGACTCAAAGCTGACGCGCGAACTGAAGGGGTAGGCGGCGCGCGCCGCGACTTCATGTCGCGGCCTCTTCCCCGCGTGGGAGGTGCCGGACGCGTTGGCGCAGGTCCTGCGGGAGTTCGCCAGGACCTTGTCGCCCTGAGCGGTATGGGGTGTGCTGCGAACCTTCACACCCCACTGAAGGCACTCCCGTGAATCTCTCCTTCGCGCGTCTCCTCCTCGGCTGCGTCCTGTCCACCTCCCTGAGCGCCTGTGACACCAGCGTCGCCGACGATGACGATGACGACACGGACACCGGCGGCGACAACATGGTCGTGACCGGCATCTGGAACCGCTACGGCAGCGAGTACGGCTATCAGACCGACATCGCGTACGGCGGCATCGCTGGCCAGTCGTCGGACCGGGTCTACATGTGCGAGCTGCCCGGCTCCCCCTCCGCGGGCCTCTACAAGGGCCGGCTCATCAGCCCGCGGATGATCCGCTGGGACGCGAACCACAACCTGCCCGACTACGAGGTCGTGTTCGAGGGCACCACCATGCGCTTCAAGCCCCAGAACGGCACCAACACGTTCCTGGGCCAGTACCGGCAGGGCACCTGGACGCCCGGGGCCTGCGACTTCACGCTGAAGGACGGCGAGCTCATCGACAACTCTTCCACCGCCTACGTGGTCTTCGACAACAGCGGGGAGATGAAGATCAACAGCGTGAAGATTGGCGGTGAGGGAATCCCGGTGAAGGCGAGCGCGGAGACCGCGTGCAGCGTCACGACGCTCATCCCTCCTGGCACCGGGAGCAACGGCGACCTCACCGTGTCCATCAGCTACAGCGGCGTGGGCGTCAATGGGCCCTACAGCCGGACCCAGACCCAGTCCATGTACCGGTCGGACTTCAAGCCGGGCTGCAACAAGCTCGCGGTCGAGTTCGGCTGCGGCGCGCTCGCCGTCTGCGTCTATCCGGTCCCGTAGCCTCCAGCAGCCCTGATGGGGGTGGCTCCTCCTCTCCTGGAAACAGTCTTTCCGCCGGGAGGGGTGCGCCATTCAGGAGCACCGGGGCTTGCCCACGGCAGGTGCGCCTGGCCCTGGCCATGGGAGCGTGGCCAGGGCCGGCGTGTCATCCCGCCTCTGCACTCAATCGCGAGCCAACTGCCGTGCGCAGCGCTCTACGGGTGCGCGGAGTGCGCTGCGGGGGCGGCGGAGTGCACGGGGGGCGCGGGGAGGACGACCGGCTCCACGGGCACGGAGGGCTGCACGAGGCCTGCCCCCACGAGCGCCTCTTCAATCGAGCCGTGCATCCGCGCTTCGAGCAGGTGCTGCGCGAGCGGCTCGAGCGCGGCCTCCAGTTGGGATGGCACCTTCACCAGGGCCAGGTGCGCGCTGCGCACGGAGAGGAACTCCGCCAGGTACTTGAGCGTCGCCACACCGGCGGCGTCCACGAGCGACACCCGCGACAGGTCGATGACCACGAGCTTCGCCCAGGGTGGGCCGTCGAGGAGATCGTAGAGCTTGATGTGGTTGATGAACAGGATGGGCCCGCCCACGCGCGCGACCAGGAGGTCCAGCGCCTGGGGGGCATTGGGCACTTCCGGAGCTTGCACGTGCAGGTTGCGCTGCAACTGCGACGCATCCGTCACCCGCTGCACCTCCAGCCGCAGGGCGCCATGGCGCCGCACGTAGAGGAGGGTCGCCAGCGCGAGCCCGGCCCCGATGCCGGCAAACACATTGAACACAGCAATGCCCAGCGCGGTGACGAGCACCACGCCCAACGTCGACTTGGACTGATTCCACATGGCAACAAGGCCCTCCAGGTTGAGCAGCCGCACCCCCACGACCAGTAGGATCGCGGTGAGTGCGGCAATGGGGATGCGCGCCACCAGCGGCGCGAGAAGCGCCATGGCCACGAAGAGCCACAGTGCATGCATGACGGAGGCGGCGCGGGTGCGCGCGCCGGCTTGAATGGACGCGCTGGCGCGCACGATGGCGCCCATCACCGGAAAGCCGCCGAAGAGTCCGGCCGCGATGTTGGCCAGCCCCTGCGCGACCAGGTCCTGGTCCAGGTCACTGTGGGTGCGCGCACCCGTGAGCGCATCGAGCGAACTCGTCGCGAGCAGCGAGCCGAGCGACGCGAGCAGCGCGAGGCCCAAGGCCGCCGGCAGGAGTTCCGCCAGGTGCACGCCTTCGAAGGACGGCAGCGACGGCATGGGCAGCGAGCGCGGCAAGGCGCCCACCGCGTCGTAGCCCGCCCCGAGCCAGACCATGAGCCCGGTGCCAAGCGTCAGCCCCACGAGAACCGCGGGGATGCGCTTGTGCAGCCGGGGCAGGGTCAACATGGCCAGCGCCGTGAGGGCTCCGGCGGCAACGCCAAGCCAGCCCACGTGCCCGCCCCAGGTGCGCTGCATCACGAGCGCCATGGCATCCGGGTGCGTGTCCTCCACCGCGAACAGCCGCGGCATCTGCGTGTTGAGCAGCAAGAGCCCGATGCCCACCGTGAAGCCCATCACCACCGGCCGGGGGATGAGCCGCGCGAACCGCCCGGCGCGCACGAGCCCCAACGCCACCTGCATGGCGCCCGCGAGCACCGTGGCGATGGCGAGGCCCGCGGCCCCATGCGCCGCCACGATGGCCGCGGCCAGGGGCAGCAGCGCCGCCTCCGGGCCGGTGACCTGGAAGCGGCTGCCACTGAGCAGCCCGCCCACGATGCCAGCCACCACGCCGGAGACGAGCCCCACGCTCGCGGGCAGTCCCGCCGCGGTCGCGAGCGCGACATTGAGAGGAAGTGCCACACACGCCACGCTCAAGCCGGCGGCCGCATCGGCGGGCAGGCTGCCTGGGTGCACCATCTCGCGCCAGCCGTGGATGAGCTCGCCCGCACGCTGGGTCCAGAAAGGTCGCTTGGAGAAAACGGTCGTCGAACGCATGGACGACGGCGCCTTTCAGATGTCGTGCCAGCCACCCTGTCCGAGGGCAGCGTGCCCCCGCTGTCGGTCCATCCCAGCAGAGCCCCTGTCGGCTCAGGCCAACACTGTCGGGGCCGACAGACGGCCGTGCGAAGTGACGGGGCGCGCGCAGGGAAGCGCGTTAGATTGCGCGCCATGTTGGTGCTTCGACTGCGCTCCCGGCTCCTGTTGTCCTACGCGGTGGTCACCGCGCTGCTGGTGGCGGCGTTCTCACAGATGGCCGTGGGCCTCATGCGCACCCACGAGGTGGTGGCGAGCGTGGGCCAGCAGGAGCTCGCATCCTTCGAGCGAGAGCAGCGTGTGTACGTCGCGGCCTGGGCGCTCGAACTGGCGGTGCGGCGCGGGGTGGTGGCCTGCGAGCAGCGCGGCAGCAGCGCACCCACCGTGCACCGCGCTGTCGCCAGCGCACGCCAGGAGCTCCAGACCGCGCTCGGCGCCGGCTCGGTGCAGCTCGATGCGGGCATCCGCGCGAGCGCCCAGGACTATGTGCAGTACGCCCTGCAATTGGAGCAGGCCGGCACCTGTGAGTCGATGCTGTCGTTTCCCCTGCGTGAGCGGCGGCTGCAGCTGGATGAGGTCCTCACCACGGTGTGGTCCGAGCGCACGCGGGACATGCGCCTGGCCATCCAGGCGAAGGAGGACCACGCGCGTGCCATCGGCTCGGCGGCGCTGCGCTCAGGCGGACTCTTCGGCCTCCTGGGCATCCTCGCCGCGGGAGCGCTCGCCGTCGCGCAGGCGCGCGCGGTGTCGAACTCGGTGGCGCTGCTCTCCACGCATGCGCGCCGCATTGGCCAGGGTGACTTCAGCCCCCTGCCCCCATTGCGCGGGCCCGAGGAGCTGCGCGCGCTCTCGCTGGACCTGGACCGCATGCGTGGGCGCCTGGCGGAGCTGGATCAGCTCAAGAGCGCGTTCGTGGCCTCGGTGTCCCACGACCTGCGCACGCCGCTGGCCCGGGTGCGCGAGGCCCTCTCGCTCCTGGGCGATGGCAGCATCGGCCCCCTGACGCAGCAGCAGGCCCGCGTGGTGAAGCTCGCACAGGCAGCGTGCGAGCGTGAGATCCGCATGGTGACCTCCGTGTTGGATTTGTCGCGCGTGCAGTCCGGCCAGCCGCTGCAGCGCAATGCCGGGGCCTCGGTGGACCAGATTGTCCAGAACGTCCTTCAGGACCTCGCCTTTGAAGCGGATGAGCGCAAGGTCCAGCTGGTGTACGAAGCAGCCCCAAAGCCCGTGCGTGCGCCCATGGATGACCCCCTTGTCGAGCGCGCCCTGTCCAACCTGGTGAGCAACGCCATCGCGGTCTCCAGCGCGGGCAAGACGGTGCGCATCACCTGTGAGCTGGTGAGCCGCAAGCGCCCTGGCGCCGCCAGCCCCTTGCCCGCGGTCCAGCTGTCCGTCGCGGACGAGGGCCCCGGCGTACCCGCGCACGCGCGCGAGTGGATCTTCCGGTCCTTCGCGAGCCTCGAGGTGGGCGGGCGCCGCAGCACGGGGCTGGGCCTTGCCATCGCGCGCGAGATGATCACCGCGCACGGAGGTGAGCTGTCGCTCGCGGACAGGCCCGGGCCTGGAGCCACCTTCACCTTCTGGATTCCCCTTGAGGACCCCGCGTCCCCTGGAGGCCGCCTTGACGCATGAGCCCCCCTTCCAGAAGCCCCATGTGCTCCTGGTGGACGATGACCTTCAGCTCGCGGAGCTCATGTCCATGCGGATGACTTCACGCGGCTACCACGTGACCGTGGAGAGCGAGGGCAAGGGCGCCCTGCGCAGGCTCGCGCAGGAGCGCGTGGACGCGATGGTGCTCGACCTGCGCCTGGAGGACATGGATGGCATGGATGTGCTCCGGGCCGCGCGACAGCGTGCTCCCGAGCTGTCCGTCATCATGCTCACCGCGCACGGCTCCATCGAAACCGCGGTGCAGGCCATGCAGGAGGGGGCCTACGGCTTTCTCACCAAGCCGTTTCACGACCACGAACTCATGCAGAAGCTCACGCACGCGCTCGAGCGCTCGCGTCTGCGCGGGGAGGTGGCCGAGCTGCGGCGGCGCATGGGTGAAGACGGCGAGCCCCTGCTCCTGGGCATCAGCGAGGCCGTTTCGCGCGTGCGCGAGGTGATTGCCCGCATTGCCCCCACCGACGCCACCGTCCTGCTCACCGGCGAGAGTGGCACCGGCAAGGAGCTCGCGGCGCGGATGCTCCACGTGCTCTCGCGCCGCAACACGAAGCGCTTCGTCGCCGTCAACTGCGGCGCCCTTCCGCCAGAGCTGCTGGAGAGCGAGCTGTTCGGACACGTGAAGGGCGCGTTCTCCGGGGCCGTGCGCGAGCGCGAAGGCCTGTTTGGCGCGGCCAATGGCGGCACGCTGTTCCTGGATGAGATTGGCGAGGCGTCCCCGTCCGTGCAGGTGAAGCTCTTGCGCGTGCTGCAGGAGCAGCGGCTCACGCGCGTGGGCGCGGACGTGGAAGAGTCCGTGGACGTGCGGGTGGTCGCCGCCACCAACCGGGACCTCGCGGAAGAGGTGGCCGCGAAGCGCTTTCGTCAGGACCTCTACTTCCGGCTGCACGTGGTGCCCATCGAGCTGCCACCCTTGCGCGAGCGGCTCGAGGACATCCCCTTGCTCGCGCAGCTCTTTCTGGAGCGCACGGCGAACCGCTATGGCCTGCGTCCGCCGCGCCTTGCGCCTGCGACGGTGGAGCTCATGCAGCGCTATGACTGGCCTGGCAACGTCCGAGAGCTCATCCACGAGATGGAGGCCGCGGTGCTCCTGGCCGGCGCGGACGAGCTTCAGCCGCGACATGTGCCTCGCCTTGGCCAGGCGCTGGAGCGGCCCCCAGCCGAGAGCGCGCAGTTGCCAGGCGTTCCAGGCGGGACAGCGGCCTTGCCCTCGCTGCGCGAAGCACGCGATGCCTTCGAGCGCGCCTACCTCGCGGAGGCCATGCGCCGCAGCAGCGGCAGTGTCAGTGCCGCGGCTCGGATGGCCGGGCGCAACCGGAGCGACTTCTACGACCTGCTCAAGCGACACGGACTGTCCGCCGCTGACTTCAAGGGAACCTCCGAGGACGGGCCTACACGCTGAGCCCGCACGTCGGATGAACGGGGAAGGCCCCGAACCGCCACAGTCGCGGGAGGGCCACGGCAGAAGAGGTCCCTCCACCTTCGTGCTGCGCCCCGACGGCATGGGTCACGGCGCGCGCTGCCACTCCACCAGCGTCCAGACGAAGTAGCAGATCGCGGCCAGCCCCCCGACCCCCAGGAGGAACACCGGCCCATGGACAAGCAGGACTGAGTTCATCGCGTGGAGGAAACGGCGCGCTCGCGTACGAGGAGGCCCGAACGCGTCCTCCAGCCTGCGGGCCTCCTCCTCGGTGACGAGGAACAACGGCGTGTCCGTCACCTCGTCGATGATGAAGGATTGCCACCGGGGAACATGGAAGCCCCCCTGGCCGTCCCGGTCGAGGTAGGTCTCAATCACCTTCGCCTGCTCCAGGTCCTCCACGCGTTTCCAGAGCGTGCCGCCCGGCGGGGAGTCATCGTTTTCGCGGAGGCAGCTCACCTCGAAAGAGATGCGCGAGGAGAGCAGCTCTGGAGGGCCTCGGAACACGCGCGCCACCCGTCCCATCACCACCGCTTCGCCTGATGTGCCAGGCGGCAGCTCAACGCGCTCAATCTCGACTTGAACGTGCAGCGCCGCCTCCACCGCGGCGCGAGCGTATTGGTCGGGGGGCATGGCCATCGCTGGAGCCTACCCTGGCCCTTCTTGTGGCTTCCGCTGCCGGCCCGGCAGCCAGCCCCTCACCGCCAGCACGACCGAGCACCGGCTGACGCGGGCCGTGGAGCGGGCGGGCATCACCCGCGAACAGGAGGCCATCACATGGCACGACCTGCGCCACACTGCGGCAGCCATCTCGCGAGGCGGGCGTCCCCCTCAAGGTCATCCAGGAGCCGATGGGGCACGCCACCATCGAACCGACCATGCGTGCCACCCGCGGCGCGGGAGCGCGCGGTGCAGGCAGAGGGGCACATGAGGGAGTGCAGAAAAAACGAAAGGCCCGGAACCTTTCGGTTCCGGGCCCTTCAGTGGCGAGGAGTACGGGACTTGAACCCGTGGGCAGGGCGATGGGAAACCTCAAGCAGGACGCGCAGTTACCCGCTATCGCCTTGAATCCCCTCGGGTTCATCATCCCGCTCCGTCCCGTGCTGTTCCCTGGTGTGTTCCCTCAAGCCACGCAGGAGGGGCACACTGGGGGCACACGGCGGCCCCTCACCGAGGCTTGAAGGGCCACCGCTTCCAGTCAGGCTTCCTCGTCGGGAAGGAGCGTCCGAAGCAGTTCGTCGTCAGGACTGAGCGGGCGCCAGCCGGGAGGTGGGGGGCTGGCGAGAAGCACATCGCGCACCTGCCGCACGCGCTCTTCATGGGTTTCTGGGGTGTACGCAGACCAGCGACCAAGCGTCATTGCAACCTCGAAGCGGCTTTCGTCGTCCAAGATGGGAGGCCAACCGTTGGGGAGTCCCTCGGCGACTTCGCGCACGAGCACATCGCGAACGAAGCGCGTGATCCGCTTGTGCTGCTCCGCCTCGTGCAGCAAGCCGCTCAACACCTGCACCGCAGCAACGTCGTTGCCCAGTTCGTCGGCCAGGACGTACAGCGGAACGGCAGGGCGCGCATCGGCAAAGGCGGTCAGTGAGTCGTAGCCTCGCTCACGGACCCGTTCGTACAGGCGCGCCTTGATGTTGCCCTGCCATGCACCTCCGTCACTCATCGGCTACACCCCAGGTAAACGGCACTTGTTGGATCGGCCGGTCGCCGCTTCCGATCAGGCTTCTTCGTCGGGGAGGAGCGTCCGGAGAAGCTCGTCGTCGGGGCCGAGTGGACGCCAGCCAGCGGGGGGAGGGTTGGCGAGAAGCGCATCCCCTGCCCGATCAACCCGCGCCCTGTGGGTTACTGGGGTGTAGGCGAACCACGACCCGAGCCCCATCGCAACCTCTCCACGGGTTGCATCATCCAGCACGTCCGGCCAGCCATTCGGGAACCTCTCGGCCAACTCGCGCACGAGGACGTCACGAACCAAGCGCGTGACCTGCTTGCGCTGCTCCGCCTCGTACATCAAGCCGCTTAGAATCTGCACGGCAGCAACGTCGTTGCCTAACTCGTCGGCCAGGACGTACAGCGGAACAGCAGGGCGCGCTTCGGCAAAGGCAATGAGTGAGCCGAAGCCCCGTTCACGAACCCTCTCGTACAGGCGTGCCTTGATGTCGCCCCGCCAAGCCCCTCCATCACTCATCGTCCTCTCCCTGAAGTGAAGTTCATGGGGATTCGATAGTCCCGCATATGCCTCGCGACTTCCTTCAAGATCCCATCCCGCGTCAACAACCGGCCGGCTCTCGTCTCAGCCTGGAGTAGCGCATCCATGATCATCCGATTCCACTCGCCGGGCCAAATGCGCCCCAGCTTCCAGTTCCCCCCTCCATGAATCGCCTCGTGATCGGCCTGCTCCAGCCGGACGCA
The DNA here is from genome assembly GCF_003612125.1 of Corallococcus praedator. GTDB lineage: Bacteria > Myxococcota > Myxococcia > Myxococcales > Myxococcaceae > Corallococcus > Corallococcus praedator. The sequence goes on from NZ_RAWI01000072.1 coordinate 28,543, forward strand.
AAAGTTGTCGATGTCCATGTCGCCCTTGAAGCCGCGCCGCTCGAACCACTCGCGGTGTTCTTGCGGCAGCACATGGTGCTTCGGGGCATCCGACATTCCCGCCCCCGCCCTGCCCGTTACCCGCATACCGCGCACCTCGGGGCTGTCCCCCAGCGCTTCGCGCACGCCCTTGGGTAGGTCCTGCTGCGCCTGGGCCATCGTGACTTGTCCGCCCTGAATGAGGACGGCCGCGCCGACGGCGGGAACGGAGATGACGCCCGCCTGCACGAGCCTTCGCATCATCTCCACCCACTCGGCGGAGACCACCAGCCGCGAGCCCACCATGACGCCGCCTGAACTCATTGCCAGGCCCACGCCGAGCGCCGCAGGGGCCGAGGGTGGCACGCATGGCAGGGCCATCTTCATCGTGGAGATCATCGTGACCATCTCCACCGCCTGCATCGCCGCGATGACCTGCCCGCCAAGCTTCAGGGTCTCGCGGGTCTCCCGTTGGAGCGTGTCGAACTCACGCGTCAGCTTCCCCATCAGCTCGGGCATCGCGGTGGTCGCTGCCTCCACCCGCTCCGGGTCCAGTGAGGCGAGATCCGTCAGCGTGGGCTCCATCAACCCCTGCACGCGATGAAGGTCCACGAAGAGCTTCTCGGCGCTGCACATGGGGCAGTGCCGGAGCACGGCGTCCGCGAGGTGCAGGAAGTCCACCCAGGTGGCCAGCAGGAGCGTTCCGAATTGAGCTGCCTGGAGCTTCGGCCCTGTCATGCGTAGCAGGCCCAACTCCATATCCGTGTCGCCAACTTCCGAGGCCGCTTCCGTCAACGCCGTGGCGCTCCCAAGCGCGCCATGAAGCCACGTCACCTGCTTGGATCCCTGGTCGAGGTAGCGCGTGAAGACGCCGGTCAGGCTCCAGCCCCAGAGGTCCGGAGGACGGGCCGCGAGCTTGGTGAACGCGGCCTCGACGCGGGTCAGGGAGCCCTTCACGTCTTTCGTCGCGTCGATGACTGCCTGCCGCGTCGATGCAGCGCTCCGGGCCCCGCCCCCGATAGCGCTGTCTCCCACGGCGGTCACGTCGTCACGCGGCTGCTGGCGGCGTAGGAGCCTTTGCTCGGGTCCAGCAAGAGCGCGCGGGAGGAGGTTCTGGGCGCGCGGGGACTCATCGCTCGGGGGTTCCACCCAGGTGGGCAAGGAGGCTTCTCGCGGTGCGTAGCTCAAGCTTCGGCCACGCCCAGGCGCTTGCGCCACGGAGGCGCATCCCGTGGCCATCAGCACCAGGGCCAGCACCAGGGCATCAGCGCGCATTGTCCACCCCCAGGCCCACCGAGGCGAACGCCCCCGGCCGCAG
>NZ_RAWI01000730.1 GCF_003612125.1 Corallococcus praedator
AACCTCGTGCCCGCCGCGTCCACGCTGGAGCTCACCCGCACCACGCCGGACTCCAGGCCCCGCCGCACCGTCACCCCGGCGAGCCCCAGGTCCTCCGCGCAACGCAGCGCCCGCGTCGCGTCGTCCTGGCGCGGCTGCGGCAGTCCGAACGGCAGGCACCAGCGCGCCTCCGCCAGGGCCACCGCCTCCACCTGATGGCGCGCCGCCAGCGCCTTCACCATCTCCCGCAGGGAGAGCGCCTCCGACGCGTCGCCCGCCACCGTCAGCAGCGTGAGCCGCCGCATCAGCGCCTGCGCATCCAGCGCGCGCATCTTCACCGTGGGGCCCGGCGCATCGTCGCCCAGGGCCGGGGGCGCGTCGTCGTCCTCGTCCGCGTCGGTCACGGCCAGAGGCTGGGACAGTGCGGCCGCCAGCGGCGCGGGCACCTCCATCGTCGGGTCGGTGGGCGGCTCGTGCACGGCGCCATCCCCCGCCCGCCGGGCCGCGGGGGCCTTGGCGGTGGGCGCGTCGGGGGCATCCTCATCCCCCAGGTGCATGGGCGGCTCGCGCAGCACCGGCATCGACGCCAGGCTCGGCGCGGGCGCGCCGGACGGAGGCGTGAGCGCGTTGCCGCACGCGGGGCAGAAGCGGTTGTTCGCGCTGGTGGACTGGCCACAGCGCGGACACGACACGCTGGACGGCTCACGGCCCTGGGGCAGCACCGCTTCGCCGCCAGCCGTGTCGCGCAGCCGCGCGAGCACCGACTCGCCCACCAGCCGCGTCACCACCGCGGAGACGCCCTCGCCCTCCACCTCCGGCACTTCATCCAGGTAGGCCTGGAGCGCCTTCGCCACGTCGCCACACCGCGCGAAGCGCTGCGCGGGCACGCGGTGGAGCATTCGCAGGATGATCTGCTCCAGCAGCGGTGACAGCCCCTCCACGAACTGCGAGGGCCGGGGCACCGCCGCCAGCGCAATCCTGCGCATCGCCTCCGCGGGGTTGTCCGTGTCGATGAACGGCCGGCGCGTGCACAGCTCCCACAGCACCACGCCCAGCGCGAACTGGTCGCTGCTGCCAGCGACGGGTTCGTTGCGCACCTGCTCGGGCGACATGTAACGCAGCTTGCCCTTGAGCACGCCGGTGCGCGTGCGGCTGGCGCGGATGGTCGCCTTGGCCACGCCGAAGTCCACCACCTTCGTCACGCCGTCCAGCCGCACCATGATGTTCTGCGGGCTGATGTCCCGGTGCACCAGCTCCAGCGACGCGCCCTGGCTGTCGCGCGCGTGGTGCGCATGGTCCAGGCCCAGCGCCGCGTCGCGGATCAACTGCGCGCACACCCGGTGGGGCAAGGGCGAGGCCGCCCGCTGCGCCGCGCGCGCCAGCCGGCCCAGGTTCTCACCTTCGATGTACTCCATCGCGATGTAGAACGTGCCCTGCCACGCGCCGACCTCGTACAGCGAGACGACGTTCGGGTGGTTCAGGTGCGCCGCGACCCGGGCCTCGTCGAGGAACATCTCCACCGAGCCCTCGTGCTCCAGCAGGTCTGGCAGCAGGCTCTTGAGGATGACGGGGCGCTCGAAACCACTCACACCCACCTGTCGCGCGAGGAAGATCTCCCCCATGCCCCCCACGGCCAGGCGGCGGAGGACCGCGTACCTGCCAAAGATGAGGGAAGACGGAGAAGCTGCGGACGCGGACATGGTTGCACGCACACCGTACCTACCCCCGCCCATCCC
>NZ_RAWI01000731.1 GCF_003612125.1 Corallococcus praedator
GCGCGCGGAACAGCGGCGAGGCCTCCGCCAGCTCGCGCCCCATGCCTACCTGCTGCGCACCCTGGCCGGAGAACACGAACGCCACGCGCGGCGCGCGGTTCGTGCCCTTCGTCGTGGCCGCCGGCTTTTGGAGCTGCTTCGCCAGGTCCGCCGCGTCCTTCACCACCAGCGCTCGGCGGAACTCGAAGACCTTGCGGCCCACCGCGTGCGTGAACGCCAGGTCCGCCAGCGACAACTCCGCCCCACCAGCCTGCGCGTGCGCGTCGAGCTGACGCGACGCTGCCTCCAGCGCCTCGGGCGTGCGCGCGGACAGCAGGACGAGCTGGTGGGAACGGGTGGTGGAACCACTCTGCCGCATGGGAGCTTCCTCGAGAATGGCGTGGGCATTGGTGCCACCAATGCCGAACGAGCTGACCGCGGCGAAGCGGGGCGTCTCACCCCGGGGCCACGAACGCAGATGGGTGTTGACGAAGAACGGGCCGGCCGCGAAGTCAATCTGCGGGTTGGGCCGCTCGAAGTGGAGGCTGGGCGGAATCTCGCCGTGGTGCAGCGACAGCGCGGCCTTGATGAGCCCCGCCAGACCCGCCACCGTGTCCAGGTGGCCGATGTTCGTCTTCAGCGACGCCAACGCGATGGTGCCCTGGTGCTCCGCACCCAGGCCGTACGCGCGCGTCAGCGCCGCCACTTCAATCGGGTCGCCCAGCGGCGTCGCGGTGCCGTGGGTCTCCACGTAGCCGATGGACTCCGGTGACACGCCCGCCTTGGCCAGCGCCTGCGTCACCACGGCCGCCTGCCCCTGCACGCTGGGCGCGGTGAAGCCGGACTTGTGCCGGCCGTCGTTGTTGATGGCCGACCCTCGGATGACGGCGTAGATGGCGTCGCCATCCCGCACCGCGTCCTCCAGGCGCTTGAGCACCACCGCGCCCACGCCGTTGGCCGCGAGCGTGCCCTGGGCCTTCTCGTCGAACGCTCGGCAGTGGCCATCCGGAGAGAAGATCATCCCCTCCTGGTGCACGTAGCCCGTGCGCTGCGGCACCGACAGGCGCGTCGCGCCCGCGAGGGCGATGTCGGACTGGCCCACCTGGAGGCTCTGGCAGGCCAGGTGCACCGCGACGAGCCCCGTGGAGCACGCGGTGTAGAGCAGCGTGCTCTCACCCGTCAGCCCCAGCTTGAAGGACGTCTTCGTCGCCATGCTCTCGTGCGTGGCGGTGCCGTGCAGCTCCATGTACGAGGCCGCGTCCAGCGGCATCGCCTGCCGCACGGCGTCCGTGTAGCCGGAGCTCGTGGCGCCCGCGTACAGCGAGATGGCCCCAGGGAAGCGGTCCGGATCCACGCCCGCGTCCTCAAGCGCCGCCCAGGCCGTCTGGAGGAACAACCGCTGCTGCGGGTCCGTGAACTGCGCCTCGCGCAGGGGCATGTCGAAGAAGGCATGGTCGAACTTCTCCACGCCTTCGATGACACCGCCCGCCGCGACGAAGGCCGGGTGGTGCCACAGCTCCAGCCCCTCCGGCAGCCCGGGCAGGTGCTCCAACTGCTCCGGCGTGAAGCGGGTGATGGACTCCACGCCGCCCCGCAGGTTGCTCCAGAACTCCTGCACCGACATGGCACCCGGGAAGCGACCCGCCAGGCCGATGATCGCGATGGCGCCGGACTCACCCGTCTTCGGGACTTCACGCGGACGCGGTGCGGGCGTGGGGGCCACGGG
>NZ_RAWI01000732.1 GCF_003612125.1 Corallococcus praedator
CCCGGCCACGGGGCTCAAGGGCCTCCTCGCCTCCCTGTGGCTGGCCGTGCGCGGGTCCACCGAGGACCTGGCGACCGGCCCCGTGGACCGCGCCTTCCTGCTGCTCTCCGTGCCCATGGTGCTGGAGATGGTGATGGAGTCCGTGTTCGCGCTGGTGGACGTGCTCTTCGTCTCCCGCCTGGGCGCGGACGCCATCGCCACCGTGGGCCTCACGGAGTCCGTGCTCACGCTCTTCCAGACCCTGCCGCTGGGGCTCGCCATCGGCGCCACCGCGCTCATCGCCCGACGCGTGGGACAGAAGGACGCCGAGCGCGCCGGACGCACCGCCGTGCAGGCCCTGGGCCTGGGACTCGCCCTGTCCATTCCCGTGGGCCTCGCGGGCGCCGTGTTCGCGCGCCCCATCCTCCTGGCGCTGGGCGCGGCCCCGGGCGTGCTGGAGCACGGCGTTCCCTACGCGCGGCTGATGCTGGCCAGCTTCCCCATCATCATGCTGCTGTTCCTCATCAGCGCCGTCCTGCGCGGCGCGGGCGACGCGACCACCTCCATGCGCGCGCTGTGGCTGGCCAACACCGTCAACATCGTGCTCGCGCCGCTGTTCATCTTCGGCCTGGGGCCCGTGCCCGCCATGGGCGTCCTGGGCGCGGCGGTGGCCACCACCGTGGGCCGCTCCACCGGCGTCGTGTATCAACTGCACCGGCTGCTCAAGGGCACCGGACGTCTGGCATTGCGCCGCCGCCACCTGTGCGTGGAGTGGGACACGCTGCGCTCGCTCCTGAAGCTGTCCGGCGGCGCCACCTTCCAGTACCTGCTGACCATGTCCAGCTGGCTCATCCTGATGCGCATCGTGGCCACCTTCGGCAGCGCGGCGCTCGCGGGCTACACGCTGGCCATGCGCGTCCTGCTCTTCGCGCAGCAGCCCACGTGGGGCCTGAGCCACGCGGCCGGAACGCTGGTGGGCCAGAGCCTGGGCGCGGGCGACACCGACCGGGCGGAGCGCGCCGCGTGGCGCGCCAGCTTCTACACGCTCGGCTTCCTCGCCGCGGTCGCGTTGGGCTTCCTCGTCTTCGCGGATCCGCTCATCCACTCCTTCACCACCGACCCGGAGGTGGGCCTGCACGCCACGCGCTGCCTGCGCATCGTCAGCTGCAGCCTGGCCCTCTACGCCTTCGTCACCGTGCTGCCCCATGCCTTCAACGGCGCGGGGGACACCACCACGCCCACGCTGGTGAACCTCGTCTTCTGCTGGGGCTTCCAACTGCCACTGGCGTGGTTGCTCGCCATCCCCCTGGGGTGGGGCCCTTCCGGGGCCTTCGCCTCCATCGCCATCACGTATGGCGCCCTGGGGCTGGCCAGCGCGGCCCTCTTCCGGCGCGGGCAGTGGAAGCTGCGGCACGTCTGAAGCCAGACGCCGGACCGAGGCCGGACGCCGGCTTCGGACACTCCACACGGTCCAGAGGCTGAGTTGAAAGCGCTCGCCCATGTGCCGACTTTCCCGGAACTCCCGCAGCGGGTGGAGCGCCCCCGGCGCCTCCAGACGCCGGGCGCTCCCGACATCCCGGAGCCGCCCCCAACGCGTCGCCGCGAGAGCCTGGGGTGAAACGGTCGAGGGGAAGGGGCGTTACACACATGGCGGGCAACGAGCGGCTGGGCGTGGCGATTGTGGGTCTGGGCGGGGCGGTGGCGACGACAGCGG
>NZ_RAWI01000733.1 GCF_003612125.1 Corallococcus praedator
CCGGGAGGTGGCGGTGGCGCGGGTGGAGCATCCATCGCGCTGCTGCTCATCGACGCGCAGGCGGTGGTGGAGGGCAACTCCCTCCTGACGACCCGTGGAGGAGGCCCCGGAGGTGATGGAGCGCCAGGTGGCAACGGCGGCCAGGGTGGCGATGGCAGCGACGGTGGAGCTGGCATCAAGGTCGACGCCGTGTCCAAGTTGCCCACGTTCTACAGCAGCATTGGTGGTCGCGGCGGCCGGGGCGGCCGGGGTGGCAACGGCGGTCCGGGAGGCGCGGGCGGTGGTGGCGCGGGCGGCCCCTCCGTCGGCGTGTGGTGCGGTCCGGACGCGGGCCTCACCCTGGAGGACACCAACAGTGTCGTCCCCGGCAATGGGGGCAACGGCGGCACGAGCACCGGCAACCCAGGGACGCCCGGCGCCCAGAGTCAGTCCATCGATTGCGTCATCGTCGACGCCGGAACGCCCTGACGCATCCGCACCGCCCGCTGCCCAACAGCAGCGGGCGTGAAAGCGCGACCCCAGGGCGAGTGCTTGTCCGCTCGCCCTGCGTGCTCCCGGCCTCTACTTCGCTTCCCGGGATTCCACCTGTTACGCTCCCCCGTGGTGGAGATGTCTTCCGAGCTGATCTGCGAAACCTGTGGCTTCACCGTCCCGTCCGACACGGCGGTGTGCCCTCGCGATGGCACTGTCGTGCTGTCGTCGTTCCAACCGACTCCGCCGGAACCGAAGGTCATCGTGGAGCACCAGGGCAGCGAAGCCACCGCCATCACCGACCCCCTCATTGGCCTGAAGCTGGGCGAGTACGAGCTGCGCTCCCGCATTGGCGTGGGTGGCATGGGGCTCGTGTACGACGGCATCCAGCCCCTCATCGGAAAGCGCGTCGCGGTGAAGGTGCTGCGCCCGGAGCTGGCACACTCCTCCGAACAGGTGGCCCGCCTCCTCGCGGAGGCCCGCGCCGTCAACGCCATCCGGCACCGCGGCATCATCGACATCTTCGGCTTCGGCCAGCTCCCCGACGGGCGTCAGTACATCGTCATGGAGTACCTGGACGGTCAGCCCCTCGACGCCATCCTCGCGGAGAAGGGCCGCATCCCCGTCGGTGAGGCGCTGGCGCTGCTCGAAGAGGTGCTCGCCGCCCTGGGCGCCGCGCACGGCGCGGGCGTGGTGCACCGCGACCTGAAGCCCAGCAACATCTTCCTGGTGCGCCAGCCGGACGGCTCGCGCTACGTGAAGCTGCTGGACTTCGGGCTCGCCAAGCGCGGCGAGGGCCCCACCGGCCGCACCGCGCAGACGCGCACCGACATGGTCGTCGGCACCCCGGAGTACATGGCGCCGGAGCAGGCCCGGGGCCAGTCCGTGGGTCCCATGACGGACCTGTACGCCATGGGCGTCGTCACCTTCGAGATCATCACTGGCCGGCTGCCCTTCATCGGCAGCTCGCCCGTGGACCTCCTGATGAAGCACGTGGAGGCGCGCCCGCCCCGGCCGTCGGAGTTCGTCTCCGACCTGCCGCCCGCCGTGGACGCCTTCATCCTGCAGATGCTCACCAAGGACCCGGAGACGCGCCCCAACTCCGCGGACGTCCTGCGCCAGCACCTGTCTCTTGTACACATCTGACGCTGCCGACGAACTC
>NZ_RAWI01000734.1 GCF_003612125.1 Corallococcus praedator
GCACGTCGCGCCCTCATCGGTTGATGCCCGGCGGACAACGGACCCGGGGCCCGCTGTCCGCGCGACGACTCAGCGCACCTCCCAGCCCTTCTCGCCCCGCGCGTATTGCTTGCCCGCGGGCAGCTCGCCGTAGAAGAGCAGGTCCTTCACGCCCACCACCGACTTGCCGTCGAACAGGCCCACCTCGCCCTTGGCGGGGAAGGTGATGCCCAGCGCGGAGGCATCCAGCCGCACCGTCTGTCCCGGCGCCACCGTCATGTCGCCCAGCACCACGCCCGTCGGCGGTGCCACCTGCGTGGGCGCATGGTCACTCACCGCCAGGCTCACCCGCAGGTTCGTTGTCAACGTCATGCCCTGGAGCGACACGGCCTGCGTGCCCTCATTGGTCACCTCCACCCAGCCCGCGCGCGGATCAAAGGCCTTCAGCACCAGCGTGGACTTCCGCGCCGCCAACCGCTTCACCTCCGCCTTCACGAAGTCCCGGCGCACCTGCACGAAGCGCTTCATGTACGCCTTGCCCGCGGCGAAGCGCGCGTAGTCCATGTACGGGTCGGTCTTCATGGACGCATCCACCAGCGCATGGAGCTGGTCGATGTACGGGTTCATCACCTCCGGGGTGAACAGCTCCTCCAGCGCCTTGTCCAGCCGCGCCTCCAGCCGGGCGCGCAGCACGGGGTTCATCACCACGCGCGTGCCCAGGTTGGAGAACACCGGCAGGTAGCCCGGGTAGCTCCCCGTCTCCAGCTTGCGCTGCTGGTACATCTTCTCCACCCAGCCATCCAGCAGCGTGAAGTTGAACAGCGGGTGCTTCATGCTGTTCGTCGACGTGGACATGTCCTGCACGGTGTTCGTGTACCACCAGCGCGCGTCCACGTTGTTCAGGTCCCACGGCACGTAGCGCCAGCGCCCGGTGATCTTGTCATTCAGGAAGTAGCTCTCCGAGTCCTCCACGTAGTTGTTGGACATCAGCGCGTCCAACACCATGGAGCGCACGTAGGACTCCACCTCCAGGTTCTTCTCCAGCGTGGTGACGAACTGCGGCTCCGGCGTGTGGTTGATGACGTCCAGCACCGCCCACAGCGCGTCGTTGGGCTCCTTCTCGTTCGTCTTCTTCACCCAGTCGCCCTGGTAGGGCACCTTCCACGTCTTGAACTCGGTGTCCTTCCAGCCCGCGCGGTAGATGGACGCGTCGTCGTCCGGAAGCGCATGCGCCTTCAGGAAGGCCTTGTTGACCTGCTCCACCTCCAGGAACACGCCTTCGTACTGGCCATTCACGGACAGCCGCACGAACTTCGCGGTGGACGCCGGCACCCGCATCGCGGTCAGCAGGTCGTAGGCAATCTTCTCCGCCAGCATCGACGCGTCGGCGTACTCGGCCACGAGGTTGAGCGATGTGCGGCCCTCGAACTTGTCCTTGTCCGCGAAGCTGACGTTCCAGCTCTTCTTGTCGAAGAACCGCGCGGACGCCCCGCGCAGCCGCACCTTCACCGGGAAGCTCTTGCCGTTGGCCTGGAACGTCGCGTCCTGCTCCTCCGTCCACGGGTCGGCCTGGAACTTCGCCATCGCCTCCGCGGGGATGACCAGCGCGTAGTCCGCCAGCGCCGTCTGCACCTTCGGCATCGTGAAGGGCCGCTCCACCTCCGGAACGGGCGGCGGGTCCACGGGCGGCGGGTCCACCGGGGGA
>NZ_RAWI01000735.1 GCF_003612125.1 Corallococcus praedator
CACCCGCTCCGGATGGTCCCACGCCCGTGACAGGGCCTGGCGGCGCTGGCGGCGCACGCGCTCGTCATGGTGGCGGGAGCGGTAGATGGCGAACCCCACGCCCACGCCCGCCACCACCAGCGCGGCGTCGCCAGGGGTGATGCGGCTGCTGTTCGTCGCGCTCGGGGTGGGGGCGGTGACGGTGGTGCCGTCGCTGGTGCTCCTGTTCCGCGTCTTCCGGCCCCAGCCTCCCGGAACGACGGCTACTTGAGCACGGGGAAGAGGGGCGGGTGGACGACGCGGGGCTTCTCCTCGCCCCGGGTCACGAGGACGCGGGCGCCTTCGAGCAGGTCCTCGGAGTCCAGCGCCTCCACCACGGTGCGCGCGGCCGTCTCCTCATCCATCACGCGGCAGTGCACGCGCATGAAGCCGCCTTCCGTCTCGCCGCCCTCCACCTCGCCGTTGCCCGTCCAACCGAGCGCGTCCGTGAGCAGCTCCTCCACGGCGTTGCGCTTCTCGAAGTCGTGGCCGCTGCCCTTGCCCTGCACGGCGTACTCCACCAGGAGCACAGCCATGGCCTCGGGCTCGGGCTCGTCGTAGCCGGTGTCCACCAGGGACTCGGCCTCCTGGGCGATGACCATGTCGGGGTCCTCGTCGGCGGGGACGGGGACGGTCTTCTGTTCGCCGCCGTCGCCCACGGGGCCCCAGTGCACGGTGACGACGCCCTCGTGCTCCCAGGCCTCCCAGTAGCGCAGGGTGTCGCCGTCCTTCTTGTAGAGCTTCAGCACGCCGGTGGCCTCATGCGCGCGGACTCTACCGTCAGGAGGCCGGGGCGCATCCTAGAAGGCACGGCCCTGGCCGCCGTCCACGGGCAGGGTGGAGCCCGTGACCCACTTCGCCCGCTCGGAGCACAGGAAGGCGACCACGTCCGCCACCTCCTCCGGCGTGCCGAAACGGCCCCAGGGGATCTGCTCGCGCACCATGCGGGCCACGGCTTCGGGGTCCAGTTGCTGGCGTTTGTCCCAGCTTCCCCCGGGGAAGAAGATGGAGCCGGGGGCGACGGCGTTGACGCGGATGCGGTGGGGGGCCAGGTCCACCGCCATCTCCTTGGTCAGCGCGATGAGGGCCGCCTTGGCCGCGCTGTAGGGCGCGCTGGTGGCGTACTCACGGCCGAAGATGGAGCTCAGGTGGACGATGCTGCCGCCCCCCCGCGCGCGCATCACCGCCAGTGCGCGCTGGCTGCACCACACGGCGGACATCAGGTTGCGCTGGAGCACGTCCGCCCACTGCTCGGAGCTGGCCGCGTCGAAGGCGCCCGCGCCGCCGCTGCCGCCCACGTTGTTGACCAGGATGTCCAGCGAACCGAACGCGCGCACCGCCGCGTCCACAGCGGCATGGGCCCCTTCCGGGGTCGCCACGTCCGCGACCACCGTGGCCACCTGCGCGCCCTCGGAGCGCAGCGCCTTCGCCACGGTCTCCACGGGCTCCAGGTTCCGAGCGCACACGCACACCCGCGCGCCCTCGCGCGACAGCACCGTGGCGATGGCCCGTCCGATGCCCCGGCTGCTGCCGGTGATGAGCGCTGTTTTTCCTGTGATTCCCAGTTCCATGCGGCGTGTTCTACCGCTGGAGCGGGGCGCGTGGGGCGCGGGTTTGTGGGGGGCGGTCGAGAT
>NZ_RAWI01000736.1 GCF_003612125.1 Corallococcus praedator
TCCTGCACTTCCGGTGAGGGGTTGAGGCGCACGGGGCCCGCGGGCGTCCAGTCGCGCGTGTCGCGGCTCCATCGCTCGGGGTGACGGGCGCGGGCGCGCTGGTACACTTGGTGACGCTGGGCGAGCAGCGCGACGTCGAGGCCATAGTGTCTGGCTTCCGGCGTGACGAAGCGGATGGCGGAGTGCCGGTGCTCGGTGTTGTACCAGGCGACGAAACGCTCCACCCATGCGAGCGCGTCCTGCGCCGACACGAAGGCGCGCTGGGGAAAGGAGGGGCGGTACTTCAGCGTGCGGAAGAGGGCCTCGGAAAACGCGTTGTCGTCCGAGACGCGGGGCCGGCTGAAGGAAGGCGCCACGCCCAGCCATTGCAGCGTTGCGAGCATGGTGGCGCCCTTCATGGGGCCGCCGTTGTCCGAGTGCAGGACCAGGCCCTCGGGGCAGCCGGCGGCCTGCCAACTGTCGCGGATGAGGGCCGCGGCATGCGCGGACGACTCCTCCTCGTGGACGCGCCAGCCCATGATGCGGCGGCTGAAGACGTCCACCACGAGGTAGAGGTAGAGGAAGGTGCCCTTCACCGGGCCCTTCAAGTAGGTGATGTCCCAGCTCCACACCTGGCAGGGGGCGCTGGCGGTGTGCTCGGCCTTGGGGCGCGGCGTGGGAGGCTTCGCGGGGCCTCGGTGCGTCAGCTGTCCCGCCGCGCGCAGCACCCGGTAGAAGCTCGCCTCGCTGGCCACGTACTCGCCCCGGTCCGCGAGCCTCGGCACCAACTGCTTGGGCGACACGTCCCGGAACTCCTCGCTGTGGGCCACCGCCAGCATCCGGCGCTTCTCTCCCTCGGAGAGGCGGTTGGCGGGCCGGGTGCGCGGACCGCACCGCCCATCCTGCGCGGTGGCCGGCTTCCTCCAACGTTGAATGGTGCGAGGGGCGACCCCCAGCCGCTCGCAGACGGCTTCCAGCCGCACGCCCTGCTGGAGGGCCTCCTCCACGTGGGCGAGCGTCATTTCTCGCGCTTCTCGTCCGCTGCGTCGTCCTCGTCGTCCAGGTGCCGCTCGTCCCAGCCCGTCGCCTGAAGTTTTTTTTCGAGCACCAGCAGGGCCGCCGTCTCCGCCAGCGCCTTCTCCTTGCGGTGCAGCTCGCGCTCCAACTCCTTCACCCGCTTCTCGGCCACCGCCAGTCGCCTGCGCTCCTTGGCCGGCAGGGCTTCCGTGGCCGCACCCGAGAGGGCCTGCTGCCACTCCTTCAGCTTCTCCTCGTGCAGTCCCTCGCTGCGCAGCAGAGCCCCCAACTCCCCGCCCGTGAGGCCCTGGGCCGCCACGAGCACGCGCAGCTTCTCCTCGGCGGTCCACTTCTTCGGCCCAGACGGCGGGGCGGGCTTTTCCTCGGGCGGGGGCGTCATCGCCGCCAACTTATTCGCCTCCCGCAACCACTGCGACAACGTCGGCTGCGACACGCCCACCTGACGGGCCAGCGCGGCGGCACTCACCGCGCCCGGGCCTACCATCCGCTTCACCATCTGTGACTTGAATCCATCCGTGTACGGCACTGCATCCTGCCTGCTCTCGCCCCCCAAGGCGTGGTCATC
>NZ_RAWI01000737.1 GCF_003612125.1 Corallococcus praedator
GTCCCACCCGGCGAGCCACCCCGACCCGTACCGTAGGATTCTCGCGACGTTGAAACGTGCGGTGCGGAGGCGGGCGCCGAAGCCCCATCGTCCCTGTCGTGCCGGTTCGCCATGGGTCCAGTGTACCCCTCAGTCCAGGATTCCATGGTTGTCCGCCCGGCTGACGGCCCGGTTGCGTCTGAAACCGCGCGTTCTCGTCAGATCCTGGAATTCCGACGCAACCTCCGGAGTCCTCCCTGGATAATGCGGGCAGGACACTGACGCGACACGACAGGAGACCTCCCATGGCCGGGCGATTCAACATCGGCGCCAAAATCGACTCCGCGATGGAGCGGGTGCGTCAGGCGCAAGCGCAGGCGGAGGCCCGGGCGGCGCAGATGGCCGCGGCGGCCCAGTCCGTGAAGCAGCCGCTCACCGACGCGCCGAACGCCAAGCCGCTCAACGCCGACGAGGGTCGCTACCTGGACTCCTTCCAGGAGGAGCGCGCCAAGAAGAAGGGGCTGCCGGAGCTGGCGGCCCCGCAGCCGCCGGGTGCCACCACCCCCAGCGCGCTGCCCGCCAACGAGGCGAAGGAGGCGCAGCAGGAGAAGGGCTGGAAGACCAGCGAGCCCACCGTCGTGCAGACCAGCAAGCAGGGCTGCGCGGAGGCCACCCTCACCTTCCTGGAGCAGTCGGATGGCGAGAATGAAGCCGAGCTGAGCCCCGAGCAGGCGCGCGAGAAGGTGCGCAACCGCGCGGACACGCTCGCGGTCTCCCCCTCCGGCGTGAAGGAGATGGGCGTCGAGGTGAACCTGGACGACGGCGCGACGCCGGACGAGATGGGCGCCATCCTGGGCGGCATGGGCATCGAGGTCACCAGCGGCTCCAGCGAGTGCGACCCGAAGGCGCTGAGCGGCGCGCTCAAGAAGGGCGAGTACGCGCTGGCGCTGGTGGACTCCAACGCCCTGCTCAACACGACCCTGGAGCCGGGGCAGGAGAGCCAGGAGACGGGCCAGCTGCACTGGATCACCATCGACGCGGTGGACCCGGGCAAGACGAACAGCAAGGACGACGACCTCTACCGCGTGCGCGACCCCGCCAATGGCGCGTACTGGGTGAAGGCGTCGGACATGAAGAAGATCGTCTCCGAGGCCCAGGAGAAGCACGGCAGCGGCGGCATCATGACGGTGCAGAAGGAGAAGGGCCGCGCCTCCAAGGCGCCCGACCACCTCGCGGCGCTCGCCCGGCGCAACCTGGAGCGCACCGCCCCGCTCGGCGACGGCAACGGTGGCGCCAGCCGGCGCGCGAGCGTCGCCGAGTCCAGCTAGGGCCGTCCCTGCCCTCCGGTGTCACCGGAGGGCCTCCGCGCTATCGAGCGTCGGACTTCGTCTGGTGGCGCTACTCCGGGAGGATGTGGAGCAACCAGAACGCGGAGAGCATCACCACCGGGGCGACGACGATGACGACCCAGCTCATCACGTCCGCCGCGGTGTCCAGCGCGTCTCCGCTGAACAACGACGCCTGCGCGGGGAAAGGAACCCAGGACGCCAGCCCCAACCACCACGACGCGGCGGTGGTTGTCCCCCGAAATC
>NZ_RAWI01000738.1 GCF_003612125.1 Corallococcus praedator
GAAGCCAGGGCGTGGGCCCCGAGGTGCTGGTGGGCGTGTGCCTGGAGCGCACGCCGAGGCTGCTGGTGGCGCTGCTGGGCATCCTGAAGGCGGGAGGCGCGTACGTGCCGTTGGACCCGTCGTACCCGGCGGACCGCCTGGCGCTGATGGTGTCCGAGTCGCGGATGTCGTTGCTGCTGACGCAGCAGTCGCTGGAGGGGACGGTGGAGGCCCCGGGCCTGCCGCGCTACCTGCTGGACGCGGAGGCCCCCGCACGCGCGGGCTTGCCGACGGAGGCCCCGTCGCGGACGGCTTCGTTTGAGAACCTGGCGTACGTCGTCTTCACGTCGGGAAGCACGGGGACGCCGAAGGGCGTGATGGTGTCGCACCGGAGCTGGGCGAATGCGTACCTGGGGTGGGAGCGAAGCTACGCGCTGAAGGAGGCGTGCCGAAGCCACCTGCAGATGGCGAGCTTCTCCTTCGACGTCTTCGGAGGGGACTTGTCCCGGGCGCTGTGCTCGGGCGGGAAGCTGGTGCTGAGCCCGCGCGAGTGGCTGCTGGAGCCTGCGAAGCTGCACGGGTTGATGGAGGCGGAGGGAGTCGACTGCGCGGAGTTCGTGCCGGCGGTGCTGCGAGGCCTGCTGCAGCACCTGGAGGAGACGGGCCAGAGGCTGGAGAAGATGAAGGTGCTCATCGCGGGCTCGGACGCCTGGTACGTGAATGAGTACCGGCGCATCCGGGGCGTGATTGGCGCCTCCACGCGACTCATCAACTCGTACGGCATCAGCGAAACCACAATCGACAGCACGTGGTTCGAAAGCAACGCGCTGGGGGCGGGAGACAACCGGCTGGTGCCGATTGGGCGCCCGTTCGCGAACGTGCGGATGTACGTGCTGGACGGGGCGCTGAAGCCGGTGCCGTCGGGCGTGGCGAGCGAGCTGTACATCGGCGGCGAGGGGGTGACGCGCGGGTACATCCACCGTCCGGAGCTGACGGCGGAGCGCTTCGTGCCCAACCCGTACGGGGCGCCGGGCTCGCGGCTGTACCGCTCAGGGGACAGGGCGCGCTACCTGGCGGACGGGAACATCGAATTCCTGGGCCGAGCGGACACGCAGGTGAAGCTGCGGGGCTTCCGGGTGGAGCTGGGCGAAATCGAGTCGGTGCTGGGCAAGCACCCGTTGGTGCGCACGGCGGTGGTGCTGCTGCGGGAGGAGCCGCGGCGGCTCATCGCGTACGTGGTGGCGCCGGAGGGCGTGGAGAGCGCGCGGCTGCGCGACTTCGTGAGGGAGCGGCTGCCGGAGTACATGGTGCCTGCAGCCTTCGTGGTGCTGGAGGCGCTGCCGCTGACGCCGAACGGGAAGGTGGACCGCAAGGCGCTGCCGACGCCGGACGGGGCGCAGGAGGCGGGCCAGTACGTGGCGCCGCGCACGCCGACGGAGGAGTTGCTTTCGCAGGTGTGGGCGCAGGTGCTGGGCGTGGCGAGGGTGGGGGCGGAGGACAACTTCTTCGACCTGGGAGGCCACTCGCTGCTGGCGACACAGGCGATGTCGCGGGTGCGCAGCGCCTTCGG
>NZ_RAWI01000739.1 GCF_003612125.1 Corallococcus praedator
CCCCAGCACCTGGCCCCCTCCTGGCAACCCCTTCAGGGAGTAGGCCGGTCCCGGCAGCGTCAGCAGCGCGTCCACCCGCGCGCTGGCGTACACCCGCAGCAGCTTCGGGTGCTCCGGCTCGTACAGCGTGGACTGCGCCAGCAGCAGCTCTCCTCCGGACAGCACCGTCCCGGCCATCGCGTTGGAGCCGTAGCCGCCCATCACCTTCGACCAGGTGCGCCCGCCGTCCGTGGAGCGCATCACCGCCGCCTGCGCCGAGCTGCTTCCGAACGTGGCCCACAGCACGCCGCGCACCGGATCCGCGACCAGCGCCAGGCCGTGGCGTGACGCCTGGAACGTGAAGCGCACCGCCCACGTCGCCCCGCCGTCCGTGCTCGCCCACAGCCGCACGGGCGTGCTCCCGGACGTCACCGTCTGGTACTCCAGGAAGAACGCCGTGCTGCCCAGCTCCGCGAAGCTCGCCGGGGACGCCGCGCGGTAGGTCCCCAGCGCCACCGCGTCCGTCCACGTCCATCCGCCATCCGTGGAGCGCTCCAGGTGGTAGCTGCCACCCCGGCTCATCTGCGCCAGCAGCGTCCCGTCCTTCAGCGCCGCCATCACCCAGAAGGACGCGCCGCCCACGCCCTGGCCTCGCGCGCTGAACGTGCGGCCGCCGTCCGTGCTCGCCCACAACCGGGAACGGCCGCCGTCCAGCGCCAGCGCGTACACGGTGCCCGCGCCGTCCACGGCCAGCACGTCGTGCGTCGTGTTCGTGAACACCGGCTCCAGCGTCACCGGCCCCGGCACCCCGCCATCATCCGGCGCCGTGCCGCCATCCGACGTGCCCCCGGCATCCGTCCCCGTGCCGCCGTCCGTCGTGCTCCCGCCATCCGGAGTCCCCACGCCACCATCCGGCGCGCTTCCGCCATCCGGCGTGCCCCCGCCATCCGGAATCCCCACGCCGCCATCCGGCGTCCCTGCGTCCTGTCCGGTGCCGCCCCCTTCCGGCTGGCGCGGCACCGCCACGCGCATCACCTTCGCGCTGGAGTTCGCATCCGGCGAGTCCCCGTAGAAGCACGGCACCTCCGTGACGCTGTCCGGCAGCACGTCCAGCGCGGAGAGGTAGCCCTTGAAGCTCGTGCGCGAGTCCAGCGTCACCGGGTCGCTGAACGTCCCGTCGCGCAGCACCCGGACCCGCAGCTCGTAGTCCGCGGCGGACTGCATGTGATTGTAGAAGACATACAGCGCGCTCCCCACCCGGGTGACCGCGGGCTGCAACGCCCAGTCCGGCGTGTTCTCCACCAGCGTGCGCGGCCCGAAGGACGTCCCGTCGAAGCGGCGGTAATACAGACGCTCCGTCTCATCCTTGTAGACCAGGTGGATGCCGCCCTGGCCGTCCTCCACCGCGCTCAGCGCCGCGCCATGGTAGATGCCGTCGGAGAACGCCTCCCGCGAAGGCCCCCAGGTGTCCACCGGGTCGGCCGCGTCGCGCACCCGCAGGCGCGTGGGTTCGAAGCCGTCGTGCATGGCGTAGAAGAAGACGAGCTTCGAGCCCACGCGCCTGCGG
>NZ_RAWI01000073.1 GCF_003612125.1 Corallococcus praedator
GTGGAAGGGGACGCGGGGGACACGACGCTGACGACGCTGTTCGGTCCGGAGTGGCCGGGCAAGCGCATGCGGGTGATCCGCAACCGCGCGGTGCGCGAGTGGGCGGGGCGCGAGTCCCGCGTGCCGCCGCCGGGAGCGGAGCCGGAGAGCATCGGGACGACGCGGCTGTTTCCCGGCGTGCTGGACGTGCAGTACGTGATGCCGAAGTTCAGCTCCTTCCTGCCCACGCCCGACACGCAGGGGGACCTGGAGGAGATGAGCCTGCCGGCGGGAGGCGCGAGCATGTCGCGCATCGACACGGTGCAGCCCGCGGGGCAGATCGTCGTGGAAATGATGGAGCGGGCCCGCCGGCTCCTGGAGTCACCCGAGGGTCTGGATGAGGAGGACGAGGACGACCGGGGTTAGGGCGGGGGGAGCTGCTGGTTGAAGCGCTTCTCCCACTCGTCGAGTTCTCGGTCGATGAACGCGCATTCCCCCTCGGTGGTCGCGCGGGCGACGGATGTGAAGGCCCGCGCCAGTTCAGCATCGAGCTTCGCAGGGGGCGCTTTTCCCGCACTCCGGTGCTTCATCTTCTGGGAAAGAACCGTGAGGCGATCGACCAGATTCTTCTGCGCCTCTGCCAGATTCTTCTGTGCCTCTGCGTGAGAGGAGGAACGCTGAAGTTCAGAGGACTTCTGCTTGGGCGTTTCAGCGCGGGGCTCTCCAACGCCGCCTCCTACTCCTGAAGACTGTCTTCCTTCTGGGGCTCCTGCGCCGGCGGCTCACTGGCAGGCGGAGCGACCAGTGTCGGCGGAGACACGGGGGCCGGTTCCACCACGACCGGTCGCTTCACAGCCGGAGCCGTGGGCGCCTGCGCCGGGCCGGCCTTGTGTTGAACCCGTCCCCCCACGATTCCGACACCGAAGGCCATGAGCACCGCCGCGCCCACGACGACCTTGTTGCGACGCGACGTCGGTGCCGCCGACGGGACGACTGTCGGCACCACGACCGGTTCCGCTTGGACGGGTGGAGTGACAGGTGTCCGCAGCGCGGCCTCGATGGCGCTCAATTGCTGGCGCGCGGCCTCCGCGCTGGCCGGGCGTCGCGCGGGCTTCTTCTCCAGCAACTGGAGCACCAGCGCGTCGAGCGCCGGAGGAATGCCCTCGGCTCGGGTGGACGGCGCGGGTGGCACCGATTCCACCTGCGCGAACATCACCTGCATGTGCTCGCCCTGGAAGGGGCGCGCGCCCGTCAGCATCTGGAACGCGAGGATGCCCACCGAGTACAGGTCCGCCGCGGGCCCCACCGTGCCGCCGCGGATCTGCTCCGGCGACATGCACTCCGGTGTCCCCGTCATGGCGCCGTTCGCTCCCGGCGACTCTTCCCGAGGCACCTGCGCGATGCCGAAGTCCACCAGCTTCAGCGTGGGCTTCGTGTCCAGGAACTCCCTCAGGAACACGTTCTCGGGGTTCACGTCGCGATGCACCACGCCCGCCCGGTGCACCGCCCCCAGCGCTGATAGCAGCTGATCCAACACCCAGACCGTCAGCTCGACGTCCAGCTTCCCCTTCTCGAGCAAGACCTCCGACAGGGTCCGGCCCTGCAACAGCTCCATCACGATGTACGGCCGCCCATCCGGCAGCGTGCCGCAGTTGAAGATGTCCAGGATGCCCGGGTGCCGGATGGCGTTCACCGCCTTCGCCTCCAGCAGCAGCTGCGCTTCCTCGCGCCGCGCCATCCGCTCCGGCCGCAGCACCTTGATGGCCGCGTGCTTGCCAATCAGCGGATGCACCGCGCGGTAGACGACGCCCATGCCGCCCGCGCCGATGCGCTCCTCGATGATGAACTCCCCCAGCCGCATCGTCAGCAGCGGATCCACGGCGGGTGTGGGGGAGCCCTCCGGTGAGGGAAGTACCGGGTCGGGAACGCCTGGAGTGCTCATGGATTCGCCGGCCATCGGGGGAGGGTACCGCGCGCACCGGGGTCCTTCGAAACATCCCGCTACGTGCCGGCCCCGCTCGGCTGCCTGCCCTGCTTCACGGGGATTCCATTTTCAATGTCATGGCCCCGCCCCTGCGTCCACCCGGCCCTTCCTCAAGCCTTCACGGAAAGTCCCGCTATCCGGTGGTGATGACGCGGCCTGATGAGACGGATCCGCACGCTGTTCCAGGAATACCCGGATCCACCGCGAGAATGAGCGACCTGCCGGGAAGGGGGGCCTCAAGGAAACGGGGTGGACCCGTTGTAGAATCAGGTCGTCCGTTTCAGGACGCTCCCGGGTCGTGCTCCTGATCCCTGCTCCTGGGGATCGCACCCGGAGGGGGAACATGGCACCGGCATACGACGCCCTGGTCATTGGCACCGGGTTTGGCGGAGCGGTCGCGGCCTGCCGGCTCGCGCAGGCGGGCCTGTCCGTGCGCGTGCTCGAGCGCGGCCTGCGCTACCCGAAGGGCAGCTTCCCGCGCGACTTCGAGGACCCCACCAACGGCTGGCTGTGGCAGCACCGGCAGGGCCTCTTCGACATCAAGCTGCTCAAGGGAATGAGCATCGTGCAGTCGGCGGGGTACGGCGGCGGCTCGCTCATCTACGCCAACGTGCACCTGCGGCCTCCGGCGGAGGTCTTCTCGTCCGGGTGGCCGGAGGGCTACAGCCGCGAGGCGTTGGATCCCTACTACGACCTGGTCGCGCACATGCTGGACGTGCAGCCGATCACGACCTCCGCGCGCGGGCTGCCGACCAAGACGAAGCGGATGCAGGAGGTGGCGAAGAAGCTGGGCCGCGAAGCCCAGTTCTTCCACCCGAACCTCGCCGTGCGCTTCGCCCCCGCGGGCGAGCCGATGCGCAACAAGTTCGGCGTGATGCAGGAAGGCTGCAACTACTGCGGCGAGTGCGACATCGGCTGCAACGTCCGCGCGAAGAACACGCTGGACCTGAACTACCTGGCCGTCGCCGAGCAGCAGGGCGCGGAGGTGTCCACGCAGGCGGAGGTGACGCGCATCGAGCCCCTGTCACCGGGCTACCGCGTCACGTACACCGACCACGCGGCCGCCGGCATGCAACGCACCGTGGACGCCCGGCGCGTGTTCCTGTGCGCGGGCGCGGTGAACACCACGGAGCTGCTGCTGCGCAACCGCGACGTGCTGGGCACGCTGCCGGATGTGAGCGCCCGGCTGGGCACGCGCTATTCGGCCAACGGGGACTTCCTCGCCTTCGCCTTCGACACGAAGGAGGCGTGGGACCCGGCGGTGGGCCCCACCATCACCACCGGCATGGTGGTGGAGGAGGGCACGGGCAAGGACAAGACCTGGTTCCTCTTCCAGGAGGGCGGCCACCCGGTGCAGGCGGCGGGGCTGATGCTCGCCATGGATCCGGACCGCGCGCTCAGCCTGCCGGCGGACCTGTTGCAGCGGGAGCTGGTGAAGGTGCTGCGCGCGCGCTCGAAGGAGATGGCCTCCATTGAGAACGAGCGCGGCCGCTTCCAGGCGGTGTTCCTGGCCATGGGCCGGGACAAGGCCAACGGCCGGCTGTCGCTGTCGCCCGTCACGCGCGAATTGCAGGTGCAGTGGGACGTGCCCGCGAACCTGCCGCTGTACCGCACGCAGGAGCAGCTCTGCGAGGACGTGGCCCGGGCCCTGGGCACGCGCGCCGCGTACAACCCGCTGTGGGAGCGGCTGCACCTGCCGGTGTCCGTGCACAACCTGGGCGGCTGCGCGATGGCGGAGGAGCCCGCGTACGGCGTCCTGGATCCGGAAGGCCAGGTGCACGGCTACCCCGGCCTGTATGTCTTCGACGGCGCGGCGCTGCCGGTGGGCATTGGCGTGAACCCTTCCTCCAGCATCGCCGCCGTGGCCGAGCGCAACGTGGAGCGCGCCATCCGCAAGGTGAAGAACGCGCCGGGCTGGGTGGCGCCGGAGCGGGGGCCCGCGCAGCCCGTGCGTGCCGACCCCTCCGCCTCCGCGCGGGTGGGCATGCGGATGATGCCGGTGGTGGAGACGGCGCACACGCCCGTGGTGCCGGGGACGGATCCGCTGGGCACGGTGGTGATTCCGCCCGGTGGCACGGTGGCCTCGCCCACCCCGGTGGTGGGCCTGCGCTTCACGGAGCGGATGAAGGGCCACCTGCATCCGGGCCACGTGCCGGCGGACGACTACGCCGGGGCGGCGCGGGCGGGACAACGCTCCGGGGACGTGGCGGAGTTCGTCGTCACCATCACGCTGCCCAACCTGGACCGCTTCCTCGCGCAGGAGTCCCACGGCGGCATCGCGCAGGGCACGCTCCACGTGAAGGGGCTCACGCCTCCGGGGGGCGCGGCGGTGGAGAACGGCGTGTTCAACCTCTTCGTGGACACGGAGCGCTTCTACGAGCGGCGCATGCTGTACCTGCTGCCCTTCACCGGCGTGGACGGCCAGCCGTACCTCTTGGATGGTTACAAGGAGGTCTGCGACAACGCGGGCTTCGACGTGTGGAGCGACACGTCCACGCTCTACACGGTGGTGCGCCGGGGCCACGAGCGCTCCGGCACGGTGGTGTCCAGCGGCATCATCCGCCTGCACCTGCCGGACTTCATCCAGCAGGTGACGACGTTCTCGGTGCTGGGCACGTCGTCGCCGCTGAAGCAGGCGGATGCGATGCGGCGTTTTGGCGGCATGTTCATGGGGACGCTCTGGGACGTCTTCGCTCGCGCGAAGTTCGACTAGGGAGGACGGCACATCGTGGGGATGGCGACGCGATACGACGTGGTGGTGGTGGGCTCCGGCTTCGGGGGTTCCATCACCGCGCTCAGGCTCGCGCAGGCGGGCAGGTCCGTGGCGGTGCTGGAGCGGGGGCGGCGCTATGCCCCCGGCCAGTTCCCCCGGGATGTCACGCGCGCGGACGAAGTCCTCTGGCGCCAGCCGTCCCGGCCCCAGGCGAAGGGCCTCTACGATGTGCGCTTCCTGTCCGGCATCGGCACGGTGACGGCGGCCGGCGTGGGCGGCGGCTCGCTCATCTACGCCAACGTGCACGTGCGGCCGGACCCCATCGTCTTCGACCACCCGCGCTGGCCCCGGGGCTTCAGCCGCGAGGCGCTGGAGCCGTACTACGACAAGGTGGCGCGCGAGCTGGACGTGAAGCCGTTCCCCGCGTCCATCCCCCTGCGCAAGCGCGACCTGTTCCAGCAGGCCGCCCGGCGCATGGGCCGGCAGACGTTTGATCCGACGGAGGCCGTGTCCTGGACGGAGCCCTCCGCGCCGGGCCGCAAGGCGTGCCAGCTGTGCGCGGAGTGCGAGTTCGGCTGCCAGCACGGCGCGAAGAACACGTTGGATCTCACCTACCTGGCGCGCGCGGAGAAGCTGGGCGCCACGGTGTGGCCGGGCCTGTCCGTGTCCCACGTGCAGCGCGTGGCCGGCGGCTACCGGGTGCACTACCGGGACCTGTCCACCGGGGAGAAGATGTCCGTGGAGGGGACCCGCGTGGTGCTGTCCGCGGGCGCGCTGGGCACGGTGGAGATCCTGCTGCGCAGCCGCGACCGGGCCCGCACGCTGCCGCTGGTGAGCGACCGGCTGGGGTATGGGTACTCCGGCAACGGCGACTTCCTGGGCTCGTTGCAGGGCAGCCGCGAGGAGATCCTCCCGTGGGTGGGCCCGGACGTGGCCACGGTGATGAAGTTCTTCGACGCGGCGCCTCGCTTCACCATGGTGACGGCCACCTTCAACCAGCCGGCGACGGCGGTGCTCGCGGGCATGGGCCAGCCGGTGCTGGGGCCGCTGGGCGGGCTCGCCGCGCCCATGTGGCCGAAGCTGGGCCCGCTGCTGCACAAGGCGTTCGCGAAGGGGCTCTTCAACAAGCCCCTGATGAACACGGTGGACCCCGCGCGCACGAGCAACCTGTTCGCCATTGGCCAGGACAACGCCAACGG
The DNA here is from genome assembly GCF_003612125.1 of Corallococcus praedator. Classification (GTDB taxonomy): domain Bacteria; phylum Myxococcota; class Myxococcia; order Myxococcales; family Myxococcaceae; genus Corallococcus; species Corallococcus praedator. The sequence goes on from NZ_RAWI01000073.1 coordinate 5,876, forward strand.
GCGCATGGGGCTCAAGGGCGACCACCTGGACATCGAATGGGACTACGCGGGCGAGAACGCGGAGCTGGTGTCCCGGATGATGGGCGCGATGCGGGAGCTGGCGTCGCAGTACGGCGGGACGTTCGCGCCGCTCGTGACGTGGGAGTTGTTCCGCCGGCCCTTCACGGTGCACTCACTGGGCGGGGCGCACCTGGCGGAGTCGCCGGACCGTGGCGTCGTTTCGAAGGAGGGGGAAGTGTTCAACTACCCGGGCCTGTTCGTGGCGGATGGCTCCGTCATCCCCACGTCGATTGGTTTCCATCCGGTGATGACCATCAGCGCGGTGTCCGAGCGCATCGCGGAGGCGGTGGCCCATGGCTTTTGAACGTCGAGGCAGCGCGGCGGTGTTGCGGGTGGTGTCCGAGTACGGGACACGGGACGGACTTCCGGTGGCGGAGAAGTACGACTTCCTCGCCGGGGACGGCATCCCGCTGCGGCTCACGCGCTACGCGGGCGGCACGAAGGGGCCGGTGCTGCTGGTGCACGGCGCGGGCGTGTGGAGCGGCATGTTCATGCTGCCCACTCTGAAAGAGAACTTCGTCCAGTACCTGGTGCGCCACGGCTACGACACGTGGCTTTTGGACTGGCGCGCCAGCGTGCAGCTGCCCCTGCGCCAGTTCTCGCTGGACGACGCGGCGGACCACGACATGCCGGCGGCGGTGCGACGCATGCGCGAAATCACCGGCGCGGAGTCGGTGCAGGCGGTGGTGCACTGCGCGGGGTCGGCGGCGTTCTTCATGTCGCTCGCGGCCGGACACCTGCCGGACGTGCGCAGCGTGGTGGCGTCGCAGGTGGCGCTGCACCACGACGTGCCGAAGTCCACGCGTTTCAAGGCGCTGCTGCGGGTGCCGGAGCTGCTGGACCTGGGGCTGGACTCGCTCACGTCGGATGACGCTTCGAGCACGCCGCTGTTCCAGGCGGCCTTCAGCAAGGTGGCGGGCCTGCTGCGCATGGAGTGCGACAGCCCCGTGTGCCACCGGCTGTCGTTCATGTACGGGCGGCTGTACCGGCACTCCCGGCTCAACCGGGAGACGCACTCGCGGCTGGAGGAGCAGTTCGGCCGTTGCAACCTGATGACGTTCCGCCACCTGGGGCAGATGGCGCGGACCGGACACGCGGTGCGCTACGACCATGGCCGCGCGGGCAACCTTCAGCGCTACGGTCAGAGCCGGCCGCCGGACTACCTGGACGCGGCGCCCTTCAAGCGGCCCATCACGTTCATCTCCGGCGAGAAGAACCAGACGTACCTGCCCACGTCCACGGAGCGCACCTTCGCGTGGTTGAGCGAGGCGAACGGGGCGCGCTACTACCAGCGCCACGTGCTGCCGGGTTGCGGCCACATCGACACCTTCATGGGCAGCACCGCGTCCGAGGACACCTATCCGGTCCTGCGCGAGGCGCTGGAGTTCCAGCCTCGCGGCGCCTGACGTCCGGGACGCGAGCGTGACGGCGGAGTGAGGAAGAAGCGCTTCGCGTTCCAGGCACTGGGGCGCGTTCGCCACGCGGGCTGGGGCTTTCGCAGGCACAGCGGCCAGGCCTGCGAGCGGCGGGTCTTGAGCAAGGCCGGCATCAGGTGCCCGCCGCGCACGGAGCGCCGTCTGCTCCTGGCGCTTGCGACGCGCTGTCGGGAGGCAGGGGAGCGGGACGAGCGCCCGCCGACGATGGCGCCCCCTTCACCGGTGCTTACCGTTGGCCCGTCGCTGGAGTTCCTTCCCGCGCCCGACTTGTGGAGGCCTGCATGAAAGCCGTCGTTCTGAAGGACTATGGGGATGTGGACAAGCTCGCGGTGCAGGACATGCCCGAGCCGAAGGTGGGCCCGGGCGAGGTGAAGGTCCGCGTCACCGCCGCGAGCATCAACCCGGTGGACTGGAAGATCCGACGGGGCGACATGAAGGCGATGATGCCGCTGAAGCTCCCCGCCATCCTGGGCCGCGACGTGTCCGGCGAGGTCATCGAGGTGGGCACCGGCGTGGAGTCCTTCGAGCCCGGCGACCGGGTGATGGGGCTGGTGAGCGCCGGCTACGCGGAGACGGTCGTCGCGCCCACGGAAGCCTGGGCGAAGGTGCCCGAGTCCATGGACCTGCGGGATGCCGCCGCGCTGCCGCTGGTGACGCTGACGGGCGTGCAATTGATTGAAGAGCAGGTGCAGCCGAGCCAGGGCGAAACGCTGCTCATCACCGGCGCGCTGGGCGCGGTGGGCCGCGCGGCCATCTTCGCGGCGCGGGCGAGGGGCGTGAAGATCTGGGCCGGCGTGAGGCTCAAGCAGTTGGTGGAGGCCAAGACGCTGGGCGTGGATGGGGTCGTCGCGCTCGATGATCCGAGGGACGTCGCGAAGCTGCCCACGCTGGACGCGGTGGCGGACACGGTGGGCGGTGAGGCCATCACCGCGGTGCTGGGCAAGGTGAAGCACGGCGGCGTCGTGGGCAGCGTGGTGGGCGAGCCGAAGGGGGCGAAGGAGAAGGGCCTCACGGTGCGCACCTTCCTGTCGCATCCGGACGGGCGCCGGCTGGCGCAGCTGGGGGTGAGCGTGGCGAAGGGGGAGCTGATCATCCCCATCAGCCGGACGTTCCCGATGAGCAATGCGAAGGAGGCCCAGAAGCTCGCGGAGGAGGGCGGCGTGGGCAAGGTGCTGCTCGTCAACTGACGGTCCGCGTTTCTAGAACGGAGCCGCGCGGGTGAAGGACACGCGCTCGCCCGTCGCCGGGTGCACGAAGGAGAGGACTTCCGCGTGCAGGAACAGGCGGCGGTCGGCGTGCCCGTACAGCGGATCCCCCACGATGGGCGCACCCAGTCCCAGGGGGTGCGCCGCGTGGACGCGGAGCTGGTGCGTGCGTCCGGTGCGCGGGTGGAAGGCCACCCGCGTGCGACCGGCTTCGCGGTGGAGCACCCGCCAGTCCGTGACGGCGGGCTTGCCGTGCACGGGGTCGACAATCTGTCGGGGACGGTCGTCCAGGTCGACGCGCAGGGGCAGGGTGATGGTGCCCGACGCTCCTTGCACCGGCCCGCCGATGAGCGCCACGTACTGCTTGTCCACGTCGCGGTGGAGGAACTGGCGTTGCAGCGCCGAATGCGTGCGCGCATCCAGCGCCGCGACGAGCAGCCCGGACGTGTCCAGGTCCAACCGGTGCACGAGCAGCGGGCCCGTGGCGTGGGGGTGGCGTGCGCGCAGGCGCGTGAGCACCGAGTCCGTCAGCGCCGCGTCCCGGCCCGGCACCGACAACAGGCCGCAGGGCTTGTCGATGATGACCAGCCACGCGTCCTCGAAGATGATGGACAGCTCCGGCGTGGGCGCGGGCGGCGGGACGAAGAGCCGGGGCGCGGAGACCTCCAGTCCCTCCAGCATGAAGGGCAGCAGGGGCCCGCACTTGTCCCGGCACGCGGGATAGAAGGCGCCCTGGATGCGGCCTCCGGACGCGGGCGGCGTGCCCCACCAGAACTCCGCGAGCGCCACCGGCTGGAGCCTGTGCGCGAACGCATGGGCGAGCAGCTTCGCTCCCGCGCAGTCTCCGGCTCCGGAGGGCGGCTCCGCTCCGGCGTAGAGCGTGCGCAAAGGCCGCGTCTCTCCTCGCGCGTTGGTGATGGCGTAGGTGTCGTGAAGCTGTTTCATGAAGCCGCGGGAGACGATGCGCCGCAGCCGATCCAGCGCCCGAAGCCGTCGCTCGGCCTTCGCGCGGCGGGGGGCCAGGTCGCGCCGCGTCTGTTCCTGGGCCGCGTCCCACCGTCGCTTCTCCGCCTTGTCGCCCCGGCTCTCCTGGTCGAGCGCATGCAATGCCTCCGCGCGGGTGGCTTCGGTGAGGTCCGTCGCGGCGAGGACCTCCGCTCGGCGGGCGTGGCGCTGGCGGCGGCGGTCCTCGTGGCGCTGGCGCAGGGCCTCGCGCTCCGTGGCCTCTCGCGCCTGGCGGGCATCGTCGTCCGCTCGCAGGCGGAGCAGCTCCTCGGACGTGCTCCACGCTTCGGCGCGGGCGAGCAGGGCCTTCACGGTGGTCTCGGCCACGGGCTCCACCCGGGCGCGGGCTTCGCGGTCGAACAACGGCGGCACGAAGCCCGGGACGTCCCAGCGTCCCGCGAGCATCGCGGAGAAGGCGCGCAGCACGCCCTGGCTCCCATCCCGCTGGCGCACCACCAGCACGCCGAACATCTTCCCTCCGTCCGGTCCTTCCAGGAGGCGGCTGCTCAGTCCCGGGGCGATGACGCCTTCGCGCAGCGTGGCCTGAAGCGACTCCGCGGCGCGGCGCGCGAGGGCGTGCGGCCCCAGGGCGTCGAAGGGGCTCGGGAAGGCCGTGGGTACGTCTTCCGTCCGGGGGGCCGGTTCGAGGAGGGTCACGAGCGGAGCCACGACCCCTGGGGCTAGCACGAAACCGTACGAAGTGGCGGGGGCCGGACGGTGCGCGCACGGCCGCCGGCTAGACTGCCGGACCCATGGCCACCGCCCGTCCCGTCGCCGTCGGCGTCCTGCTCCTGACCGCGCTCCTCTTCCCGACCTGGGACGTGGAGGCCCGCACCGCCATCGTGAAGGCGGGGGAGGGCTGGAGGATGGAGGTGGACGGCCAGCCCTACGTGGCGAAGGGCGTCACCTTCAGTGGTTCCGGAGGCCCCGCGAACTTCGACCAGGACTGCGAGCGGCTGCGCGCCCTGGGCGTGAACACGCTGCGCACCTGGGGCACCGGCGAGGAGACGGCCGCGCTGCTCGACGCCGCGCACAAGCACGGCCTGCGGGTGCTGGTGGGGCTGTGGCTGCGGCCGGGCCGCCCCGGCATGGAGAACGATGACGCGTTCGACTACGTGCGCGATGCGAAGGGCCGTGAGGCGCAGTTGCAGGCCACGCTGAAGCAGGTGCGCCGCTTCAAGGACCACCCGGCCGTGCTCGCGTGGGGGCTGGGCAATGAGGTCATCCTCAATTCACCGGACGACGCGTCCAAGGTCGCGTACGCGCGCTTCCTGGAGAAGGTCGTCCGGGCGGTGAAGAAGGCGGACACCGGGCACCCGGTGTTGTCGGTGGATGCGTGGACGCTCGGGGTGCCGCTCTGGGAGAAGTACGTGCCGTCGCTGGATGCGTATGGGCTGAATGTCTATGGCCGGGGCATCCATGCGCTGCCAGAAGCCGTGAAGCAGGCCGGTGGACGCAAGCCGTGGTTCATCACCGAGTTCGGCGCCCAGGGAGAATGGGAAGCGCCGAAGGACGCGCAGGGATTGAGGGTGGAGCCAGGGGACGGGGAGAAGTACGACGTCATCGTGGACGGCTGGCGCAACGCCCTGGGGCCTCACGTCCAGGCGGGCCGGTGTCTGGGATTGTTTGTCTTCAACTACAGCGCGTCGTTCGACCACACCGGCATGTGGCTGGGGCTGTTGTCGGGGACTTCCACCCGGCCGGCGTGGCACGCGGTGCGGGAGGCGTACACGGGCAAGAAGCCGGAGCCCGCGCTGCCCGTGCCGGTGCGGCTGGCGGTCCGGGGCATGGAGAAGGACGGCGCGGCCACCTGGGCGCTCGTGGACTTCGAGGTCACCGCTCCGCGAGGGACGCCGCTGGACGTGTCGTTCGCGTACAACTTCCGGAACGCGGCCACGCGCGTGGAGCGGGATGGGGTGACGGCGCTGGAGTCCCGGAAGGGGAGTGCGCCGGGCACGTGGCGCGTGCGCCTGCCGGCCGTGACGGGGGCGTTCAAGTTGTACGGGCTGGCGAAGGATGGGGCCGGGAACCTGGTGGCCGCGACGACCTCGGTCGCACCCGTGGCGGTGGTGGCGCCAGCCTCTCCGTAGGCTTTGGACGAGCAAGGAGACAAGCTCGTTCCAGTACGGCGTGCTCTAGGATGCGGGGCCATGCGCCTGGGTTTGTGCCTCCTCTCCCTGCTTCTTGTTTCGACGGGCTGTCGTCATGGCGCCATCCCGTCACTGCCCGCGAGTCATGGCCATCTGGTGTTGGCCATGGATGAGGTGTTGAGGGATGCCTCTCCACGGAAGGGTTCGTGGGACGTCTCCGCGCTCCTCGCGGATGCGTCGGCGGACATGCCTTCGGTCGAACTGGAGCCAGAGCAGGCCCCTTTGGTCTTCGCCGAAGCCGTCCAGCTCCTGAAGGGCACTCCCTCCCAGGAGGAGGTCCAGCGCGCCCTGCGCGACCTCTCCGCCGCCTGCGAAGCAGGTCTTCAGGAGGCCTGCGCGTTCCTGCACGAGTCAGTCCGTCGCCCAGAACTCATTTCAGGAGGGCGGTTCGTTTCGCCACACCCGCGAGAGCTGGTCGAGCGCGGGATGTTCGCGCTCCTCATCTTCCGGTGTCGGTTTGATACGGATGGACGGGTCCGCGACTGCAAGGTCGTCGAGGGGGGGCCGGTGGAAGGCACCCAGCGTGCCCTCGATGAGCTGTACACCTCCCTCTACCGTCCGCCGACCCTGGCGGGCCATCCGTTGAGCATCCCGTACACGTTCCACCTCCGCTTCACTCCGCCGAATGGGCAGCTGACGCGGGAGGATGAGCTGGCGTGGGCGCGACAGCGGGTGTCCCAGAACCCGAAGAGCGCCCCCGCCTGGACGACCCTCGCCCAGTGGCTGGCGGTGCTGTCTCCCGAGGATCGGCTGTATCCCCAGGCGGTGGCACGCGCGCACTCCCTCTCGCCCGGCTCCTGGTGGGCCGCCACGGAGGTGGCCTGGCAGCAGGTGCAGGCCGGTCAGTACGCGGCGGCCCTGATCACGGTGCGCCCCTCCATGCGCCGCGAACAGGCCAATCCCTACGTGCTGGAGACCGCCGCCGCCGCGTACTTCGGCCTGGGACAGTGCCCGGAAGCCTTGAAGCAGCAGGAGCGCGCGGTGGGGTCGCTGCCGAAGGAGTGGCCCCAGCCGGAACAGGAGCGCTTCCGGGGCAAGCTGACGGAGTACCAGACCGCGTGTGCCGCGCGACCGCCCGCGTCCGCTCCGGCCGTCAGCGCAGCGTCGGATCCTCGCTGAGCCGCGCCACCGCGCCGTGCAGGATGCCGAGCTGCCGGGGCACGCGCTCCAGCAGGGCACCCAGCACCGGATCATCACTGGTGCGCGGCAGGGACAGCGGCGGCAGGGGCGGCGGCTCCCGTCGCTCCTGCAATGCGCGGGCGAGCAATTCCAGACTGTCACTGGCCCTTTGCGCGAGCTGTTGGGGCAACACCGACGTGCGTCCCTCGAACCTCCCCGTTCCCAGCGCCGTCACCGCCAGCGCGAAGCGCCTCGCGTAGGTGAGCAGCGCCATGCCGGGCTCCAGGTGCTGCGGCGGGCCCCGGTATTCCGTCATCAGCCGCTGGAAGGAGGACTCCGCCTCCAGCAGCGATTGATCCAACCGGCGCCGCTCCTCGTTCACCGCCGGCTCCGTGCCGCTGCGGTGCATGACCAGCTGTTGCAGGTACTTGCCGTCCGCGCGCAGGGCGGAGGCCGCCGCGTCCGGGAAGCGGCGCCGCTCCGGACTGGGCCACAGCGTCCAGGACCCCAAGAGCGCGAGCGCCCCCGCGATGAGCACCCCCAGCGAGCGCTGTGAGGCGACCGTCCAGTCTCCGGAGCTGAGCGTCGCCATCAGCAGGTAGTCCGGCGTGAGCAGGATTTGAAACGCCCCGAAGTTCAGCGGCAGCAGCGCCACGGAGACGGCCGTCAGGACGCTGATGACCCCAATCATGAGCGCGGGCGTGTGCACCGTGGTCGCGATGAGCGCCGCAAGGCTCGCGCCCACCAGCGTCCCCATCGTGCGCTGGAGCACGCGCTCCTCCGTGCTGCCCGCGTAGGGCTGGAGGATGGAGATGACCGTGAGGCTCACCCAGTGCGCGTCGCCCACCTGCAGCGCCCGGGTCAGGCCCAGCGCCGCCGTCGCCACCATCCCCGTGCGCAGCGCGTGCCGCAGCACCAGGGAGTCCAGGTGGAGGTTGTCGCGCACCGGCTGCCATGGCGAGAAGCCCGGTGCTTTCGGTTGTCCCCCGAGGGTGCCCTTGCCTCGTGGGGACACCGGGTCTCCGAACAGCAACCCCGACGCTGTTTCATGCACCACGCCCGCGTACTCGCGCAGCCTGTCCAACAGCGTGGCGACGTGCGCGGACAGCGGGCCCTCCGAGCCACGTCGCACGGGCGGCGCGGACATCCTCGCCGGCTGCCTTCGTTTCGGGCGCAGCGCGAGCCGGGGGGGCGTGCCCATGCCCTCGTTGCGCTCCTGCTGCAGGGCTCGCGCCACCCACCAGGCCATCGCGGCGTACGCCTCGGACAACCGCGCCGCGCGCTCCCGCATGCTGTAGAGGTGCGGGTCCCTACCCACCACCTGCATCGCCTCCGCGATGGCGCTGAGCAGCGCCACCATCGGCTCCGCCAGCTCCACCAACACCAGCAGGTGCTCGCCGCGACGGGACTCGTCCGGGCGCCCGCGCCGCGTGGCCGCGAGCACGCCCCGGGCCCGTTCGATTTTCGGGCGGATCCCCGCGTGACGGCTCAGTCCCTCCGCCCATTCGTCCGCCGTGGCGCCCTTCATCGCCGCCGCGCCCAGTTGCTCCGCCGCGGTCGCGAGCGCCGCGTAGACGTGGGCCACCGCGCGGCGCGCGGGCCGGTAGGGGCGCAGGGGCCACAGGAGGAGCGACAGTGTCATGGCCCACAGGCCGCCCAGCAGCAGGGCTCCACCGCGTGCCACCGTCTCCCCGAGGGTGGTGGCGGGCGCGCCCAGCGACACCACGAAGATGACGGCGAGCTGGCCTCCCACTGACCCAGCTGTCTCGCCGTAGCAGCGCGCGAAGCTGGCCGCCGTGACGCCGAACAACAGCAGGCTGGCGTCCATCCAGTACGTGTGGCCCGCGGGCGCGGCGAGCATGCCGACCAGCGCCCCCAGCGCCGTCACCAGGCCCATGATGCGCGCGCGAGAGTTGTACGAGCCGCCCTTGTCCGCGAGCGTGACGAGCAGGCCCGTGAGGCCAGCCCACCCGGCCTGGGGGACACCGAGCAGGAAGGCGAGACACAGCGGCACCGCCGTGGCGATGGCGGCCCGCAGCCCCGCCCACAGGGCCGGTCTTCCCGGCTCCACTCGGAAGAGCGACCGGAGGTGTCGCAGCAGTCGGTGCATGGGGTGTCAGGGGAACGGCGGGCCGTCACCCCACAGGGTGGCCACGGATGCGCCCCTCCACATGCGAACGCAGGCCCCACCCCTCCTGTCCGGACGGCATCGCGGGCCCGTGGCCGCAAGTTCCTCCCACCCCAGTCGCTGGAGCGGGGCAGGACGCGAGCCCTGCCTCCGCCTCCGTCCTCTCCGCGAGAGGCTCGGGCGGGAAGGGATGAAGGCGTTGCCTCCGCCGCCGCCGCCGCTCTTCGCGCGAGCAGCCTTCCCGCGTGTCGGGCCGCCTCGCGCACCGGCTGGGACAGGCGCTGCTCCTGCTGCGTCAGCCCGTTTCGCGGACCGGATCCGGCGTGTCCTCGCGTGCGAGCGCGGTGCCGTCCCACGGGATGTAGCGCACGCCCGGCATGGCCTCCGGCGCGTGGAACTCCAGCGCGCCCACGGTGGAGGTGAGCTTCTTCGTGGGACGCCACGCGGCGAACGGGTGGGGCCGGGAGAAGAGCTCCATTTCGCACTGGGCCACGTCGCTCTGCGCCACCAGCACGTCCCAGCCCTTCGGGTCGCGGTACGCGTAGCCCACCAGCGTGCGCGGGTCGCACCACGCGCGGCCCTTCATCGCCACCGTGGCGGACGTGGCGCTGAACGCCAGCTCTCCCCGCGAAGGCGACGTCACGCGCGTGAAGAGCATGTTGGGCATCTCATGGAACGTGTGCTCCGCGTCGCCCGTGCGCAGGTAGATGGGCGCGAGCCTCGGGTGGCCGGGCTTGCGCTGGGCGCGCACGATCATCGCCTCCAGGCGCGCGTCCGGATCCTCGCGGAAGCGCGGGCAGTACAGCCACGTCAGCTCCTCCAGCCGCCGGGTGCCCCACAGGTGCTTCTGCAGGCCGGGCGCGCCCTTCACCTCATAGCGCTCGCCGTCCACCGTCACCGTGCCGTCGAAGGTGATGTCGTCGTGCACGTGGGCCACGCGCGTGGGCAGGGGCAGGAGCGCCGTACCGCGCGGCTCTCGGCGCACCGGCGGGCGTCCCTCCGACGTGAAGCGCAGGTCCCACGCGATGGCGTGCTCCCCGGAGGCCACCTGCCCGTGGCACCTGCCAGGGGCGAACTCCGAGTCCCCGATGCGCACCCCCGACGGCGAGAGCGTGCTGAAGGCCGTGGCCGGGTGGATGGACTTGAGCGCCACCGCCGGCCGCGTGGACGACGCGCAGTCGAACGCCGCGGCCCACATCGTGGCGCGCGGCTCCCCGGGCGAACCCGGGGCCGGGGTGAACAAGGTGTAGCGCAACCACCAGGCGCGGTCCCCGCCAGGGTCGAGCACCACCAGGAACCAGATTTCGAAGAAACCCCGCTGACCGTTCCAGCGCGGCAGGTTGGCGCGCTCGTTCGACGGCATTGGATGCAGCCCCCTCTTCAAGGGCGCGATCCCGGCACCGCTCCCAGACGTTCCACGCTGGCAGATGGAGCCCGGTGCGAGCAAGGGGCCCCCGGTCTCGGATCCGCCGAGTCGCGCGGGCCCCGGTGCTTCAGGAGCCCGGCACGCCCCAGGTCACGCGGTAGGTGACGCTGTCGTCGTCGTACTGCACGACGTCCACCTGCGTGGTGGGGCCGCTGGCCGCGCGCACCGTGGCCAGCATCACGCCCTGCTTGAAGTAGCGCAGCAGGCCGGGCTCGTTGAGCCACAGGTCCGCTTCGCGCTCGCCGCGTTCGGTGATGCGGACCTCGGTGTAGTTGTTGCCGGTGCGGAAGCTGTGCTGCGTGCGGTGCAGCATCCGCTTGGGGCCGATGAGCCGAAGCACGCCCAAGAGCGCGCGGCCCACCATGGTGTCCCGGTAGCCGTCGATCATCCGCTCGCCCAGCATCCGCCACGCCACCGGATCCGGCTGCTCCGGGTGCAGCGACTTCGCGGTCAGCGCCACGCAGCGCGACCACGTGTCCAGCGAGTACGCGGGCTGGAGCGGTCGGTCCAGATCCAACCCCTCCTTGCGCAACTGCTCCTTGAGCGAGAAGGACACCTTGCCGGACAGTCCCCGGACGAAGAGTCCCTCGACGATGGTCGGGAAGACGAGTTTCTCGGCGGAGGCCATGGTGGGCCATTCCTCCCAGCCCTCCCGGTCCGGGTCAAGCCCTCCAGGCCGGATGACGTCCTTCGCTGGAAGCTCCTGTCATCCCCCAGGGCCATTCCCCCGGGCCATACGGACCCGGGCTGGTTGATACAATCCACGTAAAACAAGACAGAGCTTTTATCCCCGGGGTCAGGTCGGGGGTCGCCGTTCGGGGAAGAGTCCTTCGTCCGTCCCGTCCAGGTGGCGGAAGAACGTCCGGGCCGGTTCCTCCAGGCCGCGCAGGTACTCCATGTAGCCCCCGAGGGGGCCTCCTCCGGAGCGCGCGGTGAGCTGGCGTTCGGCCTCCTCGAAGAAGTGCTCGCCATGGTAGCGCAGCGCGAACCAGAGGAGGGAGATGCGCAGCAGTCCCGGGGCCTGTCCCGAGGCGTGGTTGAGCGATTCCATGGCCTTGAAGCAGGCCGTCACATCGCGGTGTCCCGTGAGGATGGCCCGGGCCAGCCACGCGTTCGCGCCCAGCCCCGGATCCATGTCGGCCTTGAGCTGCGCGTAGTGCGCCCAGGCGAGCTCGCACAGGGGATCCCACTGGAGCGCCTCCTGCAACGCCGCGAGCTGGAGCCAGGGATCCTCGAGGATGATGGCCTCGGAGGCGCGCTTCCAGGCGCGGCCCACCTGACGATGGCCGCTCCCGAAGAGCTGCTCGAGCATGGGCGCGGTGAAGTGTTCCAGCACCCGTTGCGGCTCCAGCTCGGGGTTCCGGTCGAACCACTGTGCGTACAGGCGGTCGGCATCGCTGAACCTCCGCAGGCGGAAGTACGCCCTCGCGAGCAGCGCCGTGACGCGGCGATCCTCGCTCAGCGTCGCGGTGTACGTGTAGCAGGCCACCGCCTGTCGGGCGCATCCGCGCAGCAGCAGGGCTCCCGCCATCGCGCTCCACCAGTCATCGCGTTGCAGGTGGCTCAGGTCGTTCATCGCCGCCAGTCGCAGGTGGTGCACCGCTTCCCTGCCGAGCCCGGACACGCGCAGGTGGTGGGCGAGGTGGGCGTGCAGGGCGCCCCTGTCGGCGGCCTCGTTCGTCCGCTCCAGGAGGTGCTTGAGCATCGCCCGGTAGCGCTGCGGGGCCTGCGACCCTCGGACGAAGGGCCGGCTTCGCAAGACCTCCAGGCCCACGCGGGCGGCGAGCACGGCCTGGGGTGTCAGCTCGCGGGCCGCGAGGATCTCCGCCGCGCCGAGCACGTCCTGGAAGTCCTCCGTCGCGAACAGCACGTTCCACACCACGGGCTGCAGGAGGAGGCGGGAGGCGGTGCTTCCGGGCCAGGCGCTGGACGCGAGTGCTTCCACCAGCAGCGCCGCCGCGTCGTCACGGAGGCCCGCGAGCGAGAGCGCCATCGCCGCGATGAGCCGCACCACGCCAGCGGCCTGCTCCGAGCTCGGCTCCGGAGGGAGGGACGTGGGCAGGGCGTGGTGGAGGTCCGAATACGCGACCCGGAGGGTGCTCCAGTCGGCGGCCACCTCCAAGAAGAGCTCCGCCGGCCCGGACTCCAGCGTCACCCGGGGACGGGCCGTGTCCAGCCAGGAGGCCACCGCGTCGTGGACCTCCTGCGAGATGCCGCCCGGCGGCAGCTCCAACCGCATACGCACGGAGGCTGGCTCCGGCACGGCTTCTCGCGCTCCGAAGAACCCCCGGACTTCTTCGAGCAGCTCGTCAGGCTCCCGGGCCCGGAGCGCCTCTTCCAGCCGCAGGCAGACGGTCTGCTGGAAGTCCCACCGCATGCGCTCCTCGGCGGAGTGCGAGGCCGCGAGGCGATGGACCCACGCGAAGAACAGCCCGTTCGTGGGCGCATGGAAGCCGACGAGCATCACGGGATGCGCCGCGTCCAGGTACTCCCGGAGCCGCTCGGCCCGGAAGGTGACGCTCACCCCCGTGTCATCCCCCTGGCCGCCGTCGGTGGCCTCGATGCCGGCGAAGAACGCGGGGCCCAGGGCCTTGCGGTGCCCGAAGGGCTGCACGCGGGCATCCAGGCCGTGCTCCCGGTGCGGGTCCTGGACCCTCCATTCCGGAGGAAGGGCTTCGTGGAAGGCCCGCCGGGACAGTGTTTCAAGGACCTGCGCTCGCGGTCGGGTCGACATCCGGCACCCCGGAGGAAGGGAGTGCGGGACTGTAGTCCGGAAAGGGGGAGGTTGCCTCGCGCGGTCATCTGGTAGCGTCCTGTCGTCCTGGCTCCCTGATGACGTCCCGTCCCCAGCCGTTCCTGCTGCTGTTGCTGTGCGTGCTGTGCGCGCTCCCGGCCCTGGGTGCCCGGCCGGTGCCCGCCTCCGCGGCGGACGGCATGGCGATGCTCCAGCGCATGGACACCGCCCGCGTCCAGGGCTCCCCCAGCGCGCTGCGCCGGGAGCTGGAGGCGCAGGAGGCGAAGACGCCGAAGGACCCGATGCCCCGGCTGTACCGGGCCTTCCTCGCGCTGCCATCCGATGAGAGCTTCAGCGAGTTCAAGGCGATCGCGGTGCTGTATCCGGAGAACCCCTGGCCGCACGTGGGCATGGGGCTCGTGTACGTGCGCTGGAAGATGCTCCAGGAGGCGAGCGCGCCGCTGGAGGCCGCGCGCAAGGCGGTGCCCGGCTTCGCGCCCGCGCTCTGGGCGGATGGCCTGCGCCTCCAGGCGGAAGGCAAGCCCGCGGAGGCGGAAGGGCGGCTGCGCGAGGCGCTCGCGAAGCTGGACATCCCGCGCATCCGCACCGACCTGGGACTGCTCCTCGCGGGCCGGCCGGGCGGGGCGGCGGAGGCGCGGGCGCTGCTGGCCCGGTCGGTGAAGGACTGGCCGGAGCAGCCCGAAGCGCTCCAGGTGCTGTCGCGGCTGGCCGGGGAGGCGGGGGATGCGAAGGCGGGCGCGGAGGCGGGCGCGTTGCTCGTCGCGCTCCAGCCGCATGACCGCGAGGCGCACCGGCGACAGGCGGAGGCGTGGCTCGCCGTGGGGGACAAGGCGCAGGCGGTGAAGATGCTGGAGCGTTACGCGACGCTCGGGGGCGCGGAGCCTTCAGTGCTCTCCTCCTGGGTGCGGCTGAGCGCGGAGCTGGGACGCCCCGAGGACGAGGAGAAGGCCCTGGTGCGCTTGAGCGCCGCGACCCCGAAGGATCCGGAGCCGCTGTCGCGCCTGGCCACGCTGGCCGAGGCCCGGTCGGATGCGGCTGCCACCGAGGCGCGCCTGGAGCAGGCGGTGGCGCTCGCGCCGAACCGCGCGGACCTCCAGGTGCGGCGGGCGCGGCTGTTCCTCCAGCAGGAGCGCTTCGTGGACGCCATGGCCGCGTACCGCGCGACGCTCGCCGCCACCGAGCGTCCGGTGCCGGAGGCGGTGGCGGAGACCGCGGAGCTGAGCCGCAAGCTGCACCTGCCCGCGACGCCCGCGAAGGGCACGGTGGAGCAGATCTACGACCGGGTGTCGCTGGGGCTCGTCGCGCTGTACCTGGAGCACCTCCAGGCGAAGCCGGACCTCAAGGGCAACCTCAAGGTGCGCGTGGACGTGGACCCGACGGGCAAGCCCACGAAGGTCGTGGTGCTCTACGACAGCCTTCAGGACGCGCTCATCACCCAGAGCGCGCGCGTCGCCTTCATGGACGCGCAGTACCCGCCCGACACCGGACCCCAGGAGCACCAGTACGTCTTCCGTCCCCCGCGCTGAAGGCCCGGCCTTCCCGCGACACGACCGACCGGGAGTTTTCGTCCGTGAACGCCTCACCGCTGACGCCCGAAGCCCTCTGGCCGCGCACGCTGGCGGTGACCCGACACGCGCTGGAGACCGGCGCGTTGCAGCCCATCACCACCGAGGCGCGCACCGTGGTGGAGGCGGGCGCGACGTTCCAGGTGCGCGTGCTGGGGCGGGTGGCGCTGAAGGAGCGTCCCCGGCCGGTGCCCGCCGGCGCGGCGCCCTTCAACCCGTTCGCGCACCCGGAGCCGGACCTGCTGCTGGGGGACGTGGCGCCCGCGCACGTGTGTCTGCTCAACAAGTTCAACGTGGTGGAGCACCACCTGCTGCTGGTGACGCGCGACTTCGAATCCCAGGACGCGCTGCTGACGGTCGGGGACTTCGACGCGCTCGCGACGTGCCTGGAGGGGCTGGACGGGCTGGCCTTCTACAACGCCGGGGAGATCGCGGGCGCGAGCCAGCGGCACAAGCACCTGCAGCTCGTGTCGCCGCTGGGGCCTGACGCGCTGCGGGCGCCGGTGGAGGCGCTGCTCCCCGCGCTGCCGGGACCGGGCCGCGTGGTGTCGGCGGGGGCGTTGCCCTTCCTCCACCTGCTGGTGGGACTGGGGCCCTGGACGGCTCCGGCCCCGGGGGCCCGGATGCTGGCGGCGTACCGGTTGCTGCGCGAGGCGTTGGGGCTGGGAGACACGTCGCCGTACAACCTGCTGGTCACCCGGGACTGGATGCTGCTCGTGCCCCGGAGCCGCGCGGAGCACCTGGGCGTCAACGTCAACGCGCTGGGGTTCGCGGGCTCGCTGCTGGTCCGCACGCCGGAGCAGTTCGACGCCGTCGCCGCGCTGGGGCCGTTGGAATTGCTGCGCCAGGTCACGGGCCTGCTTCCGTAGGAACGGTGCAACCGCGCGAGCGGGTCGGCACAATGGGCGGTCAGTTGCTTCACCCACGTCGCGATGACGTGGGTGGGGGGCCCTACCGAGGGAAGCGGCGATGATGGATGTGAATGAACTGGCCCGGGTGCCAGGGGTGAACCCCCAGGTTCCCGACGCGGCGCGGATCTACGACTACACGCTGGGCGGCACGCACAACTTCGAGGCGGACCGGCAGGCGGCGGAGTTCCTGTTCTCGTTGCTGCCCGCGACGCGCAAGTGGGTGCGGATGCTGCGCGCGTGCCTCCAGGTGGCGGCGAAGCGGCTGTCGTCGGAGGGCTACACGCACTGGGTGGACTTCGCGTCCGGCCTGCCCACCAACGACCACGTTCACGGCGTGCTGCCGCCGGACGTGAAGGTGCTGTATTCGGACATCAACCCGCTGACGATGGCGCAGGCGCGCGTGCTCCTGGGTGACGACCCGCGCGTGCGCTACCTGGAGTGCGACATCCGTCAGGCGAAGGCGTGCCTGGAGCGCGCCGACGTGCGCGAGTTCCTGGGCGGCGAGCGCAAGGTGGCCCTGGGCGCCAATGGCATCACCGTGTTCCTCAAGGCGGAGGAGAACCGGAAGTTCTTCCGCGACCTGTATGACTGGGCCGCGCCGGGCACGAAGCTCTTCACCACCTTCGAGACCAAGGACCCCGCGAAGACGACGCCCCAGTGGGAGCAGTTCGTGGGCATGTTCCAGAAGATGGGCGAGTCCTTCGAGCTGTTCTCCCTGCCCGAGTACCTGAAGCTCTGCGAGCCGTGGACCCCCGGCCCCGGCGGCGTCCTGACGGTGCGTGAGTTCCTGGGCCTGCCCGAGGGCTACATCACCGAGCAGGACCGGGAGGGCGTGGGCATCGAGTTCTATGCCGTCATCTTGGAGAAGAAGTAGCTCAGCAGCGCTCGCCCTCCAATGCGCACCGGCTCGCCGCGCACGGGGTGAACGGTGGGTTCGCGCAGCCCGACGCAGGGCAGGCACAGGTGGTGACCTTGTGCGTGGTCGGGTTGCAACAGGGGCCGTAGGCCGTGCCGGGGTCCCCCGGGCCTGCGTCCATGGGGCCCGCGTCGGTGCCTCCATCGGTGCCTGCGTCGGTGTTGGTGCCTGCGTCGGTGCTGGTGCCTGCGTCGGTGCTGATGCCGCCGTCGGTGCTGGTGCCTGCGTCCGTGTTCACGCCAGTGCCCGCGTCCCGGGATTGCTCCATCCCTCCGTCCGTGCC
Organism: Corallococcus praedator; assembly: GCF_003612125.1. Classification (GTDB taxonomy): domain Bacteria; phylum Myxococcota; class Myxococcia; order Myxococcales; family Myxococcaceae; genus Corallococcus; species Corallococcus praedator. Next base: position 22,835 of record NZ_RAWI01000073.1, read on the forward strand.
GAAGCCGCCGCAGGACTGACTGAGCGACTCCGCGCAGGTGCCCTCGGCGCAGGCTCGGAAGGCGGCTGGGCAGCCGTCGGGAGATTCACAGCGGCACGTGTCCACCTGGCCGGAGACGCAGCAGACGGCCCACGTCACCTCGCCCAGGGGGTCCAGGTCCTCGTACAGCGGGTCGAAGCACCCCGCTCCGAGCAGGGCGAGCAGGACGGCGGGCAGGAGTCGGTTCACGTGCGGTTGGGACACCCGACGGGCGCGGCCTGGGACATGCCGCCGGGGCGCGGCTAGTATCCCACACCCCGTTTCGGATTCGATGTCCCAGGCCACCGGGCCCGGGTGTCACAAGCACGAACAGGAAGGTCGGACACGCGGATGGCGAGCGGGCTCGGTGCGGAGGAGCTCAGGGAGCTCTACGAGCGCTTCGCGCCCGTGGTGCACCGTCGTGCGCTCGCCTTGCTCGGCCGTGACGCCGATGCGTGGGACATCGTGCAGGAGGTCTTCGAGCGCATGTTGACGGCAGGCGCGCGGTTCCGACGGGAGGCCCGTCCCATGACGTACGTGTACCGCGTCACCACCAACCTGTGCCTCAACGCGCTGCGCTCGCGCCACCTGCGCGAGCCGGCACTTCCTGAGCGCGAGGAGTCCGCGGCCCTCACCCCCAGTCAGTGGGAGGCCGCCGACTTCATCCGCCACCTGGTGGGCCGGATGGGCGAGCGCGAGCTGGAGGTGGCCACGCTGCACTTCTTCGATGGGCTGACGCAGGAGGAGATCGCCCAGATGCTCGACGTGTCGCGAAAGACCATCGTCCGCGACCTGGAGTCCATCCGGAAGAAGGCCGCGGAGCTGGGGCGGTTGCCGGGAGAGCACCTGGAGGCGGGCCGTGGCTGAGCACCTCTCGCGGTTGGAATTGGATGAATGGCTTTCGGGCCTGGATCCGTCGGGTCGCATGGGCGCGCATGTGGCGTCCTGCGCGACGTGCGGGCCCATCGCGGAAGAAATGCGGCAGGCGCGGGAGTCGAGCCTGCGCGCGCCCCGGGCGGCGACGGTGTTCGCGAAGCTGGAGGCGAAGCGCGCCCAGTCGGCGCGTGCGCGCTGGAGCTGGCATTGGGGCGGGCCGCTGGTGGCCGCGCTGGCGGTGGGGCTGGTGCTGGTCGTCTACGTGCCGAAGGGCACGGAGGACGGCGTGCGGCTGAAGGGGAGCGTGGCGCTGCGGCTCCTGTCGGAGGGCGGCGCGCCCGTGACGAGCGCGAGGCCCGGCGAGCACGTGACGCTGGCGGTGGGGACGGGAGCGCACCGGAACGTGCTGGTGCTCGCGGTGGATGAGGCGGGCGCGGTGGACGTGCTCTGGCCGCAGGGGGGACGGATCAGCGCCACGGTGGAGCCCGGGGCGGAGGTGAAGTTGTCGCCGCCGTTGGAGGTGACGCCGGGGTCGGTGGCGCTGCATGCGTTCTTCTCGGACACGCCGCTGCTCGCGGACGAGGCGAAGGCGGAGCTCCTGTCGCGCATCGCGGATGCCCGGGCGAGGGGACGGGGGCCGCTGGACGCGGTGACGCCTGACGGGCTCGGGAAGGCGAGCGCCCACGCGGTCCTGCGAGTCGCTCCATGAGGCAGGCCTTGTGCAGGCCCCTGCGGTCCTGCGGGTCGCTCCAGGAGTCAGGTCCTTCGCAAGCGAGTCGCCTCATGAGGCAGGTCGTCCCCAGGCCCCCGGCTTCCGCGAGTCGTCCGATGACGCGGTGGCTCACCGCGGTGGCGGGGTTGCTTGCCGCCCTCTGCGTGTTCGTGGCCCCGCTCCACGCCCACGCGGGGGAGGAGGCGCCGCGACGCTGGGCGCTGATCGTGGGGGAGAACCAGGGACTGCCCGGTGAAGAGCGGCTGCGCTTCGCGGAGGCCGACGCCCGCCGGATGCGCGAGGTCCTCCAGGAAGTGGGGACGGTGCCCCCGGAGCGCACCGTGACGTTGCTGGGCACGGATGCCGCCACGCTGCGTGAGGCCCTGACGCGCTTCCAGGCGCGGCTGTCCTCGGAGGCGACGTCGCGCGACTGGCTGGTGCTCTACATCTCCTCGCACGCGGGTGACGGCAGCCTGCACCTGCGAGGCACCGAGCTGCCGATGCGCGAGCTGGTGGACTTCCTCAAGGGAGCGCCCGTGGGCGTGGGGCTGCTCATCCTGGACTCGTGCCGCTCCGGCGTCGCCACGCGCCTGAAGGGCCTCAAGCCCGTGGCCGCGCCCATCACGATGGAGGCCGCGGACCTGGAGGGGCGGGTCGTCATCAGTGCCTCGGGTGCGGACGAATACGCGCAGGAGTCGGACGCGCTGCAGGGCTCCTATTTCACGCACCACCTGGCGACAGGCCTGCGCGGCGCGGCCGATGCGTCGCGCGATGGGCGCGTCACGCTGGAGGAAGCCTACCGCTACGCCTACGCGCGCACGTTGGAGTCCACGCTTGTCTCACCGGGAGGCTTGCAGCGTCCGACGTTCCGGATGGACCTGCGCGGACGCGGGGAGCTCATCCTCTCCGAGCCGCAGCAGGCACGGGGACGGCTGACATTGGATGTGAAGACGCCGGGCCGCTGGCTGGTGCTTTCCTCCGAAAGCGGCGCGCTGGTGGCGGAGCTGGAGAAGGGCGAAGGCCCCACCACGCTCGCGGTGGCGCCGGGGTCGTACCGGCTGCTCTTGCGCGCGGAGGAGGGCTACCTGGAGCGCGCGGTGACGGTGCCCGTCAATGGCAGTGCCTCGGTGGGGGGCGCGCCGCTGGAGCAGGCCGCGAGGTCGCGGCTCGCGCGCAAGGGTGGGGTAGGGTCCACGCTGTGGCTCGCGGTGGGACCGTCCCTGACGTCTGGGATTGTCGCGGGCCTCCCCTCCATCGCGGGCCTGGACGTGCGCCTGGAGCGCGAGGGCCGGCTGGTGTGGGGGCTGGATGCGTCGGGCGTTGGGCTCGCGGTGCGCCGGGGATCAGGCCGGCGGGTGGCGTTCCGGCAGACGGAGGTGGAGCTGCGGCTCAACGCGGGACCGCAGTGGAAGCACGGTCCGTGGACGTTCGCCGGCGCGCTGGAGGCCGGAGCGCTGGCGGTCTTCCAGGGCGGGCTTCCCTCCGATGAGACACGCTTCGGCCTGGAGCCGCTGGCGCTCGTGTCCGGAGGCGTGCGACTTGACGTGCGCGGCGGCGTGTCGATGCTGCTGGGGGCCTCGGTGGGAGGCGTGGTGGCGCGAAGGGAATCAGGCGTGGCGCTGGTGCCCCGGGCCTCCGCGTCCCTGATGGTGGGCTTCACGCTGTAGCGCGAGAGGCGCGGCCACCGCGCCCTGCCAGTCCCGCCCATGCGTTCGAGCCGCTCAATGGAACTGGAGCGCCAGGGGTGGGGACGCGGTCTTCGCCGCGTCATTGAAGTAGCTCACCAGGAGGTCCCGGGCGGCTCCCAGTTCCTTGAACGCCTCTTCAGCGTCGCCCATCGCTCGGGGGGCCACGAAGCGCGCCTGTTGCCGGTACTGGCGGGACAGCACATCCATCACCGTCTCACGCTCCATCAACTCCTTGAGCGTCAACCCCAGCTTCCGTGCCGCCGCGTGGAGTTCGAGCGAGGTCGGCCCCGTGTAGGCCGGGGTGGAGAGCGAACCGGGCGACCAGGTGATGACGGCGGTCTCCTGCTTCGGGCGCTCATGGGTCTCTTCGAGCACCAGCGGCAAGCTGGTGCAGCCGGCGAACCCGAGGCCCAGGAACAGCATCTCCATGTACCCCACGAACAGCGGTGCCGCGGCATCACACACGCCCACCATCTCCGCGATGACCGGCTCCCGGGGCGCCAGCTTCTGCAGATCCGCCAGGATGAGCCACACGGCCTGGGCCCCCACTGCCGCCGTCAAATCCCAGGGGGTCTCATCGTCTGTCGCGGCGACGCCCAGCTCGGAGAAGGAGAGCCCGATGGACGGATCGAGCTTCGGGCCCTTGTGCAGGACGCGGCTGTCGACCACCCGCCCCGGCAGGTCGAAGGCGCCCTGCTCGGATTCACATTCGCCGCATTGCTTGGCGAACTCGACCTCGCGCACCGTCTTCCAACTCTTGCCATGGAGGTCGATGAGCCGGGCCACGTCGCCCAGGTTCCTCTTGCCCAGGCTGTCCGAGAACCCCTTCAGGTTGATGCTCGCCAGGGAGTTGCCAGCACGCGACTTGGGGAAATACGTCAGCAGATCCCCCACGCCTTGCACCTTCTCACGCAGGTCGCGCCACCGGGTCCGCTCCGCGTGCAACCGGGTGTAGGAGAATCCCAGGAAGAGTGCCCGGTAGACCGAACACAGGGCGAAGCAGTTGGCGCGCTGATGCGACTCCTTGGAGGCGACGATGGCCGCGATCCCCGCGATGAGCTGGTCGCACAGCTCGCCCGCGAGCGCTTCCTCGCTGAGGCCCGGCAAGCGCCGCTCCCTCAGCGGCGTTTCATAACGCTGCCGGAGTTGTTGGAGGGCCCCCGACAGCGTCTGGCCCAGTTGCGCGTCCGGGTCGACGAGGGTCACTGCCTGCGCGGCCACGCTCTTCAAGGTCCGCACCTGCTTGGTGCTGCCCGGAAAGGAAGCGAACGTCAGGAACTCACAGAACCCGAAACGAATCCCGATCTCCAGGCTGGCACGGGCGATGACCGCGTGCGCGTGGGCGGAAGGCTTCGTCACGGACTGTCCCACGCCGGTATCGAGGATCGCGTTGAGCGGCCCTGGACCGTTCCTGGCGACGAACAACGTCTTCATCGCGCCGTACCAGCGCTCACCGATGGGGTTGATCGGATTCCTGCCGTCGCGCAGGCCATTCTTGTAGGCCTTGAAGTCATACACCTGACCGAACTTCCCGTCGTAGGGCACATTCAGGTCGACGAGGATTCCGCGCAGCTCCTCGAGCCTGGGGCCGTGGTCCCTCAGGAATGACTGGAGAGAGGTCAGAGCCCCAATGCCCAGGTTCCGTGGATTGGCGACCGCGTCATAGTCCTTCAGCGCGCTGTAGGCCCGGAGGCAGCTCCGGAGCGCTTCGATGCCCCGGCAGTTCGCGCAGCCGAAGCTGCCCGACATGCCCTCGGCGATGTGCTGGTGGTGCTCACGCATCTGCTTGATGCCGGAGCGATCGAGGAACCGACTCAGCCGCGTCGAGGTGAACGGCGTGTCCTTGCTGTAGCTGTAATCCGGAACAGCAAGGTGTGGCAGGTTCAAGTGCCTCGTGCGCACGCGGGCCTCGCGATGGGGGGAGGAGGGGCAATGACTCGTGCCCATCCTAGACGACTTGCCGGCCCTGCCGTTCACGAAGGTGCCTGGAAGCCCGGGCCTCCGGAACGGAGCTCTGAACTTCGAGGAACGGGGGCGAGGACCCCGAGCTCCCTCCTCTTCAGGGTGGCTTCGCGAAAGAGCCTGGGTTCCGGATAGAAGGCTCCTGCTGATTCTTCTGTTGGAGGCTCCCGTGTCCGTGCGCCGTCACCCGCTGCTCTTCGCCACGCTGTGCTTCACGCTGGGGTGCGCGGGTTCGCGTCCTGCCGCACCGCCGCCCGCTGAACCCGGAGCGCTGGAGCGGGTGGCCCTGGTGCATGGGGGCGCGGGACCGTGGGCGGTGGCGGGCTATCGCATGGGGGACTTCGCGCTCCAGCAACTGGGGTTGCCCCGGGGCAGCTTCAAGCTGGAGGTCGTCCACCACAGCCCGGCGCTGGTGCAATACACCTGCGTCGCGGACGGAGCGGCGGCGGCCACGGGCGCGAGCCTGGGCAAGCTCAACCTGTCGTTGGTGACGACACCCACGCCGGAGGCCGTCGCGACCACGTTCCGCAATCGCGCCACCGGCCAATCCCTCACCCTGCGCCCGTCCGCGAGCTTCGTGCAGCGCTTCAAGGACGTGCCGCGCGAGAAGCTGGGCGAGGCGGGCCGCGAGGTCCTCGCGCTGCCGGACGCGGACGTGTTCGAGACCGTCGTACCGGAGCCCTGACGCTTCCGGATTCGACTGCCCGAGGCCTGGCTCAGACAGCGACGAGCACGATGGCCAAGAGCGGCAACAGGCCCTGGACGAGGCTGGCCGTGAAGAAGCGGCGGTTGCTCGTCACCAGCACCAGGGCGGCCAGCAGCATGCACGCGCAGCCAAACATCACGACCGCCACGCCCGACGCGACCGACGCGGTGTGCACCAGCGCCACGCCGACGAAGACTCCCAGCGCGAGGAACAGGTTGTAGAAGCCCTGGTTCAGCATGATGGGCTTCGCCACGTCCGCGTCCGACTGCGACTTCAGCCCGAAGCGCTTCCACACCTTCGGCTGCGGGAAGAGGATGCTCTCCATCACGAAGAACAACACGTGGATGAGCGCTGCGATGACCGCGAAGACCTGTGCCAGTGGCGACATGATGACTCCCCCTCCGGGGTGGGCTATTCTGTACCAGTCAGTTCCGAATCCATATTGAAACGGTCGGTTCAGAATTGTCAAGGAGGGTGACGTGGCACGGACGCGTGCGTTCGATGAGACGGTGGCGGTGCGGGCGGCGCTGGGGGTGTTCTGGTCGCGGGGCTATGAGGCGACGTCGCTCGCGGACCTGGAGTCCGCGACGGGGCTGAACCGCTCCAGCCTGTATCAGGCGTTCGACAGCAAGCGGGCGCTGTTCACGCGCGCCGTGGCGCTGTACCTCCAGGAGGTCATCGCGCCCCGGCTGGGGGTCTTCGCCACCGGCACGCCGGGCCTGGAGCAGGTGACGACCTATTTCGAATCGCTCGCGACGACGATGGGCACCGCGCCGCCGGCCCTGACGCGGCGGGGGTGCCTGCTGGTGAATACGGCGACGGAGCTGGCCCCTCACGACGCGGAGGCCCACCGGGCGGTGGAGGACTACCGCGCCCTCTTGAGCGGGCACCTGACGCGGGCCCTGGAGGGCGCGGCCCGGGCAGGAGTCATGCCCCGGAAGACGGTGTCCCGCCGCGTGGAGTTGCTGGTGGGGGCCGTGATTGGCGTGCTCGTGACGGCGCGCGTGGACCCGGCCTCCGCGGCGAAGCTGGCCCGGGCGGCGGCGAGCGAGGTGGCGGGCTGGGCAGGGTAGGGA
>NZ_RAWI01000740.1 GCF_003612125.1 Corallococcus praedator
GGGATGGATTTCCCGGGACATTGCCCCCCGTTGCAGGCAGTGTGGTTGGACCGTGGGCCGCACCGGGAATCCTCCCGGGGTCCCACGGGTTCCTGGAAACTTCCAGGTGCTTCGGGCCGCTTCGCGGCCTGACCGCGCACCGCCAGGCGCCCCCGTAATTTCGCGGGAGGGCGCGCTGCGCGGTCGGCCCCCCGCCTGAGGGGGAAGCGCGCCAACCCATCATTGCGGGATTCCATGACGTTTGACGAACTGCAGTTGACTGACTCACTCCTCAAGGCCGTGAAGGCCGAGGGCTACACCACGCCGACGCCCATCCAGGTGAAGGCGATTCCGCACGCGCTGGCGGGCAAGGACGTGCTGGGCGTGGCCCAGACGGGCACGGGCAAGACGGCGGCGTTCGCGCTGCCCATCCTCCAGCGGCTGTCGGCGAAGGCCCCCGCGGGCGGCGCGCGTCCGGTGCGCTGCCTGGTGCTGACGCCCACGCGCGAGCTGGCCAGCCAGGTCAGTGAGAGCTTCGGGACCTACGGCAAGAACCTGCCCTTGCGCCACGCGGTGGTGTTCGGCGGCGTGGGCCAGACGCCGCAGGTCCAGGCGCTGCGCCAGGGTGTGGACATCCTGGTGGCGACGCCGGGACGTTTGTTGGATCTCATCGACCAGGGCCACGTGACGCTGCGCGCGCTCGAGGTGTTCGTGCTCGATGAGGCGGACCGCATGCTGGACATGGGCTTCATCCATGACGTCCGGCGCGTCATCAAGGTCCTGCCGAAGGAGCGCCAGACGCTGTTCTTCAGCGCGACGCTGCCGCCGGACATCGTGGATCTGGCGCGCAACATCCTGAAGGATCCGGTGCGGGTGGAGGTGTCGCCCGCGTCCACCACCGCGGAGACGGTGAGCCAGCAGGTGTACTTCGTGAAGCGCGAGGAGAAGCGCGCGCTGCTCACGCACCTGCTCCAGGATTCGAAGGCCATCCCGCGCGCGCTGGTGTTCACGCGCACGAAGCACGGCGCCAACCGCGTGGCCAAGCAGCTCACGCAGGCGGGCGTGCGCGCCGACGCCATCCACGGCAACAAGAGCCAGAACGCCCGTGAGCGCGCGCTGGACGAGTTCCGCGCGGGCACCCTGCGCGTGCTGGTGGCCACGGACATCGCGGCGCGCGGCATCGACATCGACGGGCTGTCGCACGTGTTCAACTACGACCTGCCCAACGTGCCGGAGCAGTACGTGCACCGCATCGGCCGCACCGGCCGCGCGGGCGCCAGCGGCCAGGCCGTGTCGTTCTGCGACTCCGAAGAGCGCGAGTACCTGCGCGACATCGAGCGCACCATCCGCCGCAGCGTGCCGGTGGTGGCGGACGCGAGCTTCCGTTCGCTGCTCCCCGCGACGCTTCCGGGCGATCTGGTGGAGGACGACCGTCCGCCCCTTTCGGGTGGACGCGGCGGCGGCCGGGGCAATGGCGGTCAGCGTCGCGGCGGCAACGGCGGCGGTGGAGGCGGCGGACGTGGTGGGG
>NZ_RAWI01000741.1 GCF_003612125.1 Corallococcus praedator
CCACCGCACGGCCCAACAGGAGTGCCCGCGCTACCACCGCCACGGCCCCCGTGAACAGATACACCCACCCCACCGTCCGCGCCGTCAACCCGAACCGCGAGGCCAGCAGCAATGACAGCACGGCGGTGCCCCCCTGGAATGCGCCCATCGCCAGCACATACGTCCAGACCAGCCGGGCCAGGGGCTCACGTGGATGCGACAACACCCGCAACACGTCTCCCGTGCCGCTCGAACGCCCCTCGCTGGCAGCGCGAACCACCCCGGGGGCCTCCGGCAGGAACCGTGCGGCGAGCAACACATTGCAGGCCCCCAACCCCGCGGCGAAGAGTCCCGGCATCGCCGGCCCCAGGTTCGCGCCCAGCGCCCCCAACGCGGGGCCCAGCATCACTCCCAGACTCGTCGCAGCGGACACCCGGCCCAGCGCCTGGGCCCGCGCCTCGGGGCGCGTGACGTCCACGACATACGCCTGGAGCACCCCCACCGTCCCACCGCCCACGCCCTGCACCACCCGCGAGAGGAACAACCCCGGCAGCGAATCCGCGAGCGCCAGCAGCACCGACGCCACCACGGCGGCCGTCATCCCGATGAGCAACACGGGCTTGCGCCCCACGCGGTCCGACAGCCGTCCCCAGACCGGTGCACTCACGAGTTGCACCAGCGGCACCGTCGCCATGAGCAGGCCCACCACGGCACCTCCACCCCCCAACCCGGTCGCGTGGAAGGGCAGCAGCGGGACGATCATCAACAGCGCCACCGAGTCCAGGAACGCGGTGAAGAGCAACACGGTCAGCCGGTCCAGGAACGCCTCCGTGAGGGGACTCGCGACAGACAGGACTCTAGATGTCGGGTCCGACGTGCATGCTTGTCCCCATGAGCCCCGCCCCTCCTCCGCGCCTGCTGCTGGTGACCGCCCATCCCGACGACGAGACGATGTTCGCCGGGGCGGTGTTCCAGGCGACGCATGCCCTTGGCGCCGAAGCGGACCTCGTGGTGCTGACGAACGGCGAGGGAGGCTTCCGCTACGCCACGCTCGCCGAATCGCTCTACCGCCTGCGCCTCACGGACGAAGCGGTGGGCCGCGCGCACCTGCCCGCGATCCGCAAACAAGAGCTGCTGGGCGCGGCGCGCATCCTCGGCCTGCGCGACTGCATCTTCCTGGAGCAGCCAGACACGGGCTATTCGCTGGCACCGGACGCCCTCACGCCGGAGGGCTGGGACGTGGAGGCCGTGCGCCGTCAGTTGCGCGAACAGCTCACACGCGGCCGCTATGACTTCCTGTTCCTGATGATGCCCACGGCCCGCACGCACGCGCACCACCGGTTGTCCGCGCTGCTGGCGCTGGAGGCGGTCGCGGCCCTCGCTCCCTCCGAGCGTCCAGCGGTGCTCGGCGTCTCCCTCCACACGCGCAAGGGCGCCCCACAACCCGAGGGCTACCCCATCCTCGCGTTCGACGCTCCCGCTTCGGAGGGCGCAGCCCCCCACCCGCTCACCGCCC
>NZ_RAWI01000742.1 GCF_003612125.1 Corallococcus praedator
GGGCGGGGTTGTCGCCGAAGGGGCGAACGCATCGGCTGACGCGATGAAGAAGCGCGTGGTCACCGCCAGCGTCGCCGGCATCGTCCTTGGCGCGACGGTCACGCGAAGGTCGTACTGTTCGAATGGCGGTGAAGGGACATTCACCGGCCGGTGAGGCGCGTCGTCTTCGCCGGAGACGGCAATCCATCCGAGCGGTGCTCGTGCCGTCTCCTGCTTCGCGACGGGACCTCGCAGGGCCCAGGCGACGGAGTAGGCGCGGTCCAGCGCGGCGCTCACCGCGACGGCGACATCCTCGGGGGACGCCTGCACGTGTTCCGTATTGGCGAGCCGCTCGCTGGTAAGGGCCAGGAGCGTCGCGTGGCTGACCGTTGCGCGCTGGAACTCGGCATAGGCCGCTCGGCCCGTCACCGAGAGGTCGGCCAGTGCGTTTCCCAGCTCGGGTCCGAGCAGGTAATGGGCGACAGCCGAACGCGTGAGGATTTCGGTGGGGTTCTTCGTGCTGGCCGCGTCGCGCAGGAGCTGAACCAGCCGGGACTCGGTGTTGCTTTCGACCAGGGCCGACGGAGGTTCGATGAAGCCTGGCGTCGGCGCCAACTGCATGCAGGGATTGTTGCCCTCGTCAGGCGGTTGGACCGCCGGGGTCTCCCTCATGAAGCGCCTCCGCATCCCCGGGACGTCGATGGATGCTTTCTGAGCGCAAGGTCTCACCGGCCCCGGGCCACAAGTAGTGGCCCGGGGGGAGGCGTGGTGTCAGGACTTCAGCAGGGGTTCAGCCCTTCACGACGCCGTCGCAGACGCGAGGCCATCCCCCTTGAAGTCCCCTGCCACGAGGAGCTCCCGGGCCCTGCTGGAGTCGGCGCCAAGGCTGTACTGCTCGGGCTTCACCGAGAGCGTACCGTGTGCACTCCGGGCCCGAGCGCTGTACGAAAGGGTCGGTCAGCCCCGGCGCAACCTGTAATGTGCCGGGGCCCCGCCGCTCCTGGCGGTTGCCCTCCGCGCACCTCGTCCATGCCCGCTTCGCGAAGCACCGCTTCCGTCTCCCAAGCCACGTCGCGCCCGGTGCCCTGGTGGTGGACGGCCGCGTGCGTGGGCCTTGTGCTGGCTCCCTTCGTCTTCGCGCTGTATGCGGTGCAGACCCAGCTCCGCGCCGTCGAATATGACGACTCGTTCGCCTATGTCTGGCGCGGGCCCCTCAACCGGGGCTTCCTCACCAACCGTTCCCTCACCCAGCGCGTCCTCTTCTGGCTGTGCGGCAACCACCCGCGAGGCATCGCCCGGCTGCAGCTCGTGGCGCTGGCGGGTGCCGCGCTCACCCTGTTCGGGTTGCTGTCACCGGCCACGAGGACGGGCCGTGCGCTGGGGGCGCTCGCGCTGGCGCTCTTCTTCAGCTCCTACGGGTTGAGCGTGGCCGTGGTCGCCCTCGTCGCGGAGCCGCTGCATCTGGCCCTGCTGCTCGTCCTGCCGGCCCTGCTCTTTGTCGGGCAGGGGAGGGG
>NZ_RAWI01000743.1 GCF_003612125.1 Corallococcus praedator
CCTCAGCGAGTCGAGCCTCTTCAGCCAGTCGAGCCTCTTCAGCGAGCCGGGCCTCTTCAGCGAGTCGAGCCTCTTCGGCGAGCCGGGCCTCTTCAGCGAGGCGAGCCTCCTCAGCGAGTCGAGCCTCTTCAGCGAGTCGAGCCTCCTCAGCGAGTCGAGCCTCCTCAGCGAGTCGAGCCTCCTCAGCGAGTCGAGCCTCCTCAGCGAGTCGAGCCTCTTCGGCGAGCCGGGCCTCCTCAGCGAGACGGGCCTCCTCAGCGAGACGGGCCTCTTCGGCAAGGCGAGCCTCTTCGGCAAGGCGAGCCTCTTCGGCAAGGCGAGCCTCTTCGGCAAGGCGAGCCTCTTCCGCCAGCCGGGCCTCTTCAATCGCCCGAAGCCGAGCCTCCTCCGCAAGCCGAGCCTCTTCAATCGCCCGGAGCCGAGCCTCTTCCGCGAGCCGTACTTCCTCCGCCAGCCGAGCCTCTTCCGCCAGCCGCGCTTCCTCCTCCGCGCGCAGCCGTGCTTCCTCCGCCAGCCGGGCCTCTTCAATCGCCCGAAGCCGGGCCTCCTCCGCCAGCCGTGCCGCCTCGATGCGCGCAAGCTCCGCCAGCCGCGCCTCTTCCGCGAGCCGGGCCTCTTCCGCCAGCCGCTCCGCCTCGATGCGCGCAAGCTCCGCCAGCCGCTCCGCCTCGATGCGCGCAAGCTCCGCCAGCCGGGCCTCTTCCGCCCGCCGCGCCGCCTCTTCCCGCCGGCGCGCCTCCTCGATGATCCAGGCCTCCTCCTCCGCCTGCCGCAGCTCCTCCTCACGCCGAAGCCGCTCGCGCTCCTCCCAGTCCTCCACCGACAGGGCCTCGATGCGCCCCTCGCGCTCCAGCACGCGCAGCAGCGCCTGCTGCGGCCCCGTCAGCGCCTCCGGCCTCCGGAACGCCCCCAGCGTCTCCAACAACTGCCGCTCGGACGCATCCGTCAGCCACGGCTCGCACGCGGCCACCTCGGGGCACCGGTACACCCTCGCGGGCACCGCCTCGCTCGGGGTCGGCTCCAGCGCGGCGCGCACCACCCTCACACCCGCGATCGGCGCGAAGTCCTTCGCCGCTTCCACCGCCTCCGCCGCGAAGTCCGCGCGCTCCGCCAGCTCGCTCAGCCGCCGCACCTGCGCGAGCACCTGCTGCTCGTGCACCACCGACGGCTTCAGCCCGCTGTCCTCCAGCAGTTCCTCGTCCGGCGCCGCCGCCCCACCCCGCGCCCACAGCGCATCCAGGGCGTCCACGCCCAACAGCCCTGTCTGGAACAGCGCCTGCGCCGGACTCTGGTAGCCAAAGCCCAGCCTCGCGCCCACCAGGTCGCCTTCGCGCAGCCACAGCGCGGACTCGCGTCCACCGGCGTGCAGCGTCAGCCGGCCGGTGGCGCGGGACTTGTGGGCGGCGTACAGCGCTTCGGCGACCTGCGAGGCGGACATTCGGCCCGGGAGTGTAGCCCTTCCCGCC
>NZ_RAWI01000744.1 GCF_003612125.1 Corallococcus praedator
TTCCCAGCCCCTCCCTCACGCGCACCCAGGCCCCCGAGCTGGCGTCTTCCGTCCAGCGGCCCTCGCCGGTCGCGGCGGACTCGCTGAAGGGCGGCGCGGGGCTGGGCGGCGCGCTGCAGGGCCTGCTGCAGCAGGACGGCTTCGACTCGGTGGGCGGCGCGGCCAAGGGTGGCATGGAGAAGCTGGGCCAGATGCTCGCGCTCCAGGTGCTGGGTGAGCTGTCGAAGATCCTCGGCGGCGAGGGCCTTGGCGGGGCGCAGGGCGGAGTTCCGGGCGCCCAGGGTGCCAACGGGAACACGGGCGTCGTCGGGCCGAATGGCGGCCAGGTGGGCCTGGGCGCGGACTCCTTCGACGGCGGCGGCGTGCCGGACCTGGGCGCCCAGGACGCGGCCCTCGACAGCGGCGTGCCGGACCTCGGCGGCGAGGGCGCTTCCCCTGGCGGTGGGCAGCCCGCCGTGGACGCTGGCGGGCCTCCGCTCCAGCAGAAGGCGGTCGCGGGGCCCCAGGGCGCTTCGCAGTCCCAGGGCGCTTCGAAGGGCAAGAACACCATGACCCTGGTCAACGACGGCACCACGCCGATGAAGGTGAACTTCACCCCCAACGCGGGTGACAAGGCGGTGGACTCCGTCACCCTCAAGCCGGGCGAGACGAAGACGGTGCAGTTCCCGGACGGCTGGTCCGGCAACTTCCGCAGCGACGCCGGCGACGGCAAGAACGCGACGCTCGGTGAAGTGAAGTTCGACGGCGGGCACGGGAACACCTACTACGACGTCAGCTACATCGAGGGTCACAACGCCTCCATGACCATGCAGCCGGAGAGCGGTGGCCGTCTGTCGGGCACGATGAAGAACCTGCTGGATTCCGCCCCGGACTCCGTGAAGGCCAAGGGGACGGACGGGCAGGCGTACGGCATCAAGAAGAGCACCACGTCCAACGTGCAGGATCCGGAGGTGGTAGACTTCTTCCGCAAGCACGTTGGCGCGGACCAGGGCTACGTCATCCCCACCGACGACGCGAGCACGCTGGGCAGCAACGACAGCAACCTCGTCGTCCACATGAAGAACCTGGCCTGAGTCCCTCCCCCTAGAGGCACCGTCCCATGAGCGTCCGTCTTCCTCCCAACCTCCCCCGGCCGGGCGTGCCCGCTCGAGGTCTCAAGGAGGAAGAGAAGGCGAAGCCCTCCGAAGGCAAGGCGTCCTCCGGCAAGGCCACCGCGAAGGGCGGCGCCGCGAAGGGCGCCTCCGCCAAGGGTACCTCCGCGAAGGGCGGCGCCCAGGAGTCCCCCGGCCAGGAGGGAACGTCCGCCCGGTCCGGGGAAGCCGGACGTGGCGGTGGCGGAGACGCCGCGAAGAGCGCCCAGCAGAAGGACGGGATGGCGCCCAGCACCCAGCGCGGCGCTGGTGCGGCCGGGTTCGGGGGCACGGTGGAGAAGCCGCCCGCCCCCACCC
>NZ_RAWI01000745.1 GCF_003612125.1 Corallococcus praedator
GTCCTGTCTCCCAGCCGCCCGTGGCGGGTCCGGTGGCCGCGCCCATGGCGGGTCCCGGCGCCGTCAACGCGCCGCGCGCGGGTCCCGGTCCCACGGCCGGGCCTGGCGCGATGCGGGGGCCGGCACCGGCGGTCCGCGCGGGGGTCGATGCCTCCGGGCGCCCCATCGCCACGCAGGCCGCGGGCCCTGGCGCGCCTCCCCGGCCGGGAGCCCCCGTCGTCGGAGCGCCCTCCGCGGCGGCCCGTCCGGTCGCGCCACCGCCGCAGCCGCCGCAGCCGCAGGATGACGGCACCACCACGGTGCCGCCCCAGGGCCAGCTCCAGCAGACCTCGCCGGTGCAGCTCTACGGGCGCATCGCGGCGGGCGAGCACACCGGCCTGCTGACGCTGGTGCTTTCGGACCGCACGCTGTCGATCCACTTCCGCAAGGGCAATCCGGAGTTCGTGGACTCGTCGCACGCGGAGGATGGGCTCGGGGCGTCGCTGATGGGGGCGCGGCTCCTGACGGCCGAACAGCTCCAGCAGGCGGAGGGCTCGCGGGAGCGCTTCGGCGGGGACCTGCTCGCGGCGCTCTTCGGGTTGGGCATCCTCCAGCCGGCCACGGCCTTCACGCAGCTGGCGCAGCGGGGCCTGGGCATCCTGGGCAAGGCGCTGCGCGCGGAGTCCGGCACCTTCACCTTCGAGGCGCGCGACCTGCCTTCGGCGAAGGCGATGCCGCTGGGCAACCGCTGGGCCGTGCTCAGCGACCAGGTGCGCCGCATCCCGACGACGGACCTCAAGCGCCGGCTCAACCACGTCCTCGCGCTGCCCATCATGAAGTCCGGGGGACGCGTGGCGGCCAGTGACCTGCGCCTGACGCCGCATGAGGTGCGCGCGCTCGCGTTCATCGACGGCGTGCGTTCGCTGGGGCAGCTGCTCCAGGACGTCCCGCAGGACGCGGATCACCTGCTGCGCCTCGCGTTCCTGCTCAAGGAGCTGAACGCGGTGTCGTTCGCGGCGCCCGCGCGCACGCAGGCGGCGCCCCCGCCTCCGTCCGCCGCGGGTCCCACGGCCGCCGCCGCGAGGCCCGCCAGTGCCGTTCCGCCGCAAGGCGCGGCCCCCGGTGGAGCACCCGCCGCCGCGCAGCCCGGAGCACCCACGAGGCCTGGAGCCCCGGTCGCCGGTCCTGGTGCGCCTGGCGCGGGTCCTGGCGCGCATGGGGCTGGTCCGGGTGTCCCTGTCGCCGGTCCCGGTGCGCCCATCGCGGGTCCTGGTGCTTCCGGCATTGCTCCCGGTGCGCCCATCGCCGGCCCAGGTATCCCCGTCGCGGGCCCTGGCGGATCCGGCGCCGCGCCCGGTGTACCCATCGCCGGTCCGGGTGCGCCCACGGCGGGCCCTGGCGCGGCGCCCCGTCCCGCTGGCGCGGCCCCCACGGCGGGTCCCGGAGCCGCGCCCCGTCCGACGGGAGC
>NZ_RAWI01000746.1 GCF_003612125.1 Corallococcus praedator
CCCCACAACCGGCCCAGAAGTCCCGCCGGCAGGCCCACGGGCCCCACGCGCTGCTTCAGCTTGCGGCGCAGGAGCGTCGTCTCCACCCAGGCCACGATGCCGCTGGAGAGGGTGAGGAAGGCCGCACCCAATTCCCGGGGCAGCCCCAGCCGTTCCGGCAGCCACAGCGCCAGGAAGTACGCCTTCACGGTGCCCAGGCTCACGCGCACCACCGCGTATCGCAGGGGCGTCTTCGGATCCTTCAGCGCGTAGAAGGCGGAGGCGTAGAGGCGGCCCACGGTGGAGGCCACCAGGCCCACCGCCGCGCCCATCAGCAGATACCAGAGGTAGCGCGAGTCCGCCGCGCCAAAGCGGCCCGTCTGGAGGAGCGCGCCGCTCACGAGGTCCCCCAGGAAGAGCAGCGCCGCCGCGGACGGCACCACCCAGAAGGCGATCCGCCGCGAACCCGCGTCGATGCGACTTCGCAGCTTCGCGTGCGCGTCCGCCTCCCCTTCCCCGGTGGCGCGCGCCATCTCCGGAAGTTCAGCGGCCGACACCGCCATGCCGAAGAGGCTCACCGGGATGAGGTAGATGGTCTGCGCGTAGAGGAGCGAGGACAGCGCGCGGTTGGAGATGAGGGAGGCGAACGCGGTGTCCACCCACGCGCTGAACTGCACCACGCCGCGCCCCAGCACCACCGGGCCGAAGTTCTTCAGCACCTGGCGCACGGAGGCGCTCGCCAGCGACAGCGCCGGACGGAAGCGCCCCAACAGGCGCAGCACCGTGGGCACCTGCACCGCGAACTGGAGGAAGCTGCCCGCCACCACGCCGTAGGCCAGCCACTCCGTCAGCGCCTCTTCCGCGGCGCGGCCTCCTTGCGCGTACCGCCCCCCCACCGCCAGCAGCGTGGCGATGATGACGACGTTCCACACCACCGGCGCCAGGTACGACAGGAGGAAGCGCCGGTGGCTGTTGAGGATGCCCAGGCACCACGCGCTCAGCACCAGGAAGCCCGTGCCGGGGAACAGGATGCGCACCAGCCGCACCGCCAGGTCGCGCTCGCCGCCCTCGAAGCCCGGCGCGATGAGGTCCACGAACAGCGGCGTGGCCAGCATGCCCAGCGCCACCATCACGCTGGTCGCCAGGGCCAGCAGGCCGAACACCGCGCCCGCGACCCGGTCCGACTCCTCCGCGTCCTTCTTGCCCAGCAGCTGGGCGTACACCGGGATGAAGGAGCCCGACAGGACGCCTTCGCCGAAGAGGTTCTGCAGGAAGTTGGGGATGCGCAGCGCGGCCTTGAAGACGGCGGCGGCCTCCGCGTTGCCCAGGTAGTGCGCGAAGACGCGCTCGCGCACGAGCCCCATCAGCCGCGATGCGAGGATGCCGATGCCCACCAGCATCGCGCCCCGCCCTCCGGCGCGCTCGGGGGCGGCTGGCGGGGTGACGGC
>NZ_RAWI01000747.1 GCF_003612125.1 Corallococcus praedator
GCCCCCGCACCATCCGGAACCCCAGCCGGAGCGCCCCGTCCTCCAACGTGCAGTCCCAACTGGAGCGGCGCACGTCCACCGGCCGCACCTCCACCCCGTGCCGCTGCACGTCCGCCACCAACGTGTGCGGCGCGTAGAACCCCATGGGCTGCGAGTTGAGCAGCGCCGCCGTGAACGCCGCCGGGTAGTGGCACTTCAGCCAGCTGGACGCATACGCAATCAACGCGAAGCTCGCGGAATGGCTCTCCGGGAACCCGTAGTGCGCGAAGCCCCGGAAGTGGTTGAACCACTCCTCCGCCTGGGGGCGTGCGTAGCCGCGCGCCTCGCAGCCCTCCACGAACCGGCCCCGGTACGGGAGGATCCGCTCCTCCGCGTGCTTGTGGCTGAGCGCCCTTCTGAGCCCGTCCGCCTCCCCCGCGCTGAAGCCCGCCGCCACCATCGCCAGCCGCATCGCCTGCTCCTGGAAGAGCGGCACGCCCAGCGTCTTCTGGAGGATGCCCCGCACCGCCTCGCTCGGGTACGTCACCGGCTCCTGGCCATGCCGGCGGCGCAGGTAGGGGTGCACCATGTTGCCCACGATGGGCCCTGGCCGGATGAGGGCGATCTGCACCACCAGGTCATAGAACTCCCGGGGCCGCAGCCGGGGCAGCATGTTCATCTGCGCGCGGCTCTCAATCTGGAACACGCCCACCGTGTCCGCCTCGCACAGCATGTCGTAGACCTTCGGATCCTCCGGCGGCACCGTCGCCAGGGACAGCTCACGGCCGTGATGCTGGCGGATCAACGCGAAGCACTTCGACAGCGCCGTCAACATGCCCAGCGCCAGCAGGTCCACCTTCAACAGGCCCACCGCGTTGATGTCGTCCTTCTCCCACTGGATGACGGTGCGCCCCGGCATCGCCGCGTTCTCCACCGGCACCAGGTCCACCAGCGGCTCGCGCGTCATCACGAAGCCACCCACGTGGATGGACAGGTGCCGGGGCACGCCCTCCAGCTCCTTCGCCACCGACAGCGTCCTCAACACCCGCCCGTCCGTGGGGGACAGGCCCGCCTCCTTGAGGACGTCCGGCGTCACCTGGAAGCCATGCGCCGAGGCCACCCGCGACAGCCGGTCCACCTGATCCAACGACAACCCCAGCGACTTGCCCGCCTCCCGGAGCGCCAGCCGGCCCCGGTAGCAGATGACCTCGCACACCATGCCCGCCTTGTGGCGGCCGTGCTTCGCGTAGACGTACTGGAGCACCTCCTCGCGGCGCTCGTGTTCGAAGTCCACGTCGATGTCCGGCGGCTCCCGGCGCTCCATGCTGAGGAAGCGCTCGAACAACAGCCCCATGCGCACCGGGTCGATGGCGGTGATGCCCAGCGCGTAGCAGACCGCCGAGTTCGCCGCGCTGCCCCGCCCCTGACAGAGGATCCCC
>NZ_RAWI01000748.1 GCF_003612125.1 Corallococcus praedator
CCCCATACCCCCGCAGCCGCCACTCCTGCGCGCTGTCGTCCAGGGACGGCGACGGGATGAGGCGCTCGGACGTCGCCACCGCGCGGCCCAGCGCCTTGGGGAACGGCTGCGAACCCACCGCCTGCCCGTCCTGCGTGCGCAGCGCCTGCGTGGAGCGCTCGTTGAGCAACAGCCCGTTCACGATGGCCAGCTCGCCCGCGCTGAACGCCTCCGTCTTGCGCCAGCGCGGCACCCCGTCCTGCGAGAACGCCATCAGCAGCGTGGGCGCCCCCGGAAACAGCGGCGCCCCCACATTCAGCGTCTGTCCAAAGGACAGGTACAGATCCCCCGCCGCGTCCGACGCCACGCCAAACGGGTGCGGGTGGTTGCACTCGGAGAGCAGCGGATCGGTGATCTCCTGCGCGGACACCATCCCGCCAAAGGCATCCAACACCACGAGGAAGTACCGCCGGCACAACGTGTCACGTGCGGTGCCCTCCGGATACGCCTCGAAGAGCGCCGCCAGCCGGTCCGGCTGCATCACCCCCAGCCGCGCCATGAACAGCGTCGTCAGCCCCTTCGCGAAGTCCGGCCGCGCGGTCGCCAGGTCGAACGTCCACCGGGGCGCGCCCGTGGCCCTGTCCAACAGCGACACCTGCCCGGACAGCGGCAGGTCCATGCAGAGCAGCCGGTCGTTCCACAACATGCACCGCCGGCCCGCCACGCTCGCCCGCACCGGCACCGGGCCCGCCGCGTCCATCAGCGCCGGCACGAAGAAGCCCACCAGCGTCACATCCCCCGTGGGCCCCACCAGCAGGTCGTGCAGCGCCTCGCCGTTGGAGGCCGCGTCGTACGTCCAATCGGGGGACAGCACCGTCGCGGCCGGGCGCTCGCACACCGACCCCTTGCACCGCCCCGGTCCCTGGCACGGGCTGGCCGGCGCGCAGATGAAGTTGTCCGGTGGATCGCGCCGCTGGCACGCCCCGTCCAGGCACACGTCCGCCGCGTCGCAGCCGCGCTCCGGGCCGCAGAAGGTCCCGTCCGGCGCGTTCGCCAGCGCGCACCCGAGCTTCGGATCGCACGTGCCCACCTGGCACTTCCCATCCCCCGGACACGGCGGCGCCGGCACCGCCGCGCAGCCGTCCAGCGGGTTGCACACGTCCGTGGTGCACGCGTTGCCGTCGTCGCACACGCGCTCCGTCCCCTTGCACCGCCCCGCCGTGCAGGTGGCGTCCTGGAGGCACGCGTTGCCCGGGTCGCATGCCGTGCCGTCCGGCTCCTCCGCCTCCACGCACGCCTCCGTCACCGGGTCGAACGTGGCGGTGTGGCAGGCCACCGGCGTGGGGCAGGTGGGAATCGGGTTCGCCTGGCCCTGGAGCACCACGGCCACCTCCCCGCCCCCGGGC
>NZ_RAWI01000749.1 GCF_003612125.1 Corallococcus praedator
GCGCTCCTCCTGGAGGAGTTCAACGCGTCCGACGCGGATCCGGCGGCGGATCCAGGCCGGACCATCGCCCGCGTGGACTACCGGCTCAACCGCTTCCTCGCGCAGGAGCGGAAGATCCGCCGGCAGCCCGCCGCACGTCGCTGTCCAGGCCGAAGCCCGGGACGAAGCCCATGCCCCCGGTGTTGTTGAAGCCGAAGCTGCACCCCACATCCAGCCGGTGGCCCGACGACGGGCTGTCGAGCACGGACCCGGGCGACCCGGAGGGCCCGCCCTCCCCGGCATGGGCAAGCCTGGGCACGGTGAGCGAAAGCAACGAAAACAGCAGCGAGGCGAGCGCGGCGTGAGCGGTCTTCATGGGGTCGTCGTCCGGGGACCCGACAAGGGGCCCTGTGGCTTGAATGACCGGAGAACCCCGAGGACCGCCGCGCGTTTAAAGATTCTTTTCGGGCGCGGCCGAGGAGGTGTCCGCGCGCCGCACCTTGAAAAACCAGCAATTCATTGTTTAGTTGACGACATGCCTGACGCCCTCGCGACCGCCCTCCACCAGAAGATCCGACGACCGACGGGCGAGCGGCGGCGCACCAACGACTGGGCGACAGGCTATGGCATTGGCCGGACGCTCACGCAGCAGTTGGGCCACGTCGCGCACATCATCGATCCGGACCTGTCCTCCGTGTTCTCGCCGCTCAGCGCCGACGCGAACAACGCTTTGGAAGGGCGGGTGAACTATTCGAAGGAGCTCAGCGGCTACCAGATCCAGGGAGGCGTGGCCGTCAACAACGGGGTGCTGAACCAGCAGCCCGGCAGGCCCGTGGTGATGATCCTCAACACCACGGCCGTCAAGGCCCGCTCTGGCCGCGACGCGAGCGCGACAGGAGGCTCGCACTGGGTCGCCTGCGTCGGCATCCCGGCGAACTACGTCACCCCGCTCGACATCGCGGTGAACAACGTCCGTCCGCGTGTCTTCTTCATTGATCCGCTCAACGCGAATCGCACGCTCCCCCAGGCCTTCAAGACCCTGCTGTCCACCGGAGGGCAGCTCGTCACCCCGACCCACAGCACCCACCTGTTGCGGCCCTCCTTCCCGAACGCCGAGTTCATCGACCTCGTGGACATCCCCCAGCAGGAAGGCGGCTGCGACTGCGGCTGGTGGGCCGTCTACAACGCCATGATGCTGGTGTTGACGGGTTCGGGGGCCTACACGGCGGCCTTCGTCGAGCGGGGACGCGACTTCGCCTGCTACCTGCGCGCGGTCTTCCCGCAGCTCACCGAGGACGCGCCCATCGGGCTGGACGCGCCCGTGGTCGTTTCGAAGAAGAAGCCCTCCGCGCCGCTGAAGGACCCCACCGCCCCTCCGGTGAAGGAC
>NZ_RAWI01000074.1 GCF_003612125.1 Corallococcus praedator
ACCGGCCGGCCTTCATCAGCTCGACGACCCGCTCACGGAACTCCGGAGGGTATGGGGGGCGTGACTTCGGCATCGTGGGACCCTTTTCGCACAGCGGGTGGGACTCCACGAAACCGGGGCAACTTCAGCACTCTCAATGCGTCAGGGCAACACGCTCTCTAGCTTCTCAGCGAGAGAAAGGAAACCGAGCGTCTTGCGTGGGCGGCGATCGAGGCGAGCTGCACTTGGCAGCCCATGTCCTGGCGCGGCTGCCCGCCTGGTTCGACGACGACAACCGCTGCCACCCTCACCGGGGCCTCAAGATGAAGTCACCCCGCGAGTTCCGTACTGCCAACTCTCAACCTTGAGCTGTCCGATTTGACGGGGGGCAACTCCATCCGTGCGGGCTCAACCGCTCAGGCCTTCACCGCCTCGATGATGCTGACCCCGCTCCGGGTGGGGATGATGCGCTCCACCTTCCAGGAGGTCGCGGCGAGCAGCGCGCGGAATTCTTCCGTGGTGCGCTCGCGCCCGTCGGCGACCACCAACATGTTGAGGTCGATGAGGTGGGTCGGGTCTGGATTCCGGTCGTCCGGAATCACGAACTCCACCACGAAGAGCCGGGCCCCGGAGGGGGCGGCCGCGTGGAGCCGGCGCAGGAGGGTGAGCGAGGCGTCATCCTCCCAGTCATGGAGGATGTGTTTGAGCAGGTAGGCTTCGGCGGGGGGCATGCCGGGCTCGAAGAAGCTCCCGCCCACCACGTCCACCCGGCTGGCGAGGCCTCGGGATTCCAGCACCGTCTTCGCGCCTTCGGCGACCTGGGGCAGGTCGAAGAGGATGCCCCGGCAGGAGGGATGGGCGCGCAGCACCTGCGCGAGCAGCTCACCGTGGCTGCCTCCAATGTCCGCCACGCGGGCGAAGGGGGCGAAGTCGAGGTGGTGCGTCACCTCGCTGGCCACCAGACCGGACATGTTGCCCATGGCCTGGGCGAAGTGCTCCGCCTCCTCGGGATGCCGTGCGAAGTGTCCCCAGATGTCGGAGCCGAGGGCGGCTTGCACCGGGGACCTTCCGGTGCGAATCGCTTCGGGAAGCAGCCCCCAGGGCAACCAGTGCGACGGGGCGCTCTGGGTGATGGCCATTTCCCTCAGCGAACCGGGGACGTTCGAGCGCAGTCCTTCGCCCATCGGTGTCAGGGCGAAGGTCCGCTCGGAGACGGCCTCGAGGATGCCGGCGGAGATGCCTCCCCGCATCAGCCGAAACAAGGCGCCCGGGTGGACGTCGAGCTCGGCCGCCAGCGAATCACTCTCACGGGCGCCTGTCGCGAGCAGGTCCGCGATGCCCAGACGGGCCACGGTGCCAATGACCTGGGTGCGCCAGTAGGCAGTGATTGCCGCATGGAGCTGCTGTGTGGGAGATGGCTGCTCGTCCGGGATGAGATTCATGGCAGGAGTCTAATCCCATTCAAGGCGGGCTTTGTCAGGGGTCATGGCCCCATGCGCCAGCCCTGGCCCCGTGTCCTCGCGGTAGAGGAACGAGCCCCCGTGTCCTCCCGTGGTGCGGTAGCCTGCGCCGCGATTCCGCTCGGAGGGCCCCCATGTCCACGCTCGACAAGCCCGTCATCATCGGCCGTTCAAGCTCGCATTTCACGCGCATCGCCCGGCTCTTCGCGGCGGAGCTGCACGTCGACCATTCCTTCCAGTCGGTGCGAGACCTCCTGTCCAAGGACCCGGCGGACTATGGCGGCAACCCCGCGCTCCGGATTCCCGTCCTGAAGACCTCCCGAGGCGTCTGGTTCGGCGCGCTCAATGCCTCCCGTGAGCTATGGCGGCAGTCGAATCCCAGGCCCCGAGTGGTGTGGCCGGAGGCCCTGGACGTGCCCCTGCTGGCGAACATGCAGGAGCTCACCCTGCAAGCCATGGCGACGGAGGTGACGCTGGTCATGGAGAAGATGGCCGGCGCCGGTGAGGGCACGACCCATGCGCTCAAGCTGCGCGAGTCCCTGCTCAACATGATGGCGTGGCTGGAGCAGAACGCGAGCGCGGCGCTCGCCACCCTCCCGCCGGAGCGGGACCTGAGCTACCTGGAGGTCACGCTCTTCTGCCTCGTGACCCATCTGGAGTTCCGGGACGTCTTGCCCACGGCCCCCTATCCAACGCTGAACCGCTTCTGTCAGCAGTTCGCGAAGCGGCCTTCCGCCAGCAGCACCGACTTCCGCTTCGACACCTGAGCGTCAAGGCATCGACTCTCGCGCCCCGTACAACCACAGGACCGACCCCGGGTGGCCTAGAAGGCGTACCGCACGCGGCAGTACGGCAGGTGCCGGGCGAGCAGTTCCTGGAACTCCGCCACGTGGCGTCCCTTGAAGCCGGTGCGGTAGCGCACGTTGACGCCGCCGCCCTGGGACACCTTGGTCTCCTGGATGTCTGGCGTCCACAACACGGCCTCCGCCTTCGGGTGCCAGCGCAGGTTCACCTCGTGCAGGCCGGCGTTGTGCGTGAGGAAGATGATTTCACACGCGAGCTGCGCCTTCGCCGCCTTCCCGATGCCAGCATCCACCTGCTGGAACAGCTCCGCGTAGGCGTCCTGCCAGCCCTCCTGGAGGACCACGGGTGAGAAGTTGAGGTGCACCTCGTAGCCAGCGGCCACGAAGTCGTCGATGGCGGCGATGCGCTCCGCGATGGGGCTGGTGCGTACATCCAGCAGCTTCGCCTGCGCATGGGGCATCAGGCTGAAGCGCACGCGCGTCCTCCCCTTGGGCGCGTAGGTGAGCAGCTCGCGGTTGACCCACTTGGTGGCGAAGCTGCCCTTGGCGTTGGGCAGCGTGGTGAACAGCCGCACCAGTTCCTTCACGTTGTCACTGATGGCGGCGTCCACGGAGCAGTCGCTGTTGCAGCCAATGTCGTAGACCCAATCATGCGGATCCACGGTATTGGCCACCAGCTTGGACCCCCGCTTGTGCGCATGCCTGCGGATGGCCGCCGCGATGCCGTCGATGTTCACGAACACCGTGACGGGATTCGCATAACCCTTGTTGCGGGGGACGTAGCAGTACGCGCACGCCATCACGCACCCGTTCGCGGTCGAGGGGGCGATGAAGTCCGAGCTCCGGTCGTTGGCGATGAAGGACAGCGTCTTCTTCACGCCCAGCACCAGCGTGCTGCCCTTGATGCGGTTCCACGCCTCCACGTTGCCGGCGTTGCCGAACAGACCGGGGATGTTCTGGTGGGAGGCCACCTCCACCCGCTCCGCGTCCGGGAAGCGCGCCAGGATCTCCCGCCCGCGCGCGTGCTCCTCCACCGCCGGCTCCAGGTAGATGCGCGACACCTTGAGCAGCCGGTCCAGCGGCCCAGGGCCCGGGGGACGTGCAGGAGGCTCCGGTGGGAAGAGGTCCAGGTTCATCGCCCGGGCGATGTAATCGCCCCCGGGCCCGGATGCACCCCTGGCGGCCTGCTCCGGGTGCTGAGCAGGCCGCCAGGCGACGAAATCACGTCAGCGTTCGGACGCACCGGGCCTGGCCGAGGCCGGCTCGGGGGCGTCCAGTTGCCGCGACAGGGCTTCGGGCAGCGGGGCCCGTGGCGCGAGCGCCACGTTGCTCGCCTGACCGGGCGCGTAGACGCGGTGGTTGTTCACGCGGAAGTCGCTGTCCACCACGGTGGAGATGACCGCCGCGCGGCCCAGGTCGTTGATGGCCGGCCCATCCGAGCGGAATGCGACGCGGTCCACGAGCAATATCTCCGCCGCTCCAGGCGGCGTCACCCAGACGGTATAGCGCCGCGCGGTCAGGTCCACGTTCATGCGGAAGTGGTACGTCTGACCGTTCACGTACGGCACCCGGCGGATCCACGAGTAGCCCGCCCCGTTGCGCACCTGGAAGATGCCGTCCTCGCTCATGCGCACCGCCATGTTCAGCCGGTTGAAGGCTGTCACCTCCGTGGAGCTGTCCGTCCAGCCCACGACGCCGCCGTTGAGGTTGGAGGCCAGGGGTGTGAGGTCGAACTCCACGTTGCGGATGCCCGTGTTGGTGGTGCCCAGCAGGTGCTGGCTGCGCGCGAAGGACTGCTTCGAGTACCAGGGGTAGTCAGGGCGCGGGTTGAAGCGCAGCAGGGCCTCCAGGAAGTAGTAGTCGCCGTAGATGAGGCTGACGTTGATCTCCTGGTTCGCGGGCAGGTTGCCCACCCCGTGCAAGAGCAGGCCGGGGCTGTTGGTGCCCTGCGCGAGGTACGCGGGCGACGCCAGCGAGTCGAGCATCCCCAGCGCGGCGGTGCGGTAGGTCGTGCGCCGGGCGGCATCCGTCTCCAGGCCGCTCAGCTCCAGCAGGGCCGAGGCGACGACGGCCGCGGCGGAGGAGTCCTTGTACTGGCTGGGCGCGTTGAAGTCCCAGTTGGGCACGCGGTCCGCCGGCAGGTTCGCCAGGTAGTAGTCCGTCACCCGGCGCGCCGCCGTGAGGAAGCGCGCGTCCTGCGTGTAGCGGTACACCATGGTGTAGCCGTAGATGAGCCACGCCTGCCCGCGCGCCCAGGTGGAGGTGCTGGAGTAGCCCTGGAAGGTGCCGCGCGAACGGATGGTGCCGTTGGTGGCGTAGTCCACGTAGTGGTACGAACTGCCGTTCGGGCGCACCGCGTCCGCGAGCGTCTTGAGCGCGTGGTTCACGGCCATGGTGCGCCACACGGCCGGGCCGCCGTTCTGCGCGCCCCAGAGCAGCAGCTCGATGTCCATCATCGTGTCGGTGACGAGCGGGACCTGCCAGGCCGAGTTCCAATCACAACAGTCGATGATGCCAATGGTGCTGTTGTAGCGCGTGGCCAGCGACCCGGCGGAGGTGAGCAGCACGTCGCGGTAGTACGTGTTCCCGGTGAGCCGCCAGGCATTGCCGTAGCTCAGGTACATCTTGAAGCCCAGGTCGTGGGTCTCCGTGTTCGTCTTCTGGACCTCCAGGGGCCGCGTCCACATGTCCGCGCGGTCCCTCCAGTAGGGTTCGCCCCCGACCTGGTACATGAACCACATGCTCCCGGGGAAGAAGCCCTGGGTCCAGGCGATGCGGTCCGTGTTGGCCACCGTCGTCCACGTCCCGTTGGACAGCGAGGACTTGGGGGAGCGGTTCACGCTCGGCATCTCCGCCGTGGTGTCGCCCAACTGCGCGCGGGCGAAGGTCAACACCCGCACCTCATCCGCGTCACTGAAGGCATTCGCGACGGGCGCCACCAGCAACGCCAGCATCCACCACAACTTCACCCCAGGCCGTGTCAAAGACATACCACCCCCCCCAGCAATGACTGGCGCGGAAGGTGGCGGTGCGCGGCTCCGGAGCACAGGGGCCCCGGAGACGCGGGCTGGCAGTCCCCCCCGCCCTGCCGGAGGGGATGGACGTGTCCTATCCGACCGTGGCGGGTGGGCCCGCGAAGACCGGGGACGTGTAGCCCGCGGGCTTGTCCCCCACCGCGGCCCGGCCTTGCAGGTCGAACTGGTGGGGGATGGCGAACATGGAGTGGGGGAACGGGACGGACGCCGGCGTGCTGACCGCATCCAGTTGCCGCCGCAGTTCGGGAGGCAGGGTGAAGTCGAGCGCGGCGAGGTTGCCGTCGAGCTGCTTCACGGAGCTGGCGCCAATGATGACCGAGCCCACCGCGGGCTGCGTCGCGACCCAGTTGAGCGCCACCTGGGACATCTCCCGGCCCAGCTCCTTCGCCACCTTCTCCAGCGTGGCGACCACGGCCCAGTTGCGGTCGGTGAACAGGCCCATCTTGTCTCCACCCACCGCCGACGTGAGCCGGCCTTCGCCCTGGAGGCGGCCTTCGCTGGGCTTGTACTTGCCGGACAGCAGGCCCATGCCCAGGGGACTCCAGGCGGTGATGCCCATGCCCAGCGTCTGCGCCAGCGGCGTGAACTCCGGCTCCAGGGTCCGCTCGATCAGCGAGTACTGGAGCTGCAGGTTGATGAGCGGCGTCAGCGCATGGGCCTCCGCCCAGGTCTGCGCGCGCGCCGCGTACCAGGCCGGCACGTCGGACAGGCCCGCGTAGCGGATCTTCCCGGCCCGCACGAGGTCGTCGAACGTGCGGACGACTTCCTCGGCCGGGGTGATGCGGTCCCAGGTGTGCAGCAGGTACAGGTCGATGTAGTCGGTGCGCAGCCGGCGCAGCGACGCGTCCACCGCCCGCACCATGTTCTTGCGGCCGTTGCCCCCGGCGTTGGGGTCCCCCGGGGTGGTGCTGTTGTAGCTGTACTTGCTCGTCAGCACGATGCGGTCCCGCCCGCCCCGCTCCGCGATGAACTTCCCGAGCAGCGTCTCCGCGGTGCCGTAGGTGTAGAGGTCGGCGGTGTCGATGAAGTTACCGCCCGCG
The DNA here is from genome assembly GCF_003612125.1 of Corallococcus praedator. GTDB lineage: Bacteria > Myxococcota > Myxococcia > Myxococcales > Myxococcaceae > Corallococcus > Corallococcus praedator. The sequence continues at coordinate 6,318 of NZ_RAWI01000074.1, forward strand.
TCCAGGTACCGGTCGAACAGCGCCCGGGAGACTTCATCCGTCGAACCCCAGACGCCGCCGTAGGGCCCGTCCTTTCCAAACGTCATCGTGCCCAGCGAGAGGGGGCTGACCCGCAGTCCCGAACGGCCCAACAGATAGTAGCGATCCATCGACATGATGTGGACTCCCTTTGCGGCTATTTTTGACTGAACAATCCAAATTCAGGCATGCGAAGACGAAAGCAGGCGGCAGAGGGTCACCGGGCCTTGAGGCCCGCGATGGCGAACTCCACGATGTCGCGGAGGGCTTCCGGAGGGAGCCCCGCCTTGGCGCTCACGCGCAGGCCCGCGATGGTGGCGAGCAGGAAGTTCGCGGTGACGCGCGCGTCCAGCCGGGGGTTGAGCTCCCCCTTCTGCTGGGCCTCGCGCACGGCGCGCGTCATCACCTCTGGACCGACGTTGGCCTTGAGCATCGCGGCGACCTCCGGATCCGCGTGCGCCAGCTCCGTGGTGGCATTCACCGACAAGCAGCCTCGAGCGCGCTCTTTCGGGCTGCCATTGGGGATGGTGAGGAGGAACTCCCGGATGGAGGCCAGGGGCGACGGCTTGGAGTGCAGGCACTCCATCAGGTTGGCGCCGTACTCCGCCTGGTAGAGGCGCACGGCCTCCAGGTAGAGGCCGTGCTTGTCCCCGAAGGTGTCGTACATGCTCTGGCGCCCGATGCCCATGGCGCGCAGCAGGTCCTCCGTGGAGGTGGCCTCGTAGCCCTGCTCCCAGAACACCACCATGGCCCGCCGCACGGCCTCATCGCGGTCGAATTCCTTGGTCCGTGCCATGGCAGAGACTTAAGAATTCTGGACTGACCTGTCAAATGAATCGGGCAAGGGCTAGAAGCCGGACGGGCGCTCCTTCGCGACGCCGGAGGTGCGCTCCAGGGCGATGCCCACGCGGCCCAGGGTGCCTTCGTCGAAGAGCTGGCCAATGAGCGTCACGCCGTGGGGCACGCGGCGCGGGGTGGCGAAGGTGGGCACGGGGCGCTTGGGGTCCGGGGCCCAGTCGCTGCGGGCCTTGGACACCTCCACGAAGCCGGTGCGCAGTGTGAGGGACGGGTGGCCCGTGTGGTTGGAGATGGTGAGGGCTTCGTCGCGCAGCGAGGGCACGAGCAGCACGTCCACCTGGGACATGACGCGGGCCATCTCCTGGGCCACCTTGCGGCGCAGCCGGTCCGCCTGCACGAAGTCCACCGCGGACAGGAAGCGCGACTGGCGGAAGAGGTTGGGCCACGCGTCGGGCACCTGCATCTTCAGCGCGTCCACACCGTGGCTGAGCGTGAGTTCTTCAAAGGCTGCGGCGGCCTCCGCGAAGAGGATGACGTTGAGGGCGGAGTACGGCCAGTCGGGGAAGCCCACCTCCACCGGGGTCATCCCCAATCCCTTGAGCGTCTCCAGCGCCGCGCGGTCCACGTCGGTGGCGGGGTTCTCCTTCATCCACGCCGGCACGTAGCCCACGCGCAGGCCCTTCACGCTGGCATTCGCGTCGAAGTCGAGCTTCGCGGGCACGCTTGCCACGTCGCCCGCGTCCGGGCCGTCGAGCGCGGCGAGCACCAGCAGCGAGTCCTCCACCCCGCGCGTCATGGGCCCCAGCTTGTCCAGCGACCAGCACAGCGTCATCGCGCCGGTGCGCGGCACGCGGCCGAAGGTGGGCCTCAGGCCCGTGATGCCACAGCGCATGGAGGGCGACACGATGCTGCCGCCCGTCTCACTGCCCAGTGAGAAGCCCACGAGCCCCGCCGCCGTCGCCGCGCCCGGTCCCGCGCTGCTGCCCGAGGAGCCCTCCTCCGGCAGCCACGGGTTCTTCGTCTCGCCGCCGAACCAGATGTCATTGAGCGCCAGCGCGCCCAGGCTGAGCTTCGCCACCAGCACGGCGCCCGCCTTGTGCAGCCGGGCCACCGCGGTGGCATCCGTGGTGGGGACGCGGTCGCGGAAGGGCTCGGCGCCGTAGGTGGTGCGGATGCCCGCGGTGTCCACCAGGTCCTTGGCCCCCCAGGGGATGCCGTGCAGCGGGCCCTTGTACCTCCCCGCCGCGATGTCCTTGTCCGCCTGACGGGCCTGGGCGAGCGCCAGCTCCGGCGTCAGGGTGATGACGCACTGGAGCTTGGGGTCGAAGCGCTTCAGGCGCTCCAGGTAGAGCTGGGTGAGACGCTCGGACGTGATGGCGCGCGACTCCACCCAGCGGGACAACTGCGTGAGGGGCGCGAAGGCGATGTCCTCGTCCTTCGTGGGCAGGGGCATCTTCGCGTCGCGGCTCCGGACGAAGCGGGCCTTGGCGGGGCGCGTCTCCTTTTGTCCCGGCAGCGTGGGGTTCCACTGCGAGGCGGGCGCCAGCGTGGGCTCCAGCGCGAGCTTGCGCGGGCCGGTGCGGCGCTCGTGCAGCGGGGCCAGGGACACGCGCCAGTTGCCGGCGGCCTGGGTGCGCTCGGCGGGCGTGAGCTGCACCTGCATCAGCTTCTCCGCCTCCGCGAAGGTGGTGGGGCCGACCTCCGGCCCCACGGTGGGCCCCGAGCCGAAGGTGGGCGGGGCGCCCGCGGGCGCGGACGTGCCGGCGTCCGGGGCCGCGGAGACGGTGGTGCTCGCGAGTCCAATCACGGTGTGGGTCAGGAACTGCCGACGCGAGCTGGCCATGGCGCAACCTCACGAATGAAGCGGGGGGCGCCAGTGTGCCACCGCTCAGGAACGGTGCACGTCCCGGAAGAGGAGCATGGCCCCCAGCCGCTGCTCGCGGGCGTCATCGAAGCCGCAGGTGGCGTCCCAGGTCGCGGGGTTCGAGTAGGTGCCGAACAGCATGTCCCACAGCGGCAGGTCGCCGTAGTTGTCGCGGTGCTTGCCGTGCTCGTGATGTATCCGGTGCATCTCCGGACGCTGGAAGAACCAGCCCACCCACCTCGGGGTGCGAATGTTGGTGTGATAGAAGTATTCGCCCAGCGCGCAGCAGGCCGTGTAGATGGCGCCCGCCGCCGGACTCAAACCCAGCACCGTGTAGACGAGCAGCCCGCTGATGATGCTGTTGACCATCATCTCCAGCGGGTGCTTGTAGAAGCTGGTGATGACCTCCAGCCGCTGGGGGCTGTGATGGATTTGATGGAACAGCCGCCAGAGCACGTCCACCTCATGCCGGGCGCGATGCCACCAGTAGAAGATGAACGTGGCCACCAGGTACGCCAGCACCCCGCCCACCACCGGGCCCACATGCCGGGACAGGTGGAAGAGCGAGTAGGCGGAGAGCCATTTGTCCCAGGTGTACCCGGCGAGCACCACCACGCCCACCTGCGCCAGGTTGATGACCACCACGCGCAGGTGCCACCCGCGCACGCGCGGCAGCTTCCACCCGTGGAAGCGCTGTTCGACGAGGAAGCAGACGACGGCGATGGCCAGGAGCCAGGGCAGCATGGAAATCCTCCGGAATGGCGGGTTGAAGACTCATACGCGCGTGCCTTGGGTTCCTGGCCTTCGCGCGGACTGACACTGTCACCAGGGAGGATGGCGACGGCGGCGACAGGTGCTGGCATCCTTGGGCCCATGGCGCGGAACAGCACGCTGACGGCGCGGTTGGGCTACATCGACACGCAGGCGACCTTCGTGCAGGCGGCCCTGCTCGCGGCGCATGGGGCCGGAGCACGGGCGGGCGGATTCCGCGTATCGGACGTGCGCTTCTTCTTCCTGCTGTTCACCAACTGGGTGGAGCACGACGTCACCCGGCCCTCGCAGGACATCGACCTCACGCAGGTGCGGCGGACGCTGGAGCGGCTGGTGCGCGGCGGCCACGCGGAAGCCAGCACGGGAGCGGCGGTGAAGGGACTGCCCCGGGGGCGCCGGTATGTGCTCACCGGAGAGGGATTGGGTTCGCTGTCGGAGGGGCTGGCCGCGCGCGAACGGGCGCCGCTGGAGGAGGCGCTGTTCGTGGTCTGCTTCGCGGCCAGCTACCGCGACGCGGTGCTGTCGCGGGTGGAGGGACGCGCGCGGGCTCCGTCTCCGGCGGTGCGGCGCCGGGTGGAGCGGGCGTTGGATCCGCTGCGGCTCTTGAGGGAGGCCCAACGCACCTCGGCCGCGGTGCTCGCGGACCTGGAGGAGCGGGTGGAAGCGGGGCTGCGTTACGAAGCCAAGGCCCGCGAGGCCCTGGCGCGCGCGGAACCGGAGGCCGACGTGGTGCGCGCCCTGGAGGCCGCGGGCTCCTACCAGTTGCACCGGGTGCGGCCGCTGGGCGAGGTGCTGCTCGCGCTGCCGGAGGACCTGCGCAAGTTCGAGCTGACCGAGGGCATGGGCCTGCGCTCGCGGCTGCTCTTCGCGCCCCTGGCGGAGCGGGCGCGGGCCGAGCACGCGGTGCTGGAGCGATTGGAGGCGCGGCTCACCGCCGGCAAGGCGCCGGGGTGAGCCGGGCAGGCGCTAACGAAGCTGGCCGGAGAGGCGCGAGCCCAGGGCCAGCGCGAGGCCGTCCTCGATGAGGCCCGCGAGCAGGTTGGGCACCTTCAGCTTGTCCGACGCGAGCGTGCGGAAGCCGTAGAAGAAGTAGCTGGAGGCGATGGCCGCCGCCGCGCCCACCAGGGCCAGTCCGACCTTGGCGCCCTTGCGCTCGCGCGACACCGCGGCGCCGGTGATGGCCCCGGCGAGGATGCGGCCGGCGATGACCTTGGGGCTGATGCGCGGCAGGGCGTTGGGCGACTTGTCCGCCACCATCTCACCAAACGCCATCAGGCCCAGCTTGCGGGCCGTCTTCGGAGACGTGAGGCCGGGCAGGGCCCGCTTCAGGACGCGGCTCGGCTTGTGCGACAGCGAGGCCGCGAGGAACGCGGGCGCGGTCAGGGTCCGCATGCCCGCCAACACACCAAAGCCCGCCGCCTTCCAGACATCATTGTTCGAGCGCATCTGTCCCAACCCCCGTCCGGACCCGTGGCCTTGAGCAGCGGGTCCCTGCTGGTGAAAAGAAGAGGGTGGGGGCGCCCCGTCCGTCTGGCCACCGAAGGGCAGGCGGGCACTCAGGCGGTCCGTCGGTCGATGGGCTTCGGCAGGTTGTGCGCCGCGAGCAGGGCTCCGACGGCGGAGGCGAAGGTGCCCAGGGGCTGGGCACCACGCAGGGGCAACAGGAAGCCCGCCGCCAGCCCCAGGAATCCCAGCACCACGAACCCGCGCCGGGCCAGGAGCCGCTCCCTGGCCGTGTCCGCGATGGCGACAGCGAAGAGATAGCCCAGGGCACTCGCGATGAACTGGATCCACGGCACCGCGGGCTTCACGACCCGCCAGAAGGGCCCAAGGCCGTCCTTCATCTGCTCCCAGAGGGTGGGGGGCGGCAGGGATGCCGGATCCATTCCCGCGAGGACGTCCGCGCTGAGCCCTTCGAAGTAGGGGCTGTCATGCGAGATGACGAAGAACATCGCCTGGGACAGGGCCGCCACCGCCAGCACGAAGAACAGCTTCCCACTCGGGGCCGGGGGCACGATGAAGTCGTCGAACTGGCGCAGGGTCTCCAGCCGCTCCGGAGAGACCTCCAGCGGATGCGGATAGGACAGGGCCAGCAGCGCCCGGGTGGCGGCGATGCCAACGGGCACACCCTGTTCGTCCACCAGTCGGTTCACCCCGTCCTTCGCGAGGAGCACATGCAGGACGGGCGCTAGCTTCTCCGGGTCCTCCGTCCGACTCATCCGGTCGATGCACGCATTGAGGGCCCCGACCTGCCGGCTGCTCGACGCGCTGGTGGCATCCGCCAGGGCCTGCTCGAACAGGGGCACGAGTTCGTCGACGGACGGCGTGGACACGACCTCGACGTCGGAAGCGGCTTCAGGACGCGGGGGCCGCGGCTGCGTGCGCATGGCGGGATTCTACGCCACGGGCCGGGGAGCTCCAGCCGCCCGCCGGAGCCTCACCCTTCGCCAGAGCCTCACCCTTCGGTGTTGCGCAGGAAGTTCGCCGTGTGGGCGAAGCGGTCATCCAGGAAGCGGCGCAGGCCGCCCGTGACGCCCTGGCGGTCCATCGCCTTGTGCATGCAGCGCAGCCACGCATCCCGCATCGACAGGTCCACCGGCACATGGCCGTGGCGCATGCGCAACCGGGGATGGCCGTGCGTCGCGCTGTAGTGCTGCGGGCCGCCCAGCCAGCCCACCAGGAACATGCCGAAGCGCCCGCGCGTACCCCGGTTCACCTTGCCCTCGGCATCCAGCTCGTGGACGTGCGCGAGCGCCGGCTCCTCCGCGTCCATCACGTCGTAGAAGGCCTCCGCCAGCGCGTGGACCGCCGCCTCGCCTCCCATCCGTGTGAAGGGCGTGTCCTCCAGCGTGGGGACCCAGTCATCCGAAGACGGCGGCTTCAATTCGATGCTCATGGCTTCCTCGTCAGACCGCCCAGCGCTTCGGTCGGCGCTGGAGTGTCTTCAATCCCAATCCTTCACAGAACGCCTTGAAGCGCGCTTCCGGAACGCCCTTCCACTCCAGGTCCGCCAGCGACTTCGTGCCCGGCAGCGGCGCGTCCTCCACCAGGGTGGCCAGCGTCCGGTACAGCCGCGCGTCCTCGCGGTGCGCCTTCAGCGTCGCCGCCAGCTTGTCCGCCCCCCGGGGCTTCGCGGTCCACTCCGCCGCGCTGTCCGGGATGGCCTCCAGGTGCCCGTAGGCCTGGAGCACCGTCGCCGCACCCTTCGCCCCGAAGCCCGGCAGCCCGGGGATGCCGTCCGCGTCGTCGCCCATCAGCGCCAGCAGATCCGGGATGCTCTCCGGGGCCACGCCCAGCTTCGCCTTCACCGCTTCCGCGTCCATCACCTTCTGCTGCCGCCGGTCCACCTGCACCACGTGCTGGCCCCGCACGCACTGGCCCAGGTCCTTGTCCGGCGTGAGCAGCCGCACCTGCTCCACCTCGCCGGCCCAGCGCGCCGCCGCCGTGGCGAGCGCGTCGTCCGCCTCATGGTCCTTCATGGACCACACGCGCACGCCTAGCGCCTCCACCGCGTGCTCCACCAGGTCGAACTGCGCGCGCAATTCCGGCGGCACGCCCTCGTCCCCCTTGTAGCCAGCGAACAGCGCGTTGCGAAACGAGCGGATGGGGTTGTCGAAGGCCACCGCCACATGGGTCACGGCCTCGGATTCGTCGTGCAACAGCGCGAGCAGTGAATCCATCACCCCCGCCGTGGCCTTCACGTCACGCCCGTCCGGGGAGGTGGTGCCCGGCCGGGGCGAGTAGTGGGCCCGGTACAGCTCATACGTGCCGTCCACGAGGTGCAGGCGCATGTTCCCCCTCTAGCGTCCCTCCCGCCGCACGGCCAGCAACCCGTTCGGCCGGGTGGCCCGAAAGGGAGCCGCAGGGCTTCTCCTGCCTGTGCGCCTCGTTCCCTACACGACGCCTGTCAACCCCCTAGGCCAGCAAGCCTGTCGGGAATGGGGCGCCGATGCCGAGTGGACGGAGGGCACCCATTTTCTGACCGACTCCCCCTGGGCCGCCGGTGCGTCCCAGCACTCCCGCCACCCGGCTTGACTTGAGGTGACCCATGCGCCCGAAGCTGTTCGCTGCTGCCCTGCTTTGCTTCGCCACCGTTGGCTGTGCGGGCAAGCAGGTGATTACGACCGCCACCCATCAGCAACGCGTCCAGGCCGAAGCGGCCTTGCGCTCGGCTGAGAATTCGCAGGCCCCGAACATCCCGGAGGCCGCCCGACACCTGGAGTTCGCCCGGCAGCAGATCTCCGACGGTGAGCGGCTGGTCCAGGAAGGTGAGCAGGCGGCCGCGGAGCTGCGCTTCCGCCAGGCCGCGGCGGACGCGGACCTCGCGTCGGCCCTGGCCCGCGCGGTGCCCATGCAGAACGAGGCGCGGCGGACCTCCGAGCAGCTCGAGTCCCTGCGCAGTGGTCAGCCTTGAGTTCCATCCCCTTTTGCCTGTGAGGAGAGCGTCATGCAGCGTTGGAAATTTGGATGGTTGGCATTCGCTGGAGCCTCCGCGCTCGCGGCGGGGTGCGCCCACAGCTCGCCCCCCAGTGAGCTGACCGCGGCACGTTCCGCGTACCAAGAGGTGTCGCGCAGTGCCGAGGGCCGCGAGCGTCCCGCGGACGTGGCGGCGGCCCGCGCCGCATTGCAGGAGGCGGAGAACGAGTACGCGGAGAGCAGTGGCTCCGTGAAGACCCGGTCGCTGGCGTACGTGGCCCTGCGCAAGGCGGAGATCGCGGAGGCCCGGGGGCAGGCGGACCTGGCCGCGCAGCAGCGGGCCCAGGCGGAACAGGCCCTGCGTCAGCAGCAGGAGGCGCGCTCGCAGACGCTCACGAAGCAGCAGGAGGAGGAGCGCGCCCGGTACGAGCAGCAGCGCTTGCAATACGAGCAGCAGCGGCAGCAGTACGATGCCCAGCGCCAGCAGGAAGCCGACCGCCTGCGCACGGCGGAAGCGCAGACGCGTCAGCAGCAGGAGGCGGAAGCGCAGCGCATGGCGCAGCTCAACCAGGAGCTGCAGCAGCGCACGCAGGAGCTGGAGCGGGAGCGCCAGGCGCGGCTCCAGGCCGAGCAGCGCGCGTCCACGGCCCTGACGCAGTTGCAGGACAAGGACGTGAAGGTGCGGGAGGAGGCGCGCGGCACGGTGGTGACGTTGTCGGGCAGCGTGCTGTTCGCGACGAACGCGACGGACCTGCTGCCCGCGGCGCGGGACCGGCTGAGCGACGTGGCCACCGCGCTCAAGGAGTCGAAGAACCCGCTGCTCATCGAGGGCTACACGGACTCGCGCGGCACGGACACCTACAACGAACAACTGTCGGAGCGGCGCGCGGAGAGCGTGCGCGACTTCCTCATCAACCAGGGCGTGCCCTCGGACCGCATCAACATCCGGGGCATGGGTGAGAACCGGCCGGTGGCGAGCAACGCCACGGCGGAGGGCCGCGCCAACAACCGCCGCGTGGAGATCGTGGTGGAGCGCAACGTGGCGGGCGCGCAGCCTTCGCGCTCCGGCGGCGTCGGCGGCAGCGGCGCGCAGCCTCCGGGTGCGAGCGACAAGGAGAGCGGCCAGAACGCGCAGCCGCAGCCCGGCGGCAGCGGGACGGAGCCGAAGCCGCACGGCGCGGGCATCGACCACCAGAGTCCGGCCCCGGATCAGGGCACCGGCGGCAGCGGCGCGCAGGAGCAGGCGCCCGAGCAGCCACAGGACCACGGGGAGTAACGCCGCTTCGCGGCCCCTGAACCGGAACCTCGGGTCCCCATCCCACGCGGGTGGGGACCTTCTTCTTTTCGTCCGCGCTTCGCACGCGCGCGACCCGAGGGAGCGCGTTACCCTTGAAGTCCGGCCCCGCCATGTCGACCGACAAGTCGCCCCTCCTGCTCACCACCGAGCGCCTGCACCTGATGCTGCTGCCTCCCGACGCGGCGGAGCGCGTGCTCACGTACCACCTGGCCAACAAGCAGCACCTGGGGCCGGTGTCACCGGACCGACCGGCGACCTTCTTCTCCACCGCCTACTGGCGCACGCGCCTGGCGCAGGACCGCGAGGACTTCCGCCACGACGTGTCCCTGCGCGTGTTCCTGCTGCCCCGGGGCCAGCCCATCTCGCTCGCCCCCGTGCTGGGCAGTGTCGCGCTCACGCACATCCGGCGGGGTCCCCTCCAGGCGGCGGACATCGGCTACGGGCTGGACCACCGTCACGAGGGCAAGGGCCTGATGACCGAGGCCCTGCAGGCCGTCTGTGACTACGCCTTCAGCGCCATGGGCCTGCACCGCGTCCAGGCCAGCCACCTGCCGGAGAACCTGCGCAGCGCCGCCGTGCTGCGCCGCCTGGGCTTCGTCGTGGAGGGCTACGCGCGCGACTTCCTGCTGCTCGACGGCAGGTGGCGCGACCACGTGCTCACCTCGCTCGTGGCCGCCCCCGAAACCGGCCTGCGCGGCGGTCCCTGAGCGCCCCACCCGCCACTGCGGTGCAGCGTGGTCGGCTCCTCTAATTCTGTCGATAATGGGCTGATTCTGGTAATTTTGCCGTGCCTTTTGCCGCACTCAGCGCATTATCGACAAAATTGAATGAAGCGCGAAAACTCCAATTTTAGAGAGGAATTCTGGAAAAACCCACCACCACTCCCTCGTGGCGTCGAGTTGGTACGCCAGGAGGCAGTCGTCGTGCCTCGCGTGGGTCCTGGAGGAGAATCCATCTACGACCTCGCGGAGATACGGCTGCCAGAGGCGCGTGTGCCCGTGCTGATGGGGTACCGGGCTCCACTGTTCCCGGTGGATGTGCTGAACCAGCGGAAGAAGCTTCACGTCCTGAGTGACCATCTTCGGCAAAGAGACTCGAACGCTCGCTCCCTGCCCTCTTTCCGCATGCCGATGCTCGTAACGGACTCGGCGTCTTCCAACGTGATCGAGGCTTGCGAGCGTGAAGAGCTGGCCCTGGTCGACCAGCGTGGGACGTTCTTCCTTCGCACAGGCAGCACGTTCATTCGTGTTCAAGGGCGCGAACCGACGAAACGAAGTCCTCGTGAGCCGCTGTTCCACGGCAAGGGATGCCGGATCGTGCGCGTCCTGCTTCAGTCACCGGCGAAGCGATGGACGATTCTCGCGCTCGCGCAGATGACCCAGACGAGTTACGCCTATGCACATGGCGTCATCAAGAGGCTCGTCGTCGAGGGCTACGTCCATGGGGGATACGCGCAGGGGAGCCGGAGCGCTGGCTTCCATCTGCGGGAACCGGTGCCCTTGCTGAATGCGTGGCTGGAGAGTGGCAGGCCGACCGCCGTCTCGCGGGAGGGATTCAACGCCCCTTCCACGACGCCCGAGCAACTCCACAGGGGCCACTCCCTCCTTGCGTCCCAGGGCATTCGCTCCATCTTCACGCTGGCAAGCGCATTGCTTCCCGACGAGCGATTCGTCTCCGGATTGCCCCATGGGCTCTATCTGTCGGGCTCACTGGAGGCCGGTATCTCCGCCTTTGGACTGCGCAGGATGACACCTCATAATTTCTGGGTACTTCGCGCGGAGGCCGCCGCGGAGACCGAGGTGGGGGGCGTGTACCATGCGCCAAGATCGCTCCCGCACGGGCCAGGAGTCGCACTGCCGCAGTTGGCCGTGGACTTCCAGCGAAGTGGCGGAAGGGGACCTGAGCAGGCGGAAGAACTCGTGCGGCGATTCGCACAGGCCCTGCCCCTTTCGGATGAGCCGTCGTGACAGAAAAGGAAAGGTTCGACGAGATCCTGGGTGAGTTGGGCGAACTGACGCTCCATTTGGAGCGCTACGGGTTCCAGGTGCTCCTCATCGGGGGACAGGTCCTCGCGATGGAGTCCATCCAGCGGGGCGGAACAGGTGTCATCGCCATCGAGACAGACACCGGGACGGTGGTCGAACGAGGTTTTTCGTTCGAGTCGGATCTGTTGATCGACATCAACGGCAATGGGGGAATGGACAATGAGCTTCCGACCATTCTTGCGCAGCGTGGGTATGCAAAGAGAAACCGAACCTTCCGCTGGTCGAAAGACCTGCCCGGCGGGCCCATGGATTTCGACCTCTTCGCGCCCATTGAAGACGTCGAGCCCTTGACCCTTCCCACGACCATGACGCTCCTGCCAGATGCGAGGCTGGCGCTCCGCCGAAAGCGACGGCTGGAACTCACCATCGAGGGCAAGTCCGTGGGGATCCATCTGCCGGATGCCACGGGCTTCCTCGCGATGAAGGAGCGCGCCAAGCGTCAGCATCGACCTGACGCGACCAAGGACAGCTTCGACATGTTCGCTTACGTCAAGCTGGTGGGCAGCGAAACAGTGCGCGCATCGCTGAGACAGGCCGGAGAGGAGGGACGAGCCCTGCGCAATCGATTGCTCACCCTCTTTTGGAATGCCAGCGCGCCGGGCCCCCAGGACGTCATCAACTTCGCGACGAGCCTTGAGCTGGACGAAAAGGAACTGCTGGCCCAGGCGGCTGTCGACCTGTTCGCGGAACTTTGAAGCGCGGGCCTCAACAGGCTCCCTAACGCGCCGGCGCCCGCACCTTGGGCGCCGCAGGCGGCACCACTGGCGTCAGGTTCGCATCGAACCAGTCCAGCGTGCGCAAGATCCGGTCCTTCTGGTGCTCCGGCTTGCGGAAGCCATGGCCCTCGTCCGCGTAGATGACGAGCTGGGTCTTCACCCCCAGCGCCTTGAGCGCCTTGTGGAACTCATAGCCCTGAGACGCCGGCACCTCCACGTCCCGCTCGCCGTGCAGCACCAGCGTGGGCGTGCGCACCTGCTTCACCGCGTTGATGGGCGACGAGCGCGCGTACGCCTCCGGGTCGTCGTACACCGACGCGCCGAAGTACGGCAGCATCCACGTGTCGATGTGGTTCGTGCCGTAGTAGCTCTGCCAGTTCGCGATGCCCGCGCCCGCCACCGCCGCCTGGAAGCGCTGCGTCTGCGTCACCGCCCACATCGTCAGGAAGCCGCCGTAGCTCCACCCCGTGATGCCCTGCCGCGCCGGGTCCACCGGCGCCGACGCCAGCACCGCGTCCACGCCCGCCAGCACGTCGCGGAAGTCGCCGTGGCCGAAGTCGCGGCGGTTGGCCTGCACGAACGCCTCTCCCTGGCCGTAGCTGCCGCGCGGGTTGGGCAGGAACACCGCGTAACCCCTCGCGGACAGCAGCGCCGTCTGCGGGTTGAATGACGGCGTCACCCCCGCCGCCGGCCCGCCGTGCACCACCGTCACCATGGGCACCTTGCGGCCCTTCACGTCCGCCGAGCCCGGGGACAGCACCAGCCAGCCCTGCACCTGCCGCCCGTCGCTCGTCCACGTCACGCTGCGCACGTCCCCCACCGACACCCGCACGTCCGCGTTGAGCCGCGTCGCCTGCGTCCACGACCCCACCGGCCCCGTCCACACCTCCGGCGGCTGCGTGAACGTGTCGCGCACCACCGCGCTCGTCACGCCGTCGCGCGCCAGCGACACCGCCACGTGCTCCGGGCCCTTCCACAACACCGTGAGCTCCGCCGCCTTCGGGGACAGCGCCACCAGCGCGGACTCCCCCTGCACCTGCGCCGCGAACACCAGCCGCTCCGGCGTGGGCCAGAACAGGTCCGTGGCGGACGCCTTCACCCCGTCCGTCAGGTTGCGCGCGGGCGGGACACGCGAAGCAAACACCGCCTTGTCCCCGGGCCGCACCTTCGCCGCCAGCCGCTCCGGCACCGACACCACCCACACGTCTCCGCCCGTGTTGCCCTCGTCGCTCATCAACCCTTCGATGAACGCGAGCTGCTTCCCATCCGGACTCCACGCGGGCTCCGCCACCTGCCACGTGGGCGCATGCAACAGCGACGTCTCCCCCGTCGCCGCCTCCACCGCGTACACGCGGGCCACCCACCAGTTCGCGTCCCCCGGCGGCGGCGCGGCCGTGAGCGCCACGCGGGCCCCATCCGGACTCCACGCGTACTCGTAGACGAACAGGCCCGCGGGCGACACGAAGCGCAGCCGCGCGTCCTCCACCGACACCACCGCGAAGCGCTTCACCGGCGAGGACTCCCGCACCACGCCCGTCTCACGCGCCGCCGGCCCCAGCGGCCCCTGCGCGTCCTCCGCGCCGTCGATGACGAGCACCCCCACCGACTTCCCATCCGGCGACCACTTCGGCGTGGCCACCACGCCCTTCACCGTCGTGAGCCTGCGCGCGGGCACCGACGTCCCCGTCGCGTCCACCACGTAGAGCTGCCGCGCCGAGCCCTCCCCCGCCGTGGACAGGAACGCCAGCTGCTTCCCATCCGGACTCCACGCCAGCGACCCTTCCGCGCACGGCGCTCCGTCCTTCGACGCGGTGATGCGCAAGGGGGGCCGCTTCGGCTGCGCCCGCTCCAGCACCTGGAGCCGCGTGGACTCCGCGCGGGCGCCCTCCGTCACCGGCACCGACTCCACCCAGGCCACCCGCGCCCCGTCCGGAGACAACGCCACCTGCTTGATGCGCACCGTGCGCTGGAGCGCGTCGTAGACCGCGCCCGACTCCGGACGCGCGGGAGCCGGCACGGGCGGCGCGGCCCCGGCCGAAAGCGCGCTCCACAACAGGCACCCCACCACCAGGCCCAGGCTTCCCGCTCGCATCCACCGCCTCCGCGCAGAACCGCGGCGGCGGAGTGTAGCGGACCCCACGCGAACCGGAGCGGACCCTCACGGGGCCCGCCCCCTCCCCCACGCTTTCAGTGAAGCAGCTCCGGCAGCATGGGCAGCCCGTGGAAGAAGCGCCGCCCGCTCTCGAAGCGGTGGTGGAAGGTGACGCGCTGGTCCAGGTACAGCCGCGCCATCTCCTCCTCGCCGTAGGCGCGGAAGAACGCGGCGCGCGCTTCGTCACACGCCCGCTCGTACTCCACGCACAGCGCCTCCCAGTCCTCCGGAGGAATGTCCCCCTCCGGCCAGCCCTCCCCCGTGAGGCCGTACTCGCGCTCCATCGCGTCCAGCTCCCCGGCCCGCATCCGCACGCGCGGGTCTTCCGCGATGGCCTCGTCCGCCATCGCCGTGAGGATGTGCGCCACCAGGAAAAATCCCGCGTCCGGCGGCACCGCCCCCGCGTCGCGCGCACCCCGGAACGTCACCAGCAACTGAGCGTCCATCGCCTCGCCGCCCAGCTCCGTCAGCTTCGCCGCCAGCACCCGCCACCGGGCCTCCGTCTCGCGAGCCTCCCGCCGCATCCCGTCCAGCTCCTGCTCACCCATCTTCTTCATGGTGTCCTCTCCCATCCCGCGAAGGTCCCCTCCCCACGAAGGTTCCCATCCCGGTCTGACGCGTGGGCCCCGCAAAGCGTGCTGTCCTGGTTTCCCAGGACCCTCCGGCCCGTCCGCTGCCGGACGCGGCGCGGCACGGCCGTCGCCTTGAGGACGCACGCCCGCCTTCCGGGGACGGACGACCGGCGGCTTTCCGCGCTGTGCGGGGGACGAACCGGGCGCGCCGCGATTGCCTCCCGTGAACGCTCCTGCGGCAGCGCCGGATGTCCGCCGCCGGACACCTGGCCCGGAGGCGACCCCGGCGCACACACTTGGGAGACGAGGACGGTTGCCGTCAGGCGAGGGATGTCGCATCCGCAGGACACGGGCCCGAAGACGGTGGCCCCCGTTGGGGAGTCGAACCGGTGGCTGAACCCGAAGTCAGGCTGGAGCAGCGTTCCCAGGTCACGCTGCGCACGGTGCTCACCGTGTGCTTCACGGTGCTGGGGGTGATGATCCTGGCGACGCTCGTCGTCAAGACGCGCGTGGCGCTCACGCTCACGGGCATCGCGGCGCTGCTCGCCCTGTCGCTGGAGCACGGGGTGTCGCGGCTGGAGAAGCGCGGCCTCAAGCGGTGGCTGGCCATCGCCCTGGTGCTGCTGGCGCTGTTCCTGGCGGTGTCCGCGCTGGGCCTCTTGGTGATTCCGGACCTGGTGGAGCAGGTGGACGCGCTCGTCACGCAGTGGCCGCAGCTGTGGCGGCAGGTGCGGGGCACCGGCATCCTGCGCGCGCTCAACCTGCGGCTGCACAGCCTGGGCTGGAATGAGCGCCTGGAGGAGGCCACCCCGGCGCTCGCCGGCCCGCTGCCGGAGCTGCTGATGAGCGCCATTGGCGGCGTGGTGGGCCTCTTGGGCGGCATGCTCACCGTCTTCTTCCTGGTGGTGTTCATGCTGGTGTTCGGCGGCGGGGTGCTCAAGCGCCTGCTGGAGCTGTCCCGGCCCGACCACCGCATGCGGTACGTGCGCGTGCTGCGCAACATCTACACCGCGACGGGCGGCTACCTGTCCGGCATCACCCTCATCTGCGCCATCAACGCCACGCTGACCACCACGATGCTGGCCGTGCTGGGCATGCCCTTCTACCTGCCGCTGGGGGTCGCCAGCGGCTTCTCCAGCCTCGTGCCCTACGCGGGCCCCATCATCGCGGGCGGCCTCATCACGCTGCTCACGCTCGTCACCGGGGGCGCGTGGAAGGCGCTGGCGGTGTTCGTCTACTTCCTCTTGTACGGCCAGCTGGAGGGCAACGTCATGGCGCCGCTCGTCTTCAAGCGCACCGTGCACGTCAACCCGCTGCTCACGCTGCTGGCCGTCCTCTTCTGTGTGGAACTGGCCGGTATCGTCGGCGCGGTGGTCGCGGTGCCGGTGGCGGCCACGGTGCAGATCATCGTCCGGGAAGTCCTCCTCTTCCGCCAGGAGCGCCGTGGCACGGCGGTGCTTCCCATGGAGTCCTGATGGCCTCGCCGCTCCAGCTCCTGCTCACCCACGGCTCGGGACCGCTCATCTTCCTGGTGCTGGTGGCGGGAGGACTGGGGCTGCCGTTCCCGGAGGACATCGTCCAGCTGGCCGCGGGGGTGCTCGCGCACCGCGGCCTGATGCCGCTGACAGCGGCCATGGCCCTGTGCTTCCTGGGCGTGCTTTGCGGCGACACCGTGCTCTTCCTCACCACCCGGCGCCTGGGACAGGCCCTGTACACGCACCCGCGCACCCGCCGCCTGTTCCCCCCGGAGCGCCGCGCGCGCATCCAGGCCCTGTACGCGAAGCACGGCCCGCGCGTCGTCTTCGTGGGCCGCTTCATGTCCGTGCTGCGCGTGCCGGTGTTCGCCATGGCCGCGGCCGAAGGCATGCCCCTGCGCCGCTTCCTGCTGTGGGACGGCCTGGCGCTGTGCCTGAGCTCCCCCCTGGTGGTGCTGCTGGGCTACGTGGGCTCCGCCAGCGTGGACCGCGTGGCGAAGGGGGTGGGTCGGGTGGAGCACTTCATCGCGCTGCTGGGCGTGGCCGCGCTGTTGCTCTTGCTCGGCGTGCGCCACGTGCGCGAGCGCCAACGCGACCGCGCACCCGCCTGACGCAGCGGTCGGCCTCACCCCACCCTGCGTGGGAGCAAACAAGCACACACTCCGAAGAGGGTGGCGCGGCAGGGCCTCCACGATTTCGATATCCACGGGGCGTGTTCTCCTGAAGTGACGCGCCGGAGACACCGCCTCGCCTCGCCCCTGCCGGCGAACGCCAGGCTCCCGCCTCCCGAGGAGACATGGAACAGGACAGCACCACGCAAGGCGGGTCAGGGGGGGTGTTGTCCTCCGGAGCCGGGATGGACTGGCTCTCCGGCGGCGGCGAGATGGGGAAGCTCATCCGCGCCATGGACTGGTCGCGCACGCCGCTCGGTCCGGTGGAGACCTGGCCGCAGAGCCTGCGCACGACCGTCAGCCTGTGCCTGTCCTCCACCTTCCCCATCCTCATCGCGTGGGGGCCGGAGCGCGTTCAAATCTACAACGACAGCTACCGGCCCATTTGCGGCGCCAAGCATCCGGAGTCCATGGGGCAGCCCTTCCGCGACTGCTGGTCCACGGCGCTGCCGGTGGTGGGCGGTGCGTTCGAGAAGGCGGGCGCCGGCACGGGTTCCTACATCGAGAACCAGCGCATGTTCCTGGACCGGTACGGCTACCTGGAGGAGGCCTTCATGACCTTCTCCTTCAGCCCCATCCGCGACGAGTCCGGCACCGTGGGCGGGCTCTTCCACCCCATCACCGAAGTCACCGAGAAGATGCTCAGCGCGCGGCGCACGCAGACGCTGCGCGAGCTGTCCGCCCTGCTGGGCAAGGTGAAGACGGTGGAGGACATCGGCGAGGCGCTGTCGCAGCTCCAGCCGGACGCCGCGCTCGACGTGCCCTTCCTCCTCTTCTACCGCCGCGACGAAGCCCCGCCGCGCGTGCGGCTCGCGGGTGCCATGGGCCTGCCCCGGGGCAGTGCGTGGAGCCCGGAGGAGACGGGGCTGGACGGGCCATGGCCCTTCACCGACAGCACGGTGTTGGAGCCGCGCGCGGTGGACGTCCCGGGCGCGCTGGACGACGGCATGACGTGTGGCCCGTACGAGGAGCCGCCCGCGCACGCGCGCGTGCTGCCGCTGTGTCCCGCGGGCATGACGGAGCCCTTCGGCTACCTGGTGGCGGGCGTGAGCCCCCGGCGCGCGCTGGATGACGCGTACCGGAGCTTCTACGAACAGTTGCAGGGCACCATCACCACGGCGGTGGTGAACGTGCGCGCCTACGAAGCGGAAGCGCAGCGCGCGGAGGCGCTGGCCGCCATCGACCGGGCGAAGACAGCGTTCTTCTCCAATGTTTCGCACGAGTTCCGCACGCCGCTCACGCTCATCCTGGGCCCGCTGGAGGAGTCGCTCACGGACACCTCCACCCCGCTGCCGCCCGCCCAGCGCGCGCGCCAGGAGCTCACCCACCGCAACGCGCTGCGCCTGCTCAAGCTGGTCAACTCGCTGCTGGACTTCTCACGCATCGAGGCCGGGCGGGTGAAGGCGAGCTTCCACCCCACGGACCTGGGGCGGCTCACCGAGGACCTGGCCAGCGTCTTCCGCTCCGCGATGGAGAAGGCGGGCCTGACGTACACCGTGGACGTGCAGGACGTGGGCGAGCCCGTCTACGTGGACCGGGACATGTGGGAGAAGGTTGTCCTGAACCTGCTCTCCAACGCCTTCAAGTTCACGCTCCAGGGCGGCGTCACGGTGCGGCTCATGCGCGAGGGCGACCGGGCGCGGCTCACCGTGCGCGACACCGGCACCGGCATCCCGGAGGCGGAGCTGCCGCGCGTGTTCGAGCGCTTCCACCGCGTGGAGACCTCCCGGGGACGCACGCACGAGGGCACCGGCATCGGGCTGGCGCTCATCCAGGAGCTGGTGAAGCTGCACGGCGGCACGCTGGGCGTGCAGAGCGAGGAGGACGTGGGCAGCACCTTCTTCGTGGAGCTGCCGCTGGGAAGCGCGCACCTGCCCGCGGCGAACGTGCAGGCGACACGCGGTGACGCGCACGCGGGCAAGCTGGGCTCGGCCTTCAGCGAGGAGGCCCTGCGGTGGCTCCCGGACGCGCCGGACACCCTCCCGCCGACGGCGCCGCGGCAGGCCTCGTGCGTGGATCCAGGCACGGCGCTGGGACACCTGGGCGCGGGGCTCGGGCGGCCGCCGGGACGCGGGCGCATCCTCGTCGCGGACGACAACTCGGACATGCGCGCGTATGTGAGCAGCCTGCTGTCCCCGCAGTGGGACGTGCACGCGGTGGGGGATGGCGAAGCGGCCTTCGAAGCGGCGCTCGCGACCCTGCCGGACCTCATCCTGAGCGACGTGATGATGCCCCGGCTGGATGGCTTCGGCCTCCTGAAGAAGCTGCGCGAGGACGTGCGCACGCGCGGCATCCCCTTCGTCCTCCTGTCGGCGCGCGCGGGAGAAGAGGCGCGCATCGAGGGCCTGCGGGCCGGCGCGGACGACTACCTGGTGAAGCCCTTCTCCGCGCGCGAGCTGCAGGCCCGGGTGGACAGCCAGCTGCAGCTCGGGCGTGCGCGCCAGCAGCTCTCCGACTTCTTCATGCAGGCGCCCGCGGCCATGTGCGTGATGACGGGCCCGGACCTGGTGTTCACGGTCATCAACCCGATGTTCGCGAGCCTGATGGGCCGGGACATGCTGGGCAAGCCGGCCCGCGAGGCCCAACCGAAAGGAGGCCACGGCGTCCTGCTCAAGCACCTGGAGAACGTCTTCCACACGGGCCAGCCCTTCGTGGGCCGCGAGGTGCCGGTGCGGCAGCCGGACGGCCGGGGCGGTCTGAAGGAGCT
Source organism: Corallococcus praedator (assembly GCF_003612125.1). Classification (GTDB taxonomy): domain Bacteria; phylum Myxococcota; class Myxococcia; order Myxococcales; family Myxococcaceae; genus Corallococcus; species Corallococcus praedator. Next base: position 25,820 of record NZ_RAWI01000074.1, read on the forward strand.
GCTGGCGGACGTGGACATCCACCCGCAGCGCGACGGGGAGGGTCACATCCAGGGGCTGCTCGTCGCCGTGCAGGAGGTCAGCGAACAGGTCCGCGCGCGAAGGCAATTGGAAGCCCTCACGCAGGACCTCCAGAGTGCTCTCACCTCGCGGGACACCTTCCTGGGCGTCGCGTCCCACGAATTGAAGACGCCCGTCACCGCGCTGCTGCTGCACCTGGAGGTGACGCGCCGCCGCCTGTCCTCCGCGCGCAACGAGCCCCTGTCCCCCGCGAGGATGACGACGGCCGTGGACACGGCGGTGCGGCAGGTGGAGCGGCTGGCGCGGCTGGTGGACGAACTGCTGGACGTCTCCCGCATCCGGGCCGGCAAGCTGGACTTCCACCTGGAGGAGAGCGACCCGGCGGAGCTGGTGCGGGAGGTCGTCGAGTCCTTCCAGGAGCAGTTGGGCCAGGCCCGCTGCGCGGTGGAGCTGCGGGTGGAGCCCGGGGCGCGCGTGTGGTGGGACCGCTCGCGCATGGAGCAGGTGCTGGTGAACCTGCTGTCCAATGCCATCAAGTACGCGCCCGGTCAGCCCATCCGCATCGAGGTCGCCCCGCACGATGGCCAGCTGGCCATCCGCGTCGCGGACTCCGGCCCCGGCATCCCCCGCGAGCACCAGGCCCGGGTCTTCGAGCGCTTCGAGCGCGGCGGGCCGCCCCGCTCCGTGCACGGCCTGGGGCTGGGGCTCTTCATCGCCAGCCAGATTGTCGAGGGCCACCACGGCCAGCTGCGCCTGGACAGCGACGCGGGCCGGGGCGCCACCTTCACCATCGAGCTGCCGCTGCGACCCCACGCCCGGGCGTGAGGCGGCGGCGGCCCGCCTCAATGCGAGACGCGCGGGGGCTTCTCCACGTTGGGCCGGATGTTCTGGTTCCAATGGAAGAAGTTCGTGGGGTCGTAGCGGTTCTTCACCTCCACCAGCCCCGGGTGGTTGTCGCGGTAGGTCGCCTGCACGCGCTCCTGGCCCTCCTCCATCATGAAGTTCACGTAGGCGCCGCCCGCCGAGTAGGGGTGCAGCGCGTCGTAGTAGGCCTTCGTCCAGGCGGTGACCTCCGCCGCCCGCTCCGGCGAGGGATCCACGCCGACGATGACCTCCGACCAGCGGGCGTCGCGGTAGCTGAAGGCCGTGTCCTTCGCGCCCACCCGGTGCACCGCCCCGTCCACGGGGTAGAGGTGCATGGTGGAGTGCATCGACGGGAGGTGTTCGGCGAACTGCACGTGGCGCTCGATGGCCTCGTCGCTCAGCTCGCGCACGAAGTCCGCGCGCCAGTACCATTGCAGCCCCGGCGGGTAGAGCCCGTCGAAGGCGGTCTGCAACAGGGGGAAGGGCATGGGTTGCACCCCATACAGCGCGGGATTGAGCGCTCGCACGGGGGCGAACAGCGCGTCCGCCTTCGCGGGGTCCCCGGTGTAGCACCACACCACACCGCACATCTTCTTCAGATGCAGCTCCTCCGGGAAGGGAGGCGCGGGCGGCACGGTCATGAAGGCGAAGAAGCCGTTGAGGTCCTCGGGCGCGGCCGGCAGGAATTCGCGGTACCAGCGCATCACCTGCTCCGCGCGGTCCAGGGGCCAGAGCGTGGGGCCGGCGATGACGGTGTCCACCGGACAGGCCCGGAAGAGGAACGACGTCACCACGCCGAAGTTGCCGCCCCCGCCGCGCACCGCCCAGAACAGGTCCGGGTACTTCTCCGCGTTGGCGGTGATGAGGCGTCCGTCAGCGAGCACCATGTCCACGGCGAGCAGGTTGTCGACGGTGAGGCCGAAGCGGCGCGAGAGGTGGCCCAGGCCGCCTCCCAGCGTGAGTCCGGCCACCCCCGTGGTGGAGATGATGCCGGAGGGCACGGCGAGCCCGAAGGCATGGGTGGCGTGGTCCACGTCTCCCCAGACGGCACCGCCCGCGACCCGCACCGTGCGGGCCTCGGGGTCCACCCGCACGCCGCGCATGTTCGACAGGTCGATGGCCAGCCCGTTGTCGCACAGCCCCAGGCCGCCGCCGTTGTGTCCGCCACCGCGCACGGACACCTCGAGCTTCCGCTCCCGGGCGAAGTTCACGGAGGCGATGACGTCCGCCGCGTCCGCGCACTGGACCACCATGGCCGGGTGCTTGTGGATCATCGCGTTGTAGAGCTGGCAGGCCTCCTCGTAGCCCGCGTCCCCCGGCTGGAGGAGCGTTCCCCGCAACTGTGCCCGGAAGGGTTCCACGCTGTCCGGCGTCAGCCCGGAGGGCGGCCCCGTGCCGCTCGTCGGAGTCGGGCGTTGGGTTTCGACAGTCATGGGAATTCCCTCCTGGGTGGGCTGGAGACGACACGGCGCCTGGATCAACGAATGCGCACGCCGCCCGCCGCTCGACATAAGGGGGCGGAAGGGGGCTTCCAGGCACGCGCCGACCGGCGGGAGCGGACGCAGCGCTCCGACCCTCCGCCTCTTCCAGAACGGACCTCCGCCGGCATCAGCCCGAGGCCACCTCCCGCAGGCTGTCCTCCACGCCGGCGAGCAGCACGTCCAGGTCCGCGTCCGGGATGTTGAGCGCGGGCGCGATGTAGACGGTGTCGCCCAGCGGGCGCAGGTACAGGCCCCGGCGGCGGGCGGCCTCGTACACGCGCCAGCCGCTGTTGGCGAAGTAGCCCCCGCCGCCCAGGTCCAGCGCGCCCACCATGCCCACCGCGCGCGGGCGCACGAGGCCGGGAAGGGTGGCGGCCATGCGTTCGAAGGCTGCCTTCACGCGGGGCGCCTTGCGCTGCACCTGGCCCAGCACGTCCTCGTCCCGGTACACGGCCAGCACCTCGCGCGCCACCGCCGCGCCCAGCGGGTTGCCGCAGTACGAGTGCCCGTAATAGAGCGCCCGGTCCTTCGCCCCCAGGAAGCCCGCGAAGATGCGCTCCGACGCGAGCGTGGCGCCAAAGGGCAACAGGCCCCCGCTCAGCGCCTTGGCCAGGCACAGCAGGTCCGGCACCACCTCCGCCAGGTCCACCGCGAAGCGGGCGCCGGTGCGGCCCAGGCCGGTGAAGACCTCGTCGGCGATGAGGAAGGTGTCCACGTCGCGGGTGGCCTTGCGCACCTCGCGCACGAAGTCCGGCGACGACATCCACATGCCCACCGCGCCCTGGATGACGGGCTCCAGGATGACGCCGGCGATGCCGTCCGGATCCGCCTGGAGCGCCGCCCGCAACTGGGCCAGGGCGCGCGCGTGGCCCCCCTCCTCCGCGGGGGACGGCACGTGCACCACGTCGAAGAGGAGCGGGCCGAAGACGTCGCGGAACTCGGACACGCCGCCCACGCTGGTGGCGCCCAGCGTCTCGCCGTGGAAGGCGCCGGACAGGGTGATGAAGCGGGTGCGGCGGGGCCGGCCGTTCTGGGCCCAGTACTGCGCGGCCATCTTGATGGCCACCTCCACCGCGGTGCTGCCGTTGTCCGAATAGAAGACGCGCGACAGCTTCTGCTCCGCCGGCACGTCCGCGCGGTCCGCGCCGGGGGCCAGCGCGGTCAGTTCGGAAGCCAGCAGGGCGGCGGGGCCGTGGGTGATGCCCGCGAGCGAGGTGTGGGCCAGGCAGCCGAGCTGGTCGGTGAGGGCCCGTACCAGGCGGGGGTGGCGGTGTCCCAGGGTGGACACCCACCAGGAGCCGTTGGCGTCCAGGTAGCGCCGGCCGTCGGCGTCATGGAGGTAGACGCCCTCCGCGCGGACGACCACCAGCGGGTCGGTGTCCGCGATGTACTGGGCCATGGCGGTGTAGGGGTGCCAGACGTGCTGCTTGTCCAGACCGACGATGGCTGCCCGCTCCACGGTGTGTGCTCCTGACTGGGGGATGATCCATGCCCCGGGTGACGCGCCGCGTGCCGTTCTGCCCTCCCTGGCGGCGGGCCGCAACGTCCTTGCCGCACCGCGCCCTATCCATCAGCGGACACGGGGGGAGGCGGGACGCTC
>NZ_RAWI01000750.1 GCF_003612125.1 Corallococcus praedator
GGGCGCAGGCCGGGTGCGCTGGGGGAGCGCACGCCGGGGCTGGACGGCCGGGACACGACGCCGGGGCTGGAGGGCCGGGACACACCGGGGCTGGACGCGCGGCCGTTGCTGGACGGCATCCGCGCGCGGCCCTGGGACGGCTCCGACGACGGGGACTGCCACGCGGCCAGCTGGTCCTTGAAGCTGGGCGGCAGCTCCACCTTGCGCCCCTCCGCGGTCAGCTCCTCCGCGAAGAGGTAGGACATGAGCTGGCTCAGCATCGTGGGCGTGAAGCGCGGCGTGTCGCGGTAGAGCATCTCCACCAGCGACTCGCTCAGGTCCTTCGCCGTCTGGTAGCGCGCGTCGCGGTCCACGGCCATCGCGTGCGCGACGATCTGCTCCAGGTCCTCGCCCACGCCCGGGTTGATGGCGGACGGGGGCAGGCAGTCGCCGTCGATGATGCGGGGCAGCACGGTGACGAACTCGCCCTCGAAGGGGCGCCGGCCGCACAGCATCTCGTAGAGGACGATGCCCGCGGCGTACACGTCCGTGCGCGCGTCCAGGTCCTGCTGTCCCCGGGCCTGTTCGGGGGAGAAGTACGGGTACTTTCCCTTGAGGGTGCCCGGCGACGTCTTGGCTTCGACGGCGCTCGTGGCCTTGGCGATGCCGAAGTCGATGACCTTGACCTCGCCCTCGTAGGAGATGAGGACGTTGTCGGGGGACACGTCGCGGTGGACCAGGCCCAGCGTCTGGCCGTCCTCGCCCACGTGGCGGTGCGCGTAGTCCAGGCCCTCGCACAGCTTGCTGGCGATGTGCAGCGCCAGGGGCTGCGGCAGGAAGCCCACCCCGGCGCGGGCCGCGCGGCGCAGCACCTTGGACAGGGGCTGGCCGTGCACCAGCTCCATGGCGATGAAGTACTGCCCGTCCACTTCACCGAAGTCGAAGATCTGCGCGATGTTGCCGTGCGTGAGGCCGGCCGCGACGCGCGCTTCGCTGATGAACATCTCCACGAAGTCGTGGTCGTCCACGAAGTGCGGGAGGATCTGCTTGATGACGCACGGCTTCGTGACGCCGGCCGCCCCCGTCAGGCGCGCGCGATACGTGACGGCCATGCCCCCCGCGGCAATCTTGGAGACCAGGACGTACTTGCCGAATTGCTGGGGACTGGGTTCTGCCACGGGCGATCAGACGGGGCCGGTAAAGGGGGAAAGCCCGAGCATACTCGCCTTCGCCCGAAAGTCCCGGGCGCGCTCGCATGGCATGCGAAGATTTCGCTCCAGGTGCTGAACCGGGGGGAGGCGGGCGTGGTGGGTTGTGACAACCCGTGGAAATGACTGGACGTCCAGGGTGGGTGGGCGGCGGGTGTGAGGTGGGCTGCTGTCGC
>NZ_RAWI01000751.1 GCF_003612125.1 Corallococcus praedator
CGCTGCTCGCGCTCATCGACTCGTACGTCCCGGAGACGGTGGCGGCTTCGGAGCCGGCCCTGGAGCGCACGCTGGCCGTGGGCTTGTTCGCCCAGGACTTGATGGGCGTGTCCCTGGCGGAGCTGGAACTGGACATGGCGGAGTTGGCGACGCTGGAGCCCGAAGCGGCCCTCACGCGGGTGCTGGAGTCCGCGGTGCGTGCCGGAGCGCTGCCGCCCGGCGTGGACAGCGCGAACCCGGCCGCCCTCTTCCGCGTCTTCGAGGCCAACCTCGAAGCGGCCCGTCGCTACCACCCGCCGGCGATGGAGCAGCGGGTGCTGCGCGTGCAGGCGGAGGAACTGGCGGACACGGGACCGGGCGATGGCGGCTGGTCCGCGCTGGTGGGTGAACGGCTGGAGTCGCACCGCCTGCCGGGCAACCACTACACGCTGCTGCGCGAGCCCACCGTGCAGACCGTGGCGGACCTGTTGACGAAGGCACTGCGCGATCCGCGCAGGAAGTGACGGCGCAGGGCTTCAGGAACACCACCCCGCTCCCTTGCATGAAGGAGCGGGGTGGCGCGCCTGTCGCACGGATGCAGACACCCGACGCGAGGGTGTCGAAGCAGAAGAACTTCATGCGCTGGCTGAAATGAGTCTTCGGCCGTGCCTGATTTTTTCGTCGCACCCACCCGTGATCACGGCAGCTGGATCACGAACCGTGGGTGCATGAGGCGCGCGCGCAAGGGCTGCTAAGAAGTGTCCGCGTTTTTCGACACTTCGGATGGCTCCCCGTGCCTGATTTTTCGCGAACCCTTCCTGGCGTCCTGTTGAATCTCGCGGTGGGGCCCTCGGCCCACGCGCCGCTCTACACCTTCCTCGGAGAGGTGGACGGCGACGAGGTCGTGCTCAGCGCCTTCGAACTGGACGTGCGCGCGCGTCGCATCGCCGCGGCGTTGCAGGCACGGGGCGCGGTGGGCGAGCGCGTACTGCTGCTCTACCCGCCGGGCCTGGACTACGTCGCGGGCTTCTTCGGCTGCCTCTACGCGGGCGCGGTGGCGGTGCCCGCCTATCCGCCGGACCCGATGCGCCTGGAGCGCACCCTGCCCCGCCTGCGCGCCATCATCCAGGACGCGCAGGCGTCGGTGGTGCTCACCACGTCAGGCATCCTGGAGCTGTCGGACTTCGTCTTCGAGCAGGCGCCGGACTTCCGCTCGTTGCACTGGATGGCAACGGACGCACTGTCGGAGGGTGGCGAGAAGGACTGGCGCACGCCGGACGTGGGCGCGGAGTCGCTCGCGTTTCTCCAGTACACGTCCGGGAGCACGGGCACGCCCAAGGGCGTGATGCTCACGCACGCGAACCTGCTGCACAACCTGGGGC
>NZ_RAWI01000752.1 GCF_003612125.1 Corallococcus praedator
CAGCCCCAGGCCCCCGAAGCGCCTCCGCCCCCCGCCGCGCCGCTCATCCAGCTTTCGGAAGAGGGCTTCTCCCTGTCCTCGGCGGACAAGGCCTTCGTGGTGAAGCTGCGCGGCCAGCTCCAGGCGGATGGGCGCTTCTTCCTCGACGACCCGGACCGCACCGGCACCAACACCTTCGTCATGCGGCGCGTGCGCCCCATGCTGGAAGGAACGTTCTTCGGCTTCGTCGACTTCCGCTTCATGCCGGACTTCGGCAGCGCACAGCCGCTCGTGCAGGACGCGTGGATCGACTTCCACCCGAGCGACAAGCTCCGCCTGCGCGCCGGCAAGTTCAAGACGCCCTTCGGCCTGGAGCTGCTCCAGGCGGCGGTCAACACGCCCTTCATCGAACGCTCGCTCACGGTGGACCTGGTCCCCATCCGCGACGTGGGCCTGGAGCTGCACGGCGACGTGCTCGGCGGACGGTTGCAGTATTCGCTCGCGGCGCTCAACGGAGGGGCGGACGGCGTGAGCACCGACCTCAACACCGACGACAGCTTCGACCTGGCCGCCCGGCTCTTCGTCCAGCCCTTCAAGCCCGGCGGCCCCGCCCTGCTCAAGGGGCTGGGCGTGGGCTTCGCGGTGACGCGCGGCCAGCAGTTCGGCACGTCCTCCAGCACCGGCGTGTCCGTCCTTCGCAGCACCGGCCAGGAGGTCATCTTCAGCTACCTGAGCGGCACGGCCGCTGGCACCACCGTCACGGCGCACGGCGAGCACCTGCGCTTCGCGCCCCAGGGGTACTTCTACAAGGGCCCCCTGGGGCTGCTCGCGGAGTACGTGAGCTCCTCGCAGGAGGTGCAGGTGGGGGATGCCCGAGCGCGGCTGCGCCACCACGCGTGGCAGGCCCTGGCCTCGTGGGTGGTGTTCGGCGGGAGCGCCGCGTACGACGGCGTGAAGCCGACCACGCCCTTTGATCCGGAGACGGGCCAGGGCGGCGCGCTGGAGGTGTCGGTGCGCTACCACGCGTTGGATCTGGACGACGACGCCTTCCCCCGCTTCGCGGACCCCACGAAGTCGGTGAGCGCGGCGAAGGGCTTCGGCGTGGGCGCCAACTGGTACTTCAACAAGCGCGTGCGCTTCGGCGCCAACTTCCACCGCACGAACTACGAGGGCGGCGCCCCCACCGGCGACCGCGCCCCCGAGAACGCCCTGCTGATCCGCTTCCAGGTCGCCTTCTAGGGCCGCCCCTCCTCCGGCGCTGACGCCCGGCGTCACGCGGGCTTCGTCCTGCTGCGTCTTGAAGCCCGCGCGCGACCTGGATGACGCTCGCGCCCGCCGTGACGTGTCAGCCCTCCCCCGGGGGCCCCC
>NZ_RAWI01000753.1 GCF_003612125.1 Corallococcus praedator
GAGGTCCATGGCGCGCAGCTGTCGCTGGTCACCAACGTGGCGCAGCGGGGGCTGGTCGGCGTCCAGGCGGCGCTGGGGCTCAACCTCTCCAACGGGGACGTGGACGGCGTGGGGCAGTTGTCGCTGGGAGCGAACATCGCGCGGGGCGGGATGCAGGGCATGCAGGCGACGCTGGGCCTCAACGTCGCCACCCAGGACGTCTCCGGCATGCAGCTGGCGCTGGGCGTCAACCATGCGAACAACGCGCTCCACGGCGTCCAGTTCACGCTGGGCGTCAACTCCGTGGCGGGGGACATGAAGGGCCTGCAGGGCGCGATGGCGCTCAACCGGGCCCACGCCGTCACCGGCGTGCAGTTGGGGTTGATCAACGTGGGCGGCGACGTGACGGGCATGCAGCTGGGGTTGATCAACGTGGCCAGTGTGGTGCACGGCATGCAGCTGGGGTTGATCAACGTGTCCCAGGAGGTGAACGGCGTGCCGCTGGGCCTGCTCACCTTCGAGAAGAAGGGCCAGTTCCACCTGGAGGTGTTCGGCAGCGACCTGCAGCTCACCAACGTGGCGCTGAAGTTCGGGGGCAAGCACCTGTACACCACGCTCATCGCGGGCATCGGTCCGGACGACCGCTTCCAGCGCTTCAGCCTGGGACTGGGTCTGGGCGGGCACATCCCGCTGGGCTCGCGCTTCTGGGTGGACGTGGACGCGGCGGGCAGCAACGTGCTGTCCACGGACAACCCCTTCTCCGAGGACTCCAACAACCTGCTGGTGCAGGTGCGCGCCATGGTGGGCTTCCAGGTCATGTCCCGGTTCGCCGTGTTCGGCGGCCCCACCTACAACGCCTGGTTCACCTGGGGCGACCCGGGCTTCGCGAAGCTGTCCACGCTGCCGGTGCGCTCGCACGACATCTCCGGCACCCGGCGCGTGCAGAACTGGCCGGGCTTCCAGCTGGGCGTGCGCATCTGATCCACAGCCGGCTCCGGCACGCACGACCGGGACCGCGTGCGACGCGGTCCCGGCGGGGCCAGGGGCCTTCGCCCCACGTCAGTCGATGACGCGGGTGGCGCGCAGCGTGTCCAGCTTGATGTTGCGGACGGCGTTGGGGCCCTCGGTCAGCGAGCCCTCCAGCTTGAGGCCCGCGGGCGTGAAGGCCCGCTTCATCAGTTCGCCCTGCTTCGCGTCGTCGCCGCCGGTGACGGCGCTCAGGTCCACCTCGTGGATGGACTTGATCTTCTCGCCCGGCTTGTCCGCGAGGAACACGTCGTAGTGGTCGCAGGGCGGGGCGAAGCAGCGCTTGCCGTTGTCCTTGATGATGTAGGTGGCACTCATGGTGGCGTCTCCGGGGGT
>NZ_RAWI01000754.1 GCF_003612125.1 Corallococcus praedator
CCCCCGCCCTGCCCGTCACCTGCATGCCACGCACCTCCGGGCTGTCCCCCAGCGCGTCGCGCACGCCCTTGGGCAGGTCCTGGTGAGCCTGGGCCATCGTGACCTGTCCGCCATGAATGAGGACGGCCGCACCGACGGCGGGAACGGAGATGACGCCCGCCTGCACGAGCCTTCGCATCATCTCCACCCACTCGGCGGAGACCACCATCCGCGAGCCCACCATGACGCCACCCGAACTCATCACGAGGCCCACGCCCAGCGTCATGGGGGCCGAGGGCGGCCCGCGCGGCAGGGCCATCTTCATCGTGGAGATCATCGCGACCATCTCCACCGCCTGCATCGCCGCGATGACCTGCCCGCCAAGCTTCAGGGTCTCGCGGGTCTCCCGCTGGAGCGTGTCGAACTCACGCGTCAGCTTCCCCATCCGCTCGGGCATCGCGGTCGTCGCCGCCTCCACCCGCTCCGGGTCCAGTGAGGCGAGGTCCGTGAGCGTGGGCTCCATCAGCCCCTGCACGCGATGAAGGTCCACGAAGAGCTTCTCGGCGCTGCACATGGGGCAGTGACGGAGCACGGCGTCCGCGAGGTGGAGGAAGTCCACCCAGGTGGCCAGCAGAAGGGTTCCGAATTGAGCTGCCTGGAGCTTTGGCCCCGTCATCCGCAGGAGGCCCAGTTCCATGTCCGTGTCGCCGACTTCCGAGGCCGCATCCGTCAACACGGTGGCGCTCCCAAGCGCGGCATGAAGCCACGTCACCTGCTTGGAGCCTTGGTCGAGGTAGCGAGTGAAGGCACCCGTGAGGCCCCATCCGCCAAGGTCCGGAGGACGGGCCGCCAGCTGGGTGAACGCGGCCTCGACGTTGCGCAGGGAGCTCTTCACTTCGTTCGTGGCGTCGAGGACTGCCTGCCGCGTCGATGCAGCACTCCAGGCCCCGCCCCCAGCGGCTGCCTCCCTGCTGACGTCTCCCACGGCTGTCACGTCGTCACGCGACTGCTGGCGGCGCAGGAGCCGTTGCTCGGGCCCGGCAAGAGCGCGCGGGAGGGAGTTCCAGGCGCGCGGGGGCTCATCGTTCGGAGCATCCACCCACGCGGGCGAGGTGGCCTCTCGCGGCGTGTAGCTCAAGCCTCGGCCACGCCCAGGCACCTGCGACACGGAGGCGCATCCCGTGGCCAGCAACACCAGCGTCAGCACCAGGGCGTCAGCGCGCATCGTCCACCCCCAGGCCCACCGAGGCGAACGCCCCCGGCCGCAGCGTCCCTTCCGGCGTGGGGAAGAGCAGCGTGCCACCCGTCCCCATCGCGTAGAGCTTTCCGCCCAGCAATCGCCAGCGGGCTTCGGCGGCCC
>NZ_RAWI01000755.1 GCF_003612125.1 Corallococcus praedator
GTCCCGCTCCAGTTCGTCCTCCCCTACGCGGGAGGCTCACGCGTGGCGGCCATCGGCCTGCAGCGCGTGTGGTTCCTGAACGCGGACACCGGCGCCATCGTCAACAAGGACGGCAAGTCGGTGGACGCCTCCGGCACCCTCCAGGTCGTCCAGGTACAACTGGGCCGGGCCACCAGCCCCGAGTTCTACCTGCTGAACGGCTCCGGCCCGGGCGAGCTGCCCCTGGAGATCGTCGCGGTGGACTCCGGCGAGAAGGGCGAGCTGTTCCGCTACGAGGTGTCCAGCAGCCTGTCGTGCTCGGTGGACAACGACAACCGCCTCTGGATGCGGACGGGCAACAGCCTGGTGCAGACGCTGCCCCTGGCGGACTACCGCAAGGTGCGCCCGTAACGGCGTGAAGCCACTCAGGGCCGGTCGGCGACGAGGAGCGCTTCCACGTTGCCGGCGGGCCCGGGCACGGGCGAGTCCATCAGCCCGCGCACGGTGAGGCCCTGCTCGCGCACGAACGCCGTCACGGTGTCGATGGCGTCCTGGCGCGCGACGGGGTCCCTCACCACGCCGCCCTTGCCCACGCGGTCCGGGCCCACCTCGAACTGGGGCTTCACCAGCGCCACCAGCAGGCCCCCGGGCGACAGGAACGTCAGCACCGACGGCAGCACCTGGGTGAGCGAGATGAAGCTCACGTCGATGACGACCACGCCCACCTTCTCCGGCAGGTCCTCTTGCGTGAGGTAGCGCGCGTTCACCCGCTCGCGCGAGCGCACCCGCGGGTCCTTGCGCAGCTTCTCGTGGAGCTGGCCGTAGCCCACGTCGATGGCGTGCACCCGCACCGCGCCGTGCTGGAGCAGGCAGTCGGTGAAGCCCCCCGTGCTGGCGCCGATGTCCGCGCCCACGCGGCCCGTCACGTCCAGGCCGAAGCCGTCCATGGCGCCCTTGAGCTTGAGGCCCCCGCGCGACACGTACGGCAGCACCTCGCCCTTGAGGCGCAGCTCCGACTCCACCAGCACCAGGGCGCCGGGCTTGTCCACGCGCTGGTCGCCCACCACCACCTGGCCGGCGAGGATGAGCGCCTGGGCCTTGGTGCGCGACTCGGCGAGGCCCCGCTCCACCACCAGCACGTCCAGCCGCTCCTTCTTCAACTTCACGGGGCCTCCTCTCCGAGCAGCCCCCGGCCCGCGCGCCGCAGGCCCGCCGCGTCCAGCCCCAGCTCCGCGCGCTGCACCCGCGCGTCACCATGCGGCAGGAACTCATCCGGCATGCCCATGAGCTTCACCCGGGGGTGCACGCCGGAGGCCGCGTACAGTTCCAGAACCGCGCTGCCCAGCC
>NZ_RAWI01000756.1 GCF_003612125.1 Corallococcus praedator
CCTCCAATGCCTCCACCCACTCGCGCGGCAGCTCCTCTGGCGCGAACACCCGCCCCGCGCCCATGCCAATCCTCGCGAAGCGCTCCATCAACGCACGCTCGGATGCGACCGGCGGGATGAACTGGAAGAGGAAGTTCACATAGCCGATGAACCGCGCGGACAACGCCCGCGCCTCCTCCCAGGGAGGGAACACCCCGTGGGGCACCGGCGGCGGTGGCGCCCTTCCGGCGAACTCCGACAGGGGCGTGAGCAGGTACTGCTTCTGCAGCTCACGCAGCAGGGGCAGATCCCCCATCCCTGACAGCGACGTGCGTCCCACGATGCACACCAGCTGCGTCGGCGCGCGCACCACCCCGTCCATGTCCGACGGTACCGCTCCGTCCCAGCCCGGCCCCGCGATGAGGTAGCGGCCCGACTTGAAGCCGGTCGTCCGCACGCCCAGGTAGGCGAAGTTCTGGGTGAACAGGTCGCAGAACTGGAAGACGTTGTAGCGGTCCTTCTCCACCTCCGGGAGGCGCAGCACCAGGGGCTCGCGCCGCAAATCCAACCACGCCATCGAATAAGGCGTGTCGTTGTTCGGCGTGACGACGTCCGTGTCCTTCGGCGTGAGCACCCGCGCGAAGTGCCGGAAGCGCTGGAAGCCGCCCGTGTAGCCCGACGACAGCGGGTCCTGCGTGCTCAGGTACAGCGTCTTGTAGTTGTAGAGCATCGGGTAGGCGTAGACGAACGCATCCCTAGCAATCTCCCGCGCCTCCTGGAGTGAGGCACCCTCCTCCTCGCGCGACGCCTCCCCGACTGCTTCCGACCCCTGCTGCATGACGGACCTCCCCCGGCGGACGACGCTCCCTGCCCAGGGTCCGTCGTCCAGCGTGCCTTGAATCTGGAGACTGGCTGCATCGCGGCAAGCAATGAACAGCCAACACATGCAAGGCCGCCCCACCCGGCTGCGCGGTCAGGCGTTGCGCCTTCGCCCCGACACCACGGCCAGGGCCACGAGCGCACTGCCCGCGCCCGCCATGGCCAGCAATGGCAGGCGAAGCCTCGCGCCGAGGGCCTCCATCACGCCCGTCGCGAACTCCCGGCCCGCGCGACGCAGGGGGCGCCCCTCCGCCGGAGTCTCCCGCCAGCGCATGGCTTCGTCCGCGAGCGAGTCCCCCGCGCTCCGGACGGTCGTGGCGACACCGCGCTCCACGAGCTTCTCCACCGAGGCCGCCAGCGCATCCGCCGAGAGCAACGGGCTGGCCGCCAGCTCCTCGCGGAGGCCCGCCGCCAGGCCTCGCACCAGCCCCCGGCCGGCGCGCTCCATCAGCC
>NZ_RAWI01000757.1 GCF_003612125.1 Corallococcus praedator
ACCAACGGCTCCGCACCCGCCGCCTCACTGCGCCACAGCACCGCGAGTTCCCCGGACACCAGCGCCGCACGGCACGCGAAGCGCTGAATCTTCCCGCTCGACGTCTTGGGCACCGCCCCCGGAGGCAGCAGCGCCACCGTGTGTGTCTGCACCTCCAACTCCCGCGCGAGCGCCTGACGCAGCCCGTTCGCCACCGCAGCCAGCACCGTCGGGTCCGCGTCCACCAGGTCCCGGCCCACCTCCGCCACCACCGCCAGCGCCTCTCCGCCCGTCGTCTCCACCGAGAACGCCGCCACGCTGCCCGCGCGCACGCGCGCATCCGCGCGCTCAATCACGCCCTCCACGTCCTGCGGATACAGGTTGCGGCCCCGCAGGATGATGAGGTCCTTGCGCCGCCCCGTGACGAGCAACTGCCCGTCCTCGCGCAGCACGCCCAGGTCCCCCGTGCGCAGGTACTCCGGACCGTCCACCGCACCCGCCGGCCGCGCATGGAAGGTGGCCTCGCTCAGCTCCGGCTTGCGCCAGTACCCCTGGGCCACGCTCGCGCCCGAAACCCAAATCTCCCCCACCTGCCCGGGGGCCCTCGCGACGAGCGAGTCCGGGTCCACGACGAGCACCCGCTGCTCCGCCAGCGTCGTCCCGCAGCCGATGTGCGCCCGCACGCCCGCCACGTCCTCGGCTCCCGACACGGCAAGCCCGCGCGCCAGCGCCGCATCCTCCAGCGGATGCACGCGCACGCCCCGGCCCTTCTCCTCGCCCGTGACGATGAGCGTCCCTTCCGCCAGGCCGTAGCACGGGTAGAAAGCCTCCGGCCGGAAGCCACTGGGCGCGAACACCTCCGCGAAGCGCTTCAGCGTGGACGCGCGGATGGGCTCCGCGCCGCAGAACGCCACCTCCCACGACGAGAGGTCCAACGACGCCACGTCCTCCGGCGTCGCGCGACGCGCGCACAACTCAAACGCGAAGTTGGGCCCACCGCTGATGGTGCCCCGGAAGCGAGACACCGCCTGCAACCAGCGCAGCGGCTTCTGAAGGAAGGCCATCGGTGACATCAACGCCACCGGGAAGCCCGCGTACAGCGGCTGGAGGATGCCGCCAATAAGCCCCATGTCGTGGTACGGCGGCAGCCAGATGACGCCCACGCTGTCGCGGCGCACCTGGAAGGCCCCGGAGATGAGCCCCAGGTTGTGCAGCAGGTTCGCGTGCGTGAGCATCACGCCCTTGGGCGTGCCCGTGCTCCCGGACGTGTACTGGAGAAACGCGAGCGACTCCGCGCCCACGTCCGGCGTGCGCCAGTCCTTCTC
>NZ_RAWI01000758.1 GCF_003612125.1 Corallococcus praedator
ACCCCACGGAGATTCCCACCCATGAAAACTGGACGTTTCCTCCCCCTGGTGACCGTCACGACGGCTGTGGTGTCCAGCGCCGTCCTCATGCTCGCGCCCGCCTGCGACGACGAAGGCACCCCGCTGGACTGCGCGGAGACCTGCGCTCCGGTGGAGGGCAGCTACCCCCTGGCCTTCCTGGCCGACGCGGGCCTCCCGCCCGAGTGCGTCAACCTGAACGTGCCGCCCCTGCCGGACGGCAAGGACCTGGTGCTGGAGCGCGAGGGAAGCGCCCTCACCGCGTCGCTGGACGGGGTGGACCTTCAGGGCCAGGTGTTCCCGTCGGGGGACCTGAGCGTGACGGGGGGGCCGCCGCCCAGCAGCGATGGGGGGCTGACGACCTTCCTGAGCCTCAACGCGTCCTTCACCGGCGGGGTGGCGGACAGCGGAGTCGGAGGAAGCCTCACGGGGAGCTTCAGCGGCAACTACTCACGGATCCAGGGCAACGCCAGCCAGCGCTGCTCCGTGACACGCCCCTTCACGGCGACCCGGCGGTGAGCCAGGGCCGCCGGGAGCGGCGCCCAGGGCGATGACTACTTCTTCTTGCCTTCGGCGGCGGCGGCCTTGGCGGCTTCCTTCTGCTTCTTGATCCGCTTCCGCCAGTGCTGACGGATCTTCATCTGCACGCGGCGGTGCTTGCTCTTGCTGTTGGCCATGTGGGTGGCTCCTGGGGCTCCGGAATGGAGTAAAGGGGGGCTTACCTATCAGAAGCCTACGGGCTCCCGGAAGAGGAACCCTCGGGGTCAACGGGGCCGGAGGGGACATTTCCACCGGATTCCGTCCCGGGAGGCCCGTCCGGGTCGCTGTCGGGCTCGTTCGGGGCCGGCCGGGTGGGGAATGGGATGCCCTCCGCGCCGCGCACGTTGGTGGGCAGGGCGGACGACACCGTCACCTCCCCCTCCCGGTCCTCGTCGCTGGGGCGCTCCCGGGAAGCCGGGGCGCTCGTCTGGTGGGGGCGCTTCTTCACCGAGGCGAAGATGGGTCGGCAGGCGTCCACGAAGCGGCGGACCTCGTCCAGGGGCAGCGCCGGGGAGTAGTTGTCGTTCACCCCCGTCATCGGCGTGGCCATGCACATGGCGTTGAGGATGGCCTCCTCGGTGGCCTCCATCACGGCCTCGTAGAGGGGGTCCAGACGCTGATCCAGGAGGATCTTCATCTTGTAGACCATCTTCTGGGTGCGCCTGGGGATGATGTTCGCGGTGGAGAAGCCCACCACGATCTCCCCGGAGCCGTGCGCCGCGTAGCTGCCCACCCG
>NZ_RAWI01000759.1 GCF_003612125.1 Corallococcus praedator
CACCGGCGCGGCGTTCCCGCTGCCCACCAAGTACCGGATCTACTTCGGAGACGCGTTGCACTTCACCGGCCGCGCGGACGACGAGGACAGTGAACTCGACAAGAAGGTGCGCACCGTGAAGGCCTCCATCCAGGCGATGCTCCAGCAGGGGCTCAAGGAACGCCGGGGCGTGTTCTGGTGAGCGCTCCGCACGAGGAAGAGAAGGAGTCCGGCGGGGACAACAAGAAGCCCGCCGTCGTCGTCACGGGCATCAGCGGCAACCTGGGCCGCACCCTGGCGAAGATGCTGCACAAGCGCGAGCGCATCATCGGCATCGACCGGCGCCCCTTCGCGGGCCGGCCGAAGGACGTCGAGATGCACCAGATGGACCTGCGCAAGAAGAAGGCGGAGGACGTCTTTCGCAAGAACGAGGTCCGCGCCGTCATCCACATGGGCATCATGCACGACCCGCGCATGAGCGAGGAGGAGCACCACTCCTTCAACGTCGTGGGCACCACGCGCCTGTTGGAGTACTGCGCGAAGTACGGCGTGAAGAAGGTGGTCGTCCTGTCCTCGGCCAACGTCTACGGCCCCAGCCCGGACAACTCCAACTTCCTCACCGAGGACGCGCCGCTCATGGCCGCCAGCCGCTTCTCCGGCGTGCGCGACCTCATCGAAGTGGACATGCTGGCGCACAGCTTCTTCTGGAAGCATCCGAACATCGAGACGGTCATCCTGCGGCCCGTCCACATCGTCGGACCCACCATCAAGAACGCGCCGTCCAACTACCTGCGGCTGCGCTACCCGTGGACGCTCGCGGGCTTCGACCCGATGGTGCAGCTCATCCACGTGGAGGACGTGGCGCGCGCGATGGTGGAGGCCCTGCGCCCGGAGCCCAAGGGCGTCTACAACGTCGTCGGCCCCGGCCAGGTGCCCCTGTCCGCGGTGCTGGGAGAGCTGGGCCACACCGCCATCCCCGTGCCGCACCCGGTGGCCCGCCCGCTCCTGGGCCTGATGTTCCGCTACCGCCTGGCCAACTTCCCGCCCCCGGAGCTGGACCACATCCAGTTCCTCTGCGCCGTGGACGGCAACCGCTGGGTCCAGGACGTGGGCTGGAAGGCCCGGCACTCCATGCGCGACACCATCCGCTCCGTGGTGGGCGAGTAGCGGATTTTCCATGGGCCGCCGCCGCTCCCCCTGACACGAATGTCACTGGGACGGTGGCGGCATGGCAGGGGCCCCCTGACAGGACTGTCAGGCAGGCCCCGGCGGTGACGGAGGGCTCGGGCACGCAAGTGTCTGATTTCCCAGGGG
>NZ_RAWI01000075.1 GCF_003612125.1 Corallococcus praedator
GTGGGAGGGGGCGCGTGGAGCGAGGTGCTCACCACGCACGAGCGCGAGGTGCTGCGCATGCCACAAGGGATGGACTTCGCGGACGCGGCGGCGCTGCCGGAGGCGTACCTGACGGCCTGGGACGCGCTGGTGCTCCAGGCGGACCTGCGGCCCGGGGAGACGGTGCTGGTGCACGCGGTGGCGAGCGGCGTGGGCTCCGCGGCGGCCCTGCTCTGCCGGGCGATGGGCGTGCGGGTGGTGGGCACGGGGCGCAACGCCTCCAAGCTGGCGCGGGCGTCGGCGTGGGGCGTGGAGCGCACGGTGGTCTGCGAGTCCTCGCCGCCCGTGTTCGCGGACGCGGTGCTGGCCGCGACGGGAGGCCGGGGCGCGGACGTGTGCCTGGACCTGGTAGGCGGCAACTACCTGCCGGAGTCGCTGAAGGCGATGGCGCCCCGGGGCCGGCTGATGCAGGTGGGTTCCGTGGCGGGGAGCCGCGCGGACGTGGACCTGGGCGTGGTGATGCGCAAGCGGCTGCGCATCACGGGGACGGTGCTCCGGAGCCGGCCAGCGGAGGAGAAGATGGCCCTGACGCAGGCGGCAGAGCGGCAGTTGCTTCCGCTGTTCGACTCCGGCGCGCTGAAGGCCGTCGTGGACGAGGTGCTGCCCATGACGGACATCCGAACCGGGTTGGAGCGGATGGCGGGCAACACCACGGTGGGGAAGCTCGTCGTGCGATGGGATGACTAGGCCTTGCGCCCGGGGCTCCGCTTCCTGGCCGTACGCGGTGAGGGTGTTTCAGGCGAGGAAGACAGCTCCGCCTTGAGCACCTTCGCCGAGGCGCACCGGCGCCAGGCTTCCTTGAGCAGGGATTGCAACAGAGGCCGTTTCACCGTGGTGAGCTGCACGATGACCATGGGCCAGTCCTGGTAGTGCGGCGTCACCCGGAAGACGTCTGGCTGGGTTTGCAGCAGGGCCTCGCGGTGGTCGAAGTCCACCTTGATGACGATGGAATCGTCGTCGAGCACCCGCGCGAAGAGCTTGTCGCTCACGCGGAACCCCGGCGTGCCGTAGGAGGGACGCTCCTCCGTCGCGGGCAGCGCCAGCGCCAGTTCCCGCACGTCGTCCACCGTGAGCCGGCCCTTGCGCTTCACCGGCTTCGCCACCTGCTTCAACGTCTGCTTCCGGGCCGCCATGGTCGCGCCGACCTCCTCGTTAAAACGTGGACTCCTTTGGATGCAGGAGCTTCCGGCGTTCTGCCCCCTTGCTACCTTTCCACGGGTGAGTGAGCAACAGCCCCAGCCCTTCGGCCGCTACGAACTCCTGGAACGCCTGGGGGCCGGCGGCATGGCGATGGTCTACCGGGCGAAATACACAGCGGGGCCGGGCATCACCAAGACCGTGGTCATCAAGCGGGTGCTGAGCGAGTACTCGGAGGACCCGGCCTTCGTGGAGATGTTCCTCAACGAGGCGCGCATCTCCGTGGGGCTCAACCATGGCAACATCGTCCAGGTCTTCGACTTCGGACAGGTGGACGGTGAGTACTTCCTCGCCATGGAGTTCGTTGACGGACAGCCCCTGTCCCGGGTGATGAAACGACTCAAGGGCCGGGGATTCTCCTGGATGCCCGCCCCCCTCGCCGTGAGCATCCTCATCGAACTGTGCCGGGGCCTGCACCACGCCCACATGCGGACGGATGAGCACGGCGTGCCACTGAAACTCGTGCACCGGGACATCTCTCCCGACAACGTCCTCGTCAGCTACGAGGGCGAGGTGAAGGTGGCCGACTTCGGCATCGCCAAGGCCCGGCTCGCGGGCAGACCCCAGACCGAGGTCGGCATCATCAAGGGCAAGTATCCCTATCTTGCTCCGGAGCAGTTGAAACAGTGGCCCGCGGACGCTCGCGCGGATGTCTATGCCGCGGGCGTCGTCCTGTTCGAATTGCTGTGCGGCGAGCGGCCCATCATCGGCAACGAGCTGGAGATCTTCCAGCGCGCCACCGAGGGGCGCCTGACGCCCGCGCGGAGCCTCAATCCCAGCCTGGATGACGACCTGCTGGACATCCTGAAGCGCGCGCTCGCGCCCATGCCAGGCGACCGCTACCAGAGCGCCGAGGCACTGCAACAGTCCCTGTCGGACTGGATGGGCTCGCACGCGTCCCGCCTCCCCACCCATGCCCGCAAGCTGTTCATGACCTGGGCATTCGAGGAGGAACTGGTCGCCCAGCACCGCTCCGTGCCGCTCCCGGACTCATTCGTGCGTCAGCTCCAGGCCTGGCGCCACGCGCGGCTCCTCGTCACTCCCTCCGGGGCGGGGACGACCGACACGCCCCCGTCGCCCGCGATGCATGAGTGGCCGGTGCTTCCCGCGGAGTTCGTTCCCAAGAGCCTTCCTCGGAAGCTCCCGGAGCCACCGGCCCCCATCGTGGAGCCTGCCCAGGAGCAGCCCAAGCAGCGGTCGCGCGTGAGCACCCTGCTCTCCAGCGACGCCTTCTGGTGGCAGCTCATGGTGGTGGGGATTGGGGTCATCTTCGGACTGTTCATGCTGTTCAAGATCATCCGAGGCCCGCGTACCTCGACGCCCTCTATCGTGTATGAGCCTCCATCCAACGCCCCCCGTTCTGCCTATGAGCTGGGCAAGGACCTCCTGGCGCAGGGCCATCCAGAAGCGGCGATTTCGTACTTCCAAACATGCCTGAGCAGGACTCGCGAGGACGCGGACTGCCTCCTGGGCCTGGCGAAGTCCCACGAGGCCCTGGGGCAGTGGGAAAAGGCGCGCGACGAATACCAACGGTTCCTGGAGGACCATCCCCTGCGCCCGGAAGTGCGCACCGCCCTCGATTTCCTCAAGGCCCATCCCCCCTGAGGGCAGCCAGGCATCACGGAAGCCGTTGCACGCCGGAGGCGGAACCGTATCCTGCGCCGCCATGGCTACCCACTTCGACCCCGCCGCCGCCGCGCAGCCGGGCTCCGGCATCTTCGGCCTCCCCCACTCCCCCGACGAGGCGCACGTCGTCGTCATCCCCGTGCCCTTCGAGGCCACCACCAGCTACGGCGGAGGCACGTCCGACGGACCCGCCGCCCTGCTGGACGCCAGCCGTCAGGTGGACCTGTTCGACGTGGAGACCGGCCGCCCCTACGAGCGCGGCATCGCCATGCTGGAGGCCCCCGCCGAGCTGCACGCCTGGAACACCCAGGCCAAGGAGCGCGCCCAGGTCGTCATCGAGGCCGGTGGCATCGAGGACGGCACTCCGGAGCTCCTCGCCGCCGCGCGCGACGTCAACGTGTTCAGCGAGAAGCTCAACGACCACGTCTACCGCACCGCGAAGCACTGGCTGGAACAGGGCAAGTGCGTGGCCGCCGTGGGCGGAGACCACGCCATCTCCTTCGGCATCATCCAGGCCCACGCCGAGAAGTACCCCGGCATGGGCGTGCTCCACCTGGATGCGCACGCCGACCTGCGCGTCGCCTACGAGGGCTTCACCTGGTCGCACGCGTCCATCTTCTACAACGTCGCGGAGCGCATCCCCGGCGTGAAGACACTCGTCCAGGTCGGCCTGCGCGACATGAGCGAGAACGAGCACCGCTATATCGAGAACTCCGGCGGGCGCATCCAGGCGTTCTTCGACGCCACCCTCCAGCAGAACCGCTTCGACGGCCTGCCCTGGAACCAGCAGGTGAAGCAGATCGTCGACAAGCTTCCGCAGCAGGTCTACCTGTCGTTCGACATCGACGGGTTGGACCCCGTGCTGTGCCCGCACACCGGCACGCCCGTGCCCGGCGGCCTGTCCTTCCCGGAGGCCACCGCGCTCGTCGCGGGCGTCGTGCGCTCGGGCCGCACCATCGTCGGCTTCGACCTGACGGAGGTGGCCCCCGACCCCGAGGGCAGCGAGTGGGACGCCAACGTGGGCGCCCGGCTGCTCTACAAGATGATCGGCTGGATGCTGAAGTCGCAGAAGGCCTGAGCGTCAGGCCCCACGCGGCAAGGACACGCTGAACGTCGCACCCCGGCCGGGCACCGACTCGGCCGACAGCGAGCCTCCGTGCAGCTTCGCCAGCTCCGAGGCCACGTAGAGCCCCAACGACTCGCCCCGGGCCGGTCCGTCCGGGAAGGGCTGGAACAGCCGGGGCAACTCCGCTTCGGGGATGCCCGGCCCCGGGTCGCTGACCCGCACCAGCACGCGCTCGTCGGAGACCCGCAGCTCCACGCGCGCCCCACCCTGCCGGGCCGCGTTGGACAACAGCACGTCGAACACCTGCCCCAGGCGAACCACGTCGAAGCGCAGCGCCACCGGCTCCGGGGGCACCGACAGCTCCACCGGAACTTCGGGCCCCCGCGTGCGACACCGCGCCACCGAGGCCTCCAGGTGCCCGCGCAGCTCCCCCTCCACCGGATGCAACGTCAGGCTGCCCGCGCTCAGGCTGGCCGCGTCCTGGAGGTACTGGCCCATCCGCTCCAGCGACTGGAGCTGCGCGCCCAGCGCGAGCACCGCGTCCTGCTTCGGGGGCGACAGGCCCTCCAGCTTCAGGAGCTGCTCGCGCGCGACCTCCAGCGGGCCCTGGAGCGTGCGCGCCACCCACTGGCCCAGCGCCTCCACCGGCGTCGCGGCCTCGCGGGACGTCCCCGGGGCATTCTCCAGCACGCGGCGGATCAGCGCCTCGAAGTCGTTGATCTCGAACGGCTTGTTGAGGAACGCAGTGGAGTCCGGCGAGCCGTGCTGGAGCACCGCGCTCAACAGGATGATGGGCACCTCGCGCAGGCCGGGCTCCTGCTTCAGCCGGCTGCACAGCTCCATGCCGCTCATGCGCGGCATCATGTGGTCCGTCACCACGAGCTGCGGCCTTCGCGAGCGCGCCAGCGCCAGCGCCTCCTCCCCGTCCCGCGCGCGCACGACGTCGTGCCCCAGGTCCTCCACCACTTGGCTCAGCACCTCCAACACCGCCGGTTCGTCATCCGCGACCAGGACGAGACTCATGTGACAGGACTCCTGCCCCCGCGGGCTTCAAGAAACACGCCGCGCCGGGACGCAGGCTCAGGCCCGCCCTCACCCCCAGGTGCGCAATCGGACGGGGGCCGGGACGTTCTGCCTGAAAGTGCGTTCGCTCACGGTTGCACCTTCAGGTCCCTGGTCTATGAAGAGCGGGACGCCGCATCCAGACACCCCGGGAATGGCTGGGGCCTTCCCGACATTCAGACTGTCTTCCGGGAGACGATTCCTGGCGGCGCACGGAGGAAGGGCATGAGGGCAGGACACATCCGGTGGGGGCTCTTGCTGGTGGGGCTGGCCCTGTCACTCCCCGCGCAGGCGGACCTCTCCCGGCGCCGCAGCGACGTGGTGGAGGTCGTCCAGAAGGTCTCCCCGGCGGTCGTCTACATCGGCACCGAACAGGAGGTGGAGTCGCGCTTCCGGGGCCGCGCCCGCTCGCCGCTGGAGGAGTTCTTCGGCCAGGGCCTGGCGGAGCCGGAGACGCGCCAGCGCATCCAGGGCCTGGGCAGCGGCGCCATCATCGACGCGTCCGGCATCATCGTCACCAACGACCACGTCATCCGGGGCGCGTCCGCCATCCACGTGGTGCTCGCGGACGGGCGCACGTTCGACGCGGAGGTGGTGGGCAGCGACGCGAACAACGACCTGGCCGTGCTCAAGGTCAACGCGAAGGAGCCCCTGCCCACCGCGAAGCTGGGCACCAGCTCCGACCTGATGATTGGCGAGACGGTGGTGGCCATTGGCAGCCCGTTCGGCCTGAGCAAGACGGTGACGGCGGGCGTGGTGTCCGCCACCGGCCGCACCTTCCGCGCCGACGACCGCGTCTACAACGACTTCCTCCAGACGGACGCGGCCATCAACCCGGGCAACTCCGGCGGGCCGCTGCTCAACGTGGACGGGGAGATCATCGGCATCAACACCGCCATCTACGCGAACGGTCAGGGCATCGGCTTCGCCATCCCCGCGGACAAGGTGCGGCGCATCGTGGAAGAGCTCACGCGCTTCGGGAAGGTGCGCCCCGCGTGGGTGGGCATGGACACGGCGAACCTCCCCGCGCAGGTCGCCGCGCGGCTCGGGTGGGATCGCACGTATGGCGCCGTGGTGACGAACGTGGAGCCCGACAGCCCGGCCGCGCAGGCAGGCGTCCAACGCGGTGACGTGGTGGCCGAACTGGGCGGCTCGCGCATCCAGGACGCCGAGGATTTCGACTCGCGCGTGCGCGGTTATCCCGCCCGCTCGGTCTTCCCCCTGGTGCTCTTCCGAGCAGGCGGCAACCGTACGGTGCAGGTCACGCCGATTGAATTTCCAGCCCGCCTGCTTGAAACCCTGGCGTGGGAACGTCTAGGACTGCGGGTGAAGGAGAATAAAAACGGGATGGCCATTTCAGCGGTCCGTCCGGGCTCCGCCGCGTCGGAGATTGGCCTGGAGCCGGGGGATGTGCTGTTGCGGATGAACAATCAGCCGGTGCCCACGGCTGACACTTTCCGTGAAGGCCTGCTCACGGCGCGACGGGGGCGTAGCGTGCTGTTGCTCGTGCGTCGCGGGCGCTACGCGTACCACCTGACGCTGCCGTTCGAAGGGCAGAGGCTGTAGTCGTTACGCGGGGATTCCAGGATCGACGGGAAGGGCACTAGCATGCCGTTCCCATGAGTTCGCCTCGCTACCAATCACTCGGTCCCCTCCTCGCCGGAGAGGGCTCGCGGGCCTTCCTCGGACTGGCGCTGGAGGACGGCGCCACGCCCCGTCCCGTGGTGCTCATCTGGGCACCGCCTGAAATCGCCCAGAACCCGGAGCTGGTGGCGCGGCTGGAGAAGGAGACGAACCGCGCCCTCGTCTTCGAGCACCCGAACATCCTGCGCGTCCACGGTCTGGAGAAGCTGGACGGCGGGCTCGCGCGCGTCACCGAGTTCGCCGACGGCGAGCCGCTGCGGCGCGTGCTCGAAGTGCATCCGCGCATGTCGCCCGCGTTCGCGGCGCTCGTCGTCGCGGATGCGGCGATGGGCCTGCACTACGCGCACGTCGCGGGCAACGACGATGGTTCGCCGCTGGTGCACGGAGACATCCGGCCCGAGACGCTGATGGTGTCGTTCAGCGGCTTCACGAAGGTGACGGGCTACGGCGCGCTCTCCGTGGCGCCTCGCGAGCGCGGTGGCAAGCGCGTGAAGAACCGCCGCGCGTACACGTCCCCGGAGCAGCTGCTAGGCGGACGCGAAGCCGTCAACGTGCAGTCGGACGTGTTCCTGCTGGGGCTCACGCTGCACGAGTGCCTCACGGGGAAGATGCCTTTCAAGGAGTCGGCGGATCCGGACAAGGCGGTGCTCAACCGCGCGCTGCCGCCGATGCCGCCCGACGTGCCGCTCAAGCTGGACGCCGTCGTGCGCCGGGCGACGACCAAGCGCGCACTGGAGCGCTACCCTTCCGCGCTCGCGTTCCGCGAGGCGGTGGTGGAGGCCATCGGCAAGCTGCCGACGCACGAGTCCTTCGCGGAGCACCTGGCGAAGCTGTTCCCGCCGGAGAGTGATGCGCGCGCGGCGCGGCGCAAGACGATCGAGCTGGGCATCGCGGACGCGCTCGCGAAGGCCGGCATGCCGGCGCCGCAGATCGCGGAGGTCCTGGCGCAGGGCGCGGGGCTCGCGGAGCCCGTGAAGAACCTGGTGCCCGAGGTGAACTCGGCTCCGGCGTCCACGGGCGCGGCGAGCACCGCGGCGTCCGGTGCGCAGGCGACGAGCACGGGCGCGGTGGCGGCTTCCTCAAGCGCGGCTTCGTCGGGTGCTGCGTCCGTGCACGGTGCGAACGCGGGCGCGCAGGCGGCGGCCTCGCACAACGCGAAGGCGGACACGCAGGCCTCGGCTTCTTCGCCTCCCGCGAACGCGCAGGCATCGACCGCGAGTCCGCAAGCTCAAGGAGCCAATGCGGGCGCGCAGGGCTCCGCTTCCACCCCGGGCGCGCACGCTTCGGCGCAGGCAGGCGCTCAGGGTGCCGCTTCCACCCAAGGCGCGCACGCTTCGGCGCAAGCAGGCGCTCAGGGCACGCAGGCCCAGACGCCCGCGCACGGTGCGGCGTCTACCCCTGACGCACGTCCGGCGGGCCCCATCTTCGGTGGCGCGGCGAGCCCCACCACGCAGGTGTCCGCACCGGCGCAGAAGTCCTCGCGGGCGTGGATCCCCTATGTCGTCGGCGGGCTGGCGCTGACGCTCGGCGCGGGCGCGGTGGTCATCCAGCGCCAGCTCCAGGGCACCATGACGGTGGAGACCTTCGACGCGGGCATCCCCGCCGTCGTGGCCGCTCCCTTCGACGCGGGTGTCGAGGACGCGGGTGTGGAGGATGCCGGCATCGTGGATGCGGGCCCGGTCATGGGCATGTTGGATCTCACGGTGGAGCCGCGCGTGGAGGTCACGCTCAACAGCACCACCACGCTGCTGGGCCGCACGCCCCTGTCCGTGCCGCTGCCCCCGGGCCGGCACCTGCTCACCTTCACCAACGGCGCGCTCGGCATCTCCGTGTCGCGCACCGTGACGGTGGCTGCCACCGGTCGCTCCGCGTTCCAGTTCTTCCTCAACAAGGCCTTCATCAACGTGCGCGGTCCCGCCGGCGCGAACGTCACCATCGATGGGAAGCCCGCGGGCACCGTCCCCGTCGAGGAGCTGGACGTGTACGAGGGCTACCACCGCCTGCTCGTCACCGTGGGCCCGTCGCGCTGGCAGAAGACCTTCACCATCGAGCCCGGCCAGCGCGTCAACTTCGACGTGAACTTCGAGGAGCCCCAGGAGGCCGAGGAGTAATCCCCGGCCCCAGTGCCTGCTAAAGCCCAGCGCCCTCCACGGGTGCTGGGCTTTTTCTTTGCCCTGGTTCGTCGGACGCCCTTGCTTGCATTGCAGCCGCCTTGACCCACGGCGTCCTCGCTTGATTGAAGGAGCATGGCCATGCGTGTCCGAGCCTGCGGCGTCCTCCTGTTCCTTCTCGCATCGTGCGCGACACCCGCGCCGAGGCCGAACGCGTCGGCAGCCGGGTCCCTACGGCTCGCGAACCTCCAGAAAGCAGCCACGTTGCCGTGGAGGGACGACGGGCGATGCGTCGTCCGTGAGGCGTCCCAATCCTGGCCCCTGGTCGTGGAGCGGTGCTTCCAGTCACTCGACACCCGCAGGATTCACTTCCGCGATACCCAGCGTCGCTGCCCCGTCGCTTCGGCGGATGTCGTCACGCTCGAGACGATGGTCGGCATCTGCCTGCTGACGCAGCCTGAAATCGCGGTGGGCGCGGTGCTGATCATCGGCGCGGTGGTGGTGGCGGTCGCCATCCAGGAGCAATTGAACGCGTACGAGTTCAGATGGCCCTACCCCGAAGAAGGGACCGCTGGAGAGACAGCGGAGCCCGCGACTGGAACGCAGTCCGCGGAGCAGCAGTCCCTGGCGTCCCGACGGCCCAAACCGGACGGCGCCTCTTCAGGACAGGACTGGTTTCCGCCAGGGCCGCCCCCGTCCCCTGAGCCGCACGAACGCCGTCTCGAATGTACGCCCCGGCCCGTACCTCACCTGGGCGGCGACGCCCTCCACAACCTGTGTGCCGACAAGGTTCCGAAGAATGAATTTCCCGGTTCGGATGTGCTTGTCAACGGGAAGCGGTTCGATGCACTGCAACTCCGCCAGCGCCTTTTGTGGGAAGTGAAGACCGACAACTTCGACACATACCCGACCTTCCTCCGGACGCAGGTCATCGAGAACCAGCTCCCCGAGTTGCAGCGCGAACGAACTCTCGCCAAGGCTTGCGGATTCGACTTCCGAATTGGAGTGAGCAGCGCCGCGCACCGAGACGCCCTGCGCGATCGGGATATCACCCTCAACGTCGTCGTCATGGACTGGTGCTGACATGTCGGCCACGCCGCGCTCTCTCATCCTCGTTGCCTACGCGCCTGCCCTCACGGTTGACGACAGCCGCCCTCTGGGTGTCGTTCATGGAATGGAACGGGCGCTCCGCAGCTTGCGCCTGGAGTGGCGGATTGATGAAACAGGGCGCCCCATCGCATTACCCCGGCGCGACTCATGGCTTGAAGAGGCAGCTGCTCGCGGCCGGTTTCCGCTCCTTTGCAATGGTGACGAAAACCACCCCGTGACGGTATTCGGTTCGGGAAGGCCGGCCGGCATCTCTCCTGGCAACACGCCGCAACTTGAGGTCCACGCGGAATTGCCCATGGACCCAATTGGAATTTCGGCGTCGGCACAGCTGCTGGAGCAAATAGCGCATGGCGCTCACAGCTTCTGGGGACGCATCCTGCCGGATGGCATGGGGGCGACAATGGCTCTCCAGGTTCGCCATCCATCGGATGAGCCACGGGTTCCCCCACGGGGGCTGCCAGTGCTCAAACTTCCAGAGAAAATCCTCTCACCCGAAATCCCACATCATCTTGGGTGGCTGAACTACTGGTCGGCCGCCACCGCGCGGACCCTCGGGTTCCCGGACCCCGCGCGCGACGCGGAGCTGCTGTCGCGTGCTCGGCGGACCTCGACGGGAGGATGGATCGTCCAGCTCACGGACGCGCCGCTCGACCTTGACGACCCTTCCCACCTGGAAGCGCTCCTGCGCGCCTACGAACGTTTCCCTGCGATTGGCGGACGCGCTTCCCCCTGATGCACAACAACCCCCAGAGGCCGGGACGTCCATCCCCGGCCCCCTGGGCCCTCCATCACAACCGCATCAGTCCCAGCGGCTGTTCAGCTTCAGCGTCCACTCGCGCAGCTTGCCGTTGCCCACCCCCGACGGGTTGACGACGTGCAGCTTCCACAGGCCGTTGATGGTGCCATCACGCGGGATGCCGCGCGTCACCGGGATGCGCTTGGGCGGCGTGCCTTCGTTCGGCCCGTCCCACAGGAGCGCCGTCTCCCCACCCGGATCCTCCAGCGTCAGCACCAGCTTGGACGGGTTGTTGTGCGCCAGGTCCAGCTCCACCGTGATGTCCTCCGGCACCGTCGCCAGTCCCACCACCGGCTGCGAGGACACCTGCGGCGTCGTGTTGCCCTGCAACGTCAGGTCCGAATACGCCGTGAACTCGCCCTCCATCCACGCGGGCCGGCACCAGCCCTCCGTCGCACCCGACGCCAGGCCGTGGCACGTCAGGTTCGCCTGGCACGGCACGAACAGCGAACAGGACTCGCCGTCCCCCGGGGTCGGCGCCGTGGTGATGCAGCGGCCATACGGGCTGGAGGCGTCGTTCGGGATGCCGTTGCACCAGAGGCCCGTCTGACACGTCGCCGCGCCAGTGCAGGGCTCACCTTCGGCCGCCTGCTGCGTCGCCGTCTTGAGGTTCTGCAGCGACGTGCCGTCCACCGCCGGCAGCCGCCCCAGCTTCAGGATGTGGAAGAACGGCCGCGCCGCCACGATGGCGTTCGCCGCCGCCGAGGACACGCCGTAGTTCGACTGCAACGCCCCCGCGCTCTGCGCGTTCGCCACCGCCAGCGCCCGGCGCGCCTCGGCCACGTTGAACGTCACGCCCTGGAACGTGCCCACCCAGCCGTCCACCGGCAGCTCCACCCGGCCCGTGCCCCGCGCGTAGGCCTCCAGCGCGGCCAGCGCCGCCGGACCCACGTTGGGCACCGCGTCCACCTGCTCGATGGAGACGAAGCGCCGGTCATCCCCGGTGTGAAGGACGCCGTCCGGGCCCTCGCGCCAGTCCATCAGGCTCTGCGCGGCCAGGAGGTTCAACGGCACCTGCATGTCCAACACCGCCAGCGTCGTCGAGTAATCGTTGAGGAACAGCACCACGCCGTTGCCGGCGGGCGTGCCCGTGGCCAGCTCCTGCCCCTGCGACGCCAACGCGGGAGAGGACCCGTCCGACACCGCGGCGGCGCCGCAGCTCAACAGGAGAGGAATCGAGGAAAACGACAGGAAACGTCGGAGTCTGGAGGTCATGGCCTCCATGTACTCCATGGAAGGGGGGCCTGTCGGTGACGTATCAGGTCCCGCCCTGATACAGACCGATGACGCCGTGCACCTGGTCGGTGACGTGCTGGAGCGTGTCCGCCGCCACGTGGGTGGCCTCCACCCGGGCCACCGACGCCTCCATCATCGCGGTCAAATCCGTGACGGCGGCGAAGATCTGCGACACGCCCGCCGACTGCTGGCTCACCGACGCCGAAATCTGGCGGACGGCATCCGCGTTGCCCTGCACCAGACCCGACAGCCTGCGCAACCGGTCGCCCGACTCCCGGATGCTGTCGATGCCCCGGCCCATCCGCTCCCCTCCCTGGCGCGTGAGATCCACCACCCCCTGGATGCGCGAGCGCGTGTCCTCCAGCACCGAGCGCACCTGCTGCGTGGCCGCCACCGACTGCGACGACAGGTTGCGGATCTCCCGCGCCACCACCGCGAAGCCCCGGCCCACGTCGCCCACCCGAGCCGCCTCGATGGCCGCGTTGATGGCCAGCACGTTGGACTGGTCCGCCAGGTCCTGCACCGTCCGGGTGATGCCGCCAATCTTCTCCGTGTACGCCGCGAGCCCCTGGATGCGCTCGGAGAGGTCCTCCACCTGCGCGCGGATCTCCGCCAATCCCTCCACGCTGCGTCCAATGGCGTCCTCCACCGCCGCGCCCACGTCCCCGGCCTCCTCCGTCGAGCGCAGCACGCGGGTCGCCTGTTCGGAGGCCACGAGCGACGTCTGGCGGATCTGCTCCGCCGTCACCTGCGTCTCGTTCAGCGCGCGGGCCTGACGGGCCAGGTCCGCACGCTGCTCCTTCGTGGACTTGGCCAGCGTCCGCATGGAGTCGCGCAGCGCGTCCGCGGAGCCCACCAGCGGCCGGACGACCCGCTCCTCCACCGCGTGCCGGGACAGCTCCAACTGCGCCTCCCGCACCGCCGACGCCCTCAGGTCCCGCTGGCCCTGCACACAGGAGACGATGAGGAAGATGTCCTCGAACACCACCCAGGCCGCGTGCTCCATCCACCGCCAGGACTCCTTCGCGTGCGCCCCGAAGATGGACTCCGGCCAGAACGCACCGCGCAGGAAGTGGTCCGCCGCCACCACGCCGCTGAACGTGATCAGCACCCGCCAGTCCCGGTAGATGGCCAAGAGCGCCAGCGAGCCGAAGATGTGGAAGTGCGTCTCGATGCGGCCCCCCATCAGGTGGATGAGCAGCCCGGACATCAACGCCTGTCCCACCGCGATGACGTGGCGCGTGGAAGCCTGACCGGAGCGCGTCAGCGCGAGCACCACCGGCAGCCCGCCAAAGAGCAGCCCCATCCCCACCGCCGCCCAGACATGGAAGTGGACCGCGCTCTGCAGCCCGGCCCACGCCCGGGGCGACAGGAACAGCGCCGCCGCGAGCCCACCCACCCACTGCAACACCATCAGGACGATGAAGGTCCGGTCGGTGCGCTGGCTCAATGCCAGACACTGCGCTTCGAAGAGCTGCCGCGCCCGCAAGGCCACGTCGGCGTCGGACAGGTGGATTCTCATCACGGGGTCTCGCCAGACGGACGCGGGGGTGTTTCCAGGGCACAGCCAAAGACAGGCGCCGCGGGGCTCCCCGGCACTTGCGAGCCCACGAGCGCCCGGATGGCGAGGCTGCCCGCGCTGTCGCCCTCATGGCCCCGCGCGGGGGTGATGCCTCCGCTGAAGCGCTCCTCCCCCTCCGGCGAGAACAACACCACCTGGCCGGACGTCCGCGCGCCCAGCTCGCGCGCCGCCTTCCCATCCACGTCCGCCACCACCTCCACGCCGGGCAGGGCCTGGGCGCGCGTCCACAGCTCCGAGCGCACGAAGTCCGGGGGCGCTTCGCTCGGTGCCCAGACGAACACGCGCGTGGCGAGCCGACCGCCCGCGTGGGCCGTGAGCTTCCCAAGCTCCGTGAGCGTCGCGCGCGAGCAGGGACACTGGGGATGGAGGAAGACGAGCAGCGACCACGCACCGGGGCCGCGCACGGGCGCGAGCAGTTCCGGCAGGTGCGAGGGCGGCGTCGCCGCGGGGCCGGCCGCGCTCGCGTGCGACCACATCAGCCCCGTGCCCAGCGCCGACGCCGCCAACCAGAGCCCCACGAACCACGGCAGGGCCACGCGACGCAGCGCGAACTGTTTCAGACCCTCGTCACGCGATACCCGGGCCGGGGCATCCAGGGGGCCATGGGCATCTATCGGGGCGGCCATGCACGGTCATGCTGGAGAGTCCCCGTGTCATTGGCAATACGCATTCAAGCAAGCAGGCCCAGACCTTGAGACAAGGAAGTGTGCCCACTTTTGAGAAAATCACGAGCCTTGAGAAATCCTCGTACCTCCTTCCCGGAGAGCCTGGGCGTATGCCTTTGAATCCCTGTTATCACCGTTCCCAAAGGCGGATTTCGGTGCCTGCTCGTCGCACCAGCAACGGACTCAGGGCGCCATCCACGGGTTCGATGCGGCCAGGAAGTGTCGCGGAGGTGACGGTCTTCCAGCCACGTTCGGTGAGCGCCTCGTGCACCTTGGCGCCAAAGCCTCCTCCGTAGGACGTGAGCAGGTGGGAGGCGCGCACGCGGTCCAGGAGGTCCCGGCCCGCGTCGTCGGACAGGTAGTAGAGGACCTCCGCGAGCAGCACGAGGTCGGCCTCCAGGGCCACGTCCTCCACGGACGCCTCCACGATGCGCACTCGCGCCTGGGCCCCCAGCCGTTCACGCAGGCGGGCGACGAAGCGGGGCTCGGACTCCACGGCCTGGACGCTCGCGTGGGGAAAGAGTGTCAGCAGGTGCTCGGTCATCATTCCCTCGCAGGCGCCCACGTCCACCACGCGCCGGGGTGGAGGCGAGGCGTGGCGCAGCGACTCCAGCACCCTGGCGGTGAGGGCGAAGCGCTCCGCTTCGTAGGTGGACTGGGCGAAGCCCCATGGGTCCGCGAGCTCGGAGAAGATCTCCGGCTTGGTGAGGGACAGGGCGCGCACCATGTCCGTGGAGCGCACCTCCGTGAAGGCCTCGATGCCGGGACCGTCTCGCAGCGGGTCCGTGCAGGCTCCGCCCTGGGCTCCGTCGGGGCGCTCCCGGTACAGCGCGTTGAGCAGGCCGAGCTTGCGCTGGAAGGCCGCGTCGTCCAGCACCGTGCACACCGTGGGACGCGCGCCCGTGGCCGGCACCCACAGCCGGTCGAAGACGCGGCTGACGAGGACCGCCACCTCGCGGTGCAACGGCGCCTCCTCCTGCGGGCTGTGCGTGAAGACGCGTCGCTCCCCCTGCTCGCGCTGCTCCCGGCACCAGGGGCCTATCTCCGATGGGGACAGGAGCAGGTGCGTGCTGTGCGCTCCCAACGCCCGGCCCACCGCCTCCAGCTCCCGGCCGGCGCCTCCGTCCTCCGTCACCACCGCGAGGTCGGCGCCCCCGGCGACGGTGCTGAACAACCGGACCACGTCCTCGGGGT
The DNA here is from genome assembly GCF_003612125.1 of Corallococcus praedator. Classification (GTDB taxonomy): domain Bacteria; phylum Myxococcota; class Myxococcia; order Myxococcales; family Myxococcaceae; genus Corallococcus; species Corallococcus praedator. Next base: position 15,329 of record NZ_RAWI01000075.1, read on the forward strand.
GGGCCACCACGATGAGCGTCGCGGCCTTCTGGGTCTCCGTCATGTCAGGCACTCCAGTCGGATCCCGCCGCCGCTTCGCGCGCAGGGAATCGGATGAGGGGAATCAACTGCTCGCGGATGAGCGGCTCCCACCGCATCCGCTCGGCGAGGGCCCGGCCCGTCTCCAACAACAGACGTCCTTCGTGCGCATCGCGCGGGAGGCGGCGCACCACCTCCTCCGCCACGCGCCGCGCGGTGCGCGATTCCTGCTCACGCAGCACCGTGGCGGGCAGGGCCTTCCAACCCTCCACCGTCCGCGCGAGCCCCGCCTCCCGGGCGTCCGTCACGGGGTCCGACACGACGAGGTTCGGGTGCGCGGACTCCGACAGGCCCAGGGCCTCGCACTGCTCGCGCAGGGTGCGCCGGGCACCGCTGGCCCCGGCGATGACACAGATGGCGCCACAGCCCAGCGCTTCCAATTGCGCCAGCCCGTGGGATTCGTACAGGGATTGGCCCAGTGAAACATCCGTCGCGCGGTGCAGGTCGTCCCGCGTGAAGTCCAGGCCCGCGGGCCACGTAGGCTGGTTCACCAGGGCGATGTGCACACCCGTGCCCCGCGCGTTGAACGCCTCCACCCGCGCCTTCACGTGGCGCAGGTTGTCGGACGGGTCCGCCTCGTTCCACTCGGTCACCATCACGAGCAGCGCGGGCCTCCGCTCCGGAGGCAGCAGCTCCGCCAGGTGTTCGCACACGTCCACGTCGCGCCACAGCCCCTTGCAGACCTCGTCCCGGGAGATGTGCGTGAGCAGCAGTCGGAAGTCCTGGCCCCACTGCTTGCGCGCATGGCGCAGCACCCGGACGCTCGCGGCCTCCTTCGCATCCCCTTCCGTTTCAATCAGGCGATGCCCGTGGGGCACCACCGTCACGGGCTGGAGCGAGTAGCGCGGGTCGAGGAAGCGCAGCTCGTCCGCGACGGAGGCGCTCACCGCGCCGACGCGCTCGCACAGGTGGCCGTTGCGGAGGATCTGGAAGTTGGGCCAGGTGCCCACCGGATACACCTGATCCAACGTCCGGCCCTGCTCCAGCCCCAGGCGCTGCACGTTGTAGAAGCGCGCATCGGACGCGCCCTGCCCCGCCTCGCCGTACTCCACGAGCACCCGGGGCGTGCGCACCTCGCCCGCGTAGTAGACGGTGTGGCACCAGTCGTGCCCGTCGAGCAGCGCCTTGTACGCGAGCGGCAACGACAGGTGCTCCTGCGCCAGGACGACGGCCCCCGCGCCGTCCTGGGAGCGCAGCCGCGCCACCGCGTCGAAGACGGGCTCCGCGAGCGTGATGGCCAGCATCGCGTCGTGGTCCAACGGCGGCGCGTCCAGGAGGCCGTGGTGCACCGCGCGCCGGAACAGCCGGTTGAGCCACGGCGCCGCGCCCAGCCTCGTGCCGTACAGCCCGCGCCACACGCGCGAGAGGGCCCGCCACGGCGCCGGGCGTCCGCCCCGACAGTCGAACGGGAGGTCCACCCCGAGCAGCGTGTGCAACCGCTGGAGGAACAAGGGCAGCGTGCCCAGCCGCACCCGGTAGCCCCGGAGCACGTCGGTGAGGTCCACCAGCAGCACCTCCACCGGACCGCCCGGAGCGTCGCGCCTGCCGTAGATGAACGACACGTCGTGCCGCGCCTCCACCGGCTGGAAGACCCGCGCCCACGCCTCCGGGTTGCGCCGGCGCAGGCCGCTGTAGAGCACCTCTCCGTGCGCCTCCAGGTCGTGCGCGAGCGACTCCTCCGGCGCATAGCTGCCCAGGCCGCACGGACGCACCGTGGGGCTCACCAGCAGCGTGCGGGGAAAGGCCGCGCGGTACTCGGGCGCCGCCAGCAGGTGCTCCAGCACCACGCCCATCCCGCCCAGCGTGCGCGTGGCTTCGTAGGACAGGTGCACCAGCAGCTCACCGCGCGCGGCGGGTTCCTCCACGCTCACGGGGCCACCGTCCAGACGCGCTCGCACAGCTTGCGGCCCGTGCCCAACCTGCGCGCGTGCGCCTCCACCGCGGGCAGCGTCGCCGCCTCCAACTGGCTTGCGTAGAAGGACAGCCCCCGCAGCTTCGCGGGCCACAGCTCCGTCAGGTCCAGACACCGGGGCGCCAATCCGAGCGCCCACGCGTAGTCGACAATCTCATCCTCCGGGTGGTGCGCGGAGTACGGCAGGTCCTCGTAGTAGACGATGCGCCCCCGGTCCCCCCGCAGCGCCCGCACCGCGTCGCGCACCAGCAGGTGGTCCACGTGGCTGGAGATGCCCAGCGGCACGTAGCAGACCGCGTCGTCGGAGACGTGCGCCAGCACCTCCCCCAGCGCCTCCCGGACGCGCACGGCCAGCGCCGCCGTGGCCGCCTCCGACTCCCGGGGCCCTCCCGGAGGCGAGCGCAGGCTGGTGTCGCGAAAGCCCAGGTGCACCAGGTCCGCGCCATGCGCTCGGGCGAAGCGTCGGTCCTCGCCCATCCGCAAGGACGTCACCGCCAGCGACCGCGTCGGATCCACCGGCAGCACGAACTCCCAGCAGCTCTGGGAGAAGACGGTGACGAGCGTGGGGACGACGCCCCGGGGCACGCCCAGCAGGCTCGCGTACGCCCCCAGCGCCACGTCGTCCGGATGGGGCGAGAAGAACACGTGCTCCGGTCCCCCCTCGTCGCTCCGCGCATGCTCAGCCACGGGGACCTCCCATGCGCGTCGGCGCGGGCCACTCGTTCAGCGGCAGGTCGTGCAGGTCGCCTTCGGGCGTCACGAAGCCGAGCACGACGACGCGCTCACCGTCGTTGACCACCGTGTGGCGGAACGCGCGCACCGGCGCGTCCAGCTCCCGCGTCAGCCCTTCGGAGAAGCGGCCGGAGGTGATGAGCCAGTGGCCCGCGTCGTTGGGCATCAGGCGGGGCACGTCGCCGTCCAGCCACACGAGCCCCGGCCGCGACTCCCCCAGGTTGAAGGTGAAGAAGCTCTTGTCCGCGTGCGGCTCCGACGCGTGCGCCACCACCTCCCGCCGCCTGCGGGCGACGCTGGGCGCGTGGTACTTCACGAACCGCACCGCCCCTTCCGTGCGGCGGCGGAACAGGCGCGTGAGCCCCCCGGCCCGCAGGCCGTAGCCCAGCTCCAGCGCCTCCAGCAGCACGCTGCCCACGACGTGGGACGCGAGGTACGCGTCCTCCGACGCCACCAGCAGCTCCCGCACCGGCTCCGGCACGAGGCGCCGGCGGAAGCCGCTCCACGTCACGGGCTTGGCCATGAAGGCCTCGATGGCCTGCCGCACCACCGTGGACTCCGGGTACCACGTGGCGTTGTAGCCCGTCTGGAACACCGTCTCCGCCGGCATCAGCGCGTGCAGGTACGGGTGCGCCAGGAGCGCGTGCTGGTACGTGGCCTCGTAGCGCTCGAACTGGCCGTCGAGCTCGTGGCGCGCCAGCAGCGCCGCGGGCCGCTCCAGGTAGAAGAAGCCGCGCTCGGACAGGTGTTCCACCAGCGTCCGGGCGAAGGCGTCACGCCGCCTGGGCGCGCCCGACAGGAAGTCCTCCAGCCGCAGCGGCTGGATGTCCGTGAAGCGGGGTGTCTGGCTCCGGATGAGGCCATCGCTCCCTGGGGCGAAGGGCCTTGCTTGGGGGGAAGACGACGAAGTCCGGGGCGCGGTGTCGAACTGGAGTGGTCGGGTCGTCATGGTCGGGGTTCGGGCTGGAATGCGTCACAGATTACGGGTGGCCCCTGACATTCCTGGATCAGGACTGACCCCCTCCGCGCCGCAATTCCTATCAATTCCTGTCACCTCCCAGGTCGCCCCGCACACACGCGCTGTCACTCACGCCCGCACGCGACCGGCGGCGGTTCGTCCAAAGGGGGACATCCGCGCTTCCCTCCGGGAAGACGACCTGGGCAGGTGGGTCCGGAAGACGCCCCCCTGGTTTGCGCTGTGCGGGCGGAGACAGCGTCCGCGACGTGGGGGCCGGTGCCTTGACGGAGGCCCCCGCGCTCGCGCTCCAATCCCTGACATGGCCCCGCGCACGTCACGTCTGTTCATCGCAGTCCTGATGGCCGCGACCTGTTCCTGTGCGCGCCTTCCCAGCCATCCGGTGATGGCGGACCTGCCGCTCTTGCGGATGGAAGTGGTGCTCCCACCACGGCCCGTGACCCGCGCGGTGCTCGTGGAGCGCGTGCGGGCGACGGGGCTGAGATTCGACGTGATGCCGGAGGGCGCGCGTGTGTTCGTGGACGGCCGGGCGGTGGGATTCGCCCGGCAGTTGGAGCCGCTCGTCACGCTGCCGCCGGGTGTCCATCAGGTGAGCGTCCGGGCCGCGGGACACGCCACCTGGCGGGCCGAGGTGATGGTGGGCGACCGGCCGGAGCCCATCCAGGTGACGTTGACCGCGTCGCCGTGAGCGGCGGTCGGGAACGGACGTGGCGCACCACCATTCGCAAGGGGGAGGAACGGCGTGAAGCTGACAAGGAGAAGGGGTCGGCTGTTCCGGTTGCCGTTCGCGGACGCGCCGGAGTCCCGTGCGCGGCTGTGGAAGAGCATGACGGAGCACGGGCTGTTCGTGCCGGCGGATGCACCGCAGCCCATCGGGACGGAGTTCCCGCTCCAGGTCGCCTTCCACGGCGCGGCCCCGGCCGTCTCCGGTCGCGTGCGCGTGATGGAGCACGGGGTGTCGGGCTGGGTGCGCGGCTACTTCGTCAAGTTCGTCGCGCTGGACAAGGGAAGCCTCCCGCTTCCGGTGAGCGCTCGCGACGAACGGCCGACCCCGCGGCCGGTGGAGGCGCCCGTGGATCCGCCCGGTGCCTCCGCGCCTGCGAGCGCGGACTCCTGGCGGGAGGAGCCGACGCCGGTGGGCATCCGGCCCCGCTCGACGGTGGAGGGGGCGGCGGCCCTGCACGACTATTCGAACGTGGAGCTGCTGCACGCGCGCGACCCGGAGGCATGGCAGGGCGGGCTGCGGCCTTTCGACACGTTCGGTCCGTACCAATTGCTCAAGCGCCTGGGGGCGGGCGGGATGGCGGAGGTGCTCCTCGCCCGGCGCACCATGGCCGAGGGCGTGGACAAGCTGGTGGCGCTCAAGCTGGTGTTCCAGGAGTACGCGCGCCACCCGCGCCTGTCGGAGCTGTTCCTCACCGAGGCGCGCCTGAGCGCGACGCTCCAGCACCCCAACGTCATCCAGGTGTTCGACGTGGGCTCCGCCGCCGGCCGGCCCTTCATGGCGATGGAGTACGTGCCCGGGTGCAACGGCGCGGACCTGTTGGAGCGGCTGCGTGAGCGCGGACGGCCGCCGCCGGTGGCGCTGGCGGTGACGCTCGCCATCGAGCTGGGCAAGGCGCTGGAGTACCTGCACGACCAGCGCGACCTGGATGGACGCCCGCTGCACCTGGTCCACCGCGACGTGAGCCCGGGCAACCTGCTCATCGGACTGCACGGCGAGGTGAAGCTGGTGGACATGGGGGTCGCGTCGGCGAGCATCGCCAGCGGCAACGACCTGCTGGTGGTGGGCAAGCGCGCGTACATGGCGCCGGAGCAGGCGGCGGGGGGACGCCCGGAGCCCGGCTGGGACATCCACGGCATGGGGCTGGTGCTCTACGAACTGCTCACGCTGCAGCACGCGTTCGGGGATGTCGCCGAGGCGGCGGAGCGCTCCGGGCGCCTGCGTCCGTCAGACTTCAATCCCCAGGTGACGCCGGAGCTGGAGCGGCTGGTGCAATGGGCGACCGCGCCGAATCCGTCTGGTCGGGCTCCCAGTGCCCAGGCCCTTCGACAGGCGCTGGAGCGCGTGCGGGCCACCCTGCCCCCCTTCGATGTGGTGCAGGCGATGCGCGAGCTGTTCGGGGAGTCGCTGGACCGGGTGCAGCGCGAGACGGAGGCGCTCATCGGCATCGCGCGTGGCAGGGACCGGCCCCGGGGCTCCCAGCGGTGCCGCAGATGGTGGGGGTTCGTGGATCAGCGGATCCCGGGAGCGTTGAAGCTGATGGCCGCGCGGCACAGACAGGAGTTGCGTTGGGGCGCGATGGCGCTCACGGTCCTGGTCGCATCCGGCGCGGCGCTCCTGTGGCCCCTGCACGCGCGGGAAGCGGCCCTGGGTGAGCACCTGTCGAAGGCGGATCGGCTCATCGCGGTGGCGAAGCTGTCGGGGGCGGGAGAGGACACGGCGCTGGCGCAGCTCCAGGCGGCCCGGGCGCTGCGTCCGGAGGATCCGCGGGTGCGGGCACGGCTGGAGGCGCTGGCGGACGGGTTCGAGTTGCTGGCGACGGAGGCCTCTCAGCGGGGCGACGTGGCCGAGGCCGTGGCACACCTGCGCGCCGCGCTCGAAGCGGCACCGGAGCGGAATGTCCCCCGGATGAAGCTCCAGTTCCTGGAGGACGAAGCGCGCCGCACCACCACGGGAAGGAGGAAGCGATGAGCATGCGCTCCCGGTTCTCGTTCGCTTCGGTGGAAGAGCTCCCGCTCCCTTTCCCATGGCGGATTCACGCGGAGGCAACGCACCTGCGTGCTCATCCTCCTTTCGCGGCGATGGAAGGGCTCGCGCCCCATCAAGCACTCCCTCTTCGCGCGGGGAAACGTCCACCCGTTCGCGGCGCACTGGTCCGCGCCATGACGATGGCGTTCCTGCTCACCTCGGTGACGGGTTGTTCGCGCAGCTCGGAGGAGGCCAGCGCCGCTGAAACCGTGTTGCGGGAACTGGAGGCCATCGTGGCCACGTGCGCGGCGGCGCAGGGGCCCGTCGACACGATGCGCACCGCGCGCTCGTTCTGGGAGCCCTTCGAAGCAGGCGCCACCTTCCGCGCGGGCGACTGGGTGCGCACCGGGCCCGAGGCCTCCGCGCGCATCGAGCTGCGCGGCGGCGGTCGCTTCGAGTTGGAAGAGCGCACCGTGGTGATGGTGGAACGTCCCACGCCAGCGTACGGGGGGGGCACGGGCGGCGCGGTGGTGGCCTTGGAGTCGGGTGCCGCCCGGGGCGTGCTTCCCGTGGATGCGCTGCGAGACGGCCCTCTCGTCCTGCGGGGAGACGCCGGACGCCAGGTGGAACTCACGGTGGACGCGCACGATGGACCGGCGGAGTTCCGCGTCACCCGCACCGCCAACAGCATGCGACTCAGCGTGTCCCGGGGACGGCTGATGCTCTCCGAGGGTGCGCACCGCCGCACGCTCGACGCGGGCAACTGGCTGGAGGTCGCGCGGGGCCTGGAGGACGCCGAACACGACGGGCCGCCCTTCCCCGCCAGCCTGTCGCCCGGCGTGGATGCCCGCATCGAGTGGAGCCAGGACCTGGGCATCGCCCTGGCCTGGAAGCCGTTGGACGGAGCGCGGCGCTACCAGGTGCAGGTGGCGCGAGACCTGGGCTTCACCCAGCGCGTGGTGGACACGCAGGTGGAAGACCAGAGCTTCACGTTCATCCCCCCCGAGCCCGGGATGTTCGTCTGGCGCGTGGCCGCGCTGGATGCCCGGGGCCAACCCGGCGAATCCGGCTTCGCCCGCCGCATCTACGTGGACCGCAAGCTTCAGCGCGCGTTGCTCATCGCGCCCCGGGATGACTACCAGGCCCCGGATGACACGGCGGCCCGGGACATCGTCTTCGCGTGGCAGTCCGTCGGCGGAGAGCCCCGCTACCGGCTCGTCGTGGCGCGGGACCGGAACCTGAAACACCCGGTGCTCGTGCTCGAAGGCAGCACGCAACAGGTGGTGCTGCCGGGGCTGGCTCCCGGCGAGTACTTCTGGGGCGTGTACGTGGCCGAGGAACCACCCACGCCCCTGTTCCAGAAGGCCCGGCGGCTCGTGGTGCCGGCGACGCCCGGGGCCCGCGGGCGGGGGGGCCTGGCCAACCCGGCGGACCTGTGAGGGACGGCCCGGACGTCAGGCGCTCTTGCGCCGCCGCATCATCGCCTCGTACGAGCGGCCCACGCTCTGGGAGAGGATGAGCAGCTCGCCCACGTCCGGAGGGGTGAGCTGATCCGGCCCGTTGTCCACGTAGAGCAGGTGGACGACCTTGCCGCGCACCAGCAGCGGGAGGATGACCGCCGTCGTGGGGAAGCCGCCGCCCAGCAGCCGGTAGAACATCCCCATCGCCGCGTCCCGCTTCACCGGGCCCACGTAGTGCGAGCGCGTGTCGCGCACGAGCCGGAAGGTGCTCTGGTCGCGCAGCGGCACACCGATGCGGCGCACCGCTTCGTCACGCACGCCCTGCCCCATGCCGTGCCAGCCCGTCACGAGGTTGCCCTGCACCGACAGCAGCAGGGACCGGCGCCACTTGCCCAGCGCGAACCGGAGCACCGTGCGGGCCACGTCCTCGCGGTCCGAGCTTCGCGCCAGCTCCGCCTGGGCCTCCGGGAACGTCATCGGCGTCGGAGGAGGCGTGGGCGCGCGGACCTGCGGCGGCACGGGCAGTCCCGGGCTCGCGGCGGGCGGCCGGCCCGTCGCGGCCACCTGCGCGGGCAGGCCGGGGACCGGGACCTGGGGCGCCACGTGCGCGGGGATGTCCACGCGCGGCGGCACTCCGGGCGGCACCGGACGCTGGACGGCGGGGGGCGCCACGGGCCGGGGCGGCGCGGGAACGGACGCCGGCATCGCGGGCCGGGCCTGCGGGGGCGGCGCCTCGGGCGGCCGGGCCACGGGCGCGAGCGGCACGGGCGTCTCCACCACCTCCACGCCGGTGATGATCTCCCCCTCCAGCACGGCCTCGTCGTCGGCGTCCGCCCCTCCGAGCGCCTGCGCGTAGACGGACTGGAACTCCTCCTCGCTCATCAGGTCCGGAGGCCGCTCCTGCGCCTTCGCCAGCTCCGCCGCCGCGCCCTTCGCCGGACGGGGACGGACCGCGTTCATGTCGATGGCCCGCAGCTGCCGGAACGCCTTCGCGTGACGGCGCAGCAGCTGGTTCATCCGGAACTCGGGGATGACCACCGGCACCACGCGCTTGCCCGTCTTGAACGCGATGGCGTCCAGCGTCGGGAAGTCGTGCGGGTTCACCACCGCGACGCTCAACCGCGTCGCGTCCGAGCGCATCGGAAGGTATTCCTTGTCGTCCGCCTCGTTCGGGTTCACCAGCGCCACGGCCTTCGGGTCGGGCACCATCTCCCCGGACGCGTAGGCACAGTTGTGGAGCTTGCCCAGCGCCTTGGCCAGGTCCGGTTCGGACAGGAGCCCCAGCTCCACCAGGTTCGTCCCCAACCGACCGCCGTGCACGACCTGCGACTCCAGCGCCTCTTCGAGCGCCGCCGCCGACACCAGGCCGTCCTTCACGAGCAGTTCACCCAGGCGCATGGGGCCGCTTGTAGCCATGCCCCGTCACCCTCCGCAAGCCTCCGGCCGGACGCCCCCCGGCCGCCTGGACTCCCTAATCCTCCGGATGGTGGCTCAGCCCCACCCGGTTGCCCTCCGGGTCCCGCACGTAGAGCGTCCAGCGCGTCTCATGCTCCAGCGGCACCCCCGCGCGGGCGAAGGTCTCCACCACCCCACCCCGGGCCTCCCGGGGGATGCGGAACACCAGCATCAGCAGCCCCGGCGTCGGATGGCGGAACGGCGAGCCCTCCGGGGTCCCCTCCACCGCCTCGATGGCCAGGAAGCAGCCCCCGGGGACGCCTACCCAGATGCTCCGCAGGGTGCCGTCCTCGCGCAGGTGGCGCTTGAGTTCAGGAAAGCCCAGCAGGTCCCGATAGAACGTGGTGACGCGCTCCACGTCCTTCGCTTGAATCGCCACGTGGTGGAAGCCCTGAACGTCCTTCATGGCGTTGATGGTAGGGTCTGCCCGCCCATGGCGCGACTGCTCATCGTCGAGGACAACCAGGAACTGGCCTCCCTCATCGCCACGGTGGCGCAGACCCGGGGTCACGACGCGCTCACCGTGTTCACGGGGGAGGCGGCCCTGGAGTCCCTGGGGCCCACGGCCCGCTTCGACGCCGCGCTGGTGGACCTGTTGCTGCCGGACATCCGGGGCAGCGAGGTGCTGGGTGCGCTCAGGGCCCACGCCATCCCCGCCATCGCGGTCAGCGGCGTCTACAAGGGCGACCGCTTCGCCCAGGAGGCCACGCAGGTGCACGGCGCCCGCGCCTTCTTCGAGAAGCCCTTCGAACTGGACGCCGTGATGGACGCGCTGGAAGAGGCCGCGGGCGTGCCGCCGGTGCCCCACACGGAGCTGCTCGACGAGGTGGACCTGCTCGTCCTCGAGGAGCTGGTGGAGGACGAAGGCGTGGAGGAGTTGGTGGTGTCCGAGCCCGCGCCGTCCCTGGACGCCGCCCGTCCGGAGGCCCCCGTTGAAGAGGAGGCGCCCTCCGAGGCCCTGCCCCTGCCCTTCGCCCGGCGCGACGCCGTCTGGACGGAGGCCGTGCCCGCGCAGGAGCGGCGCCGCCGGCAGCTCCCCGAGTGGTCGCTGGGCGGAGACCTGAAGCACACCACGGTGCCGCGCCTGCTCAACGCCTATTACGAGGCGCGCCACCACGGCGAGCTGAAGCTGCGCCAGGGCACGGTGCTGAAGGTCGTCTACTTCGAGGCGGGCCGCGTGGTGTACGCCGCCTCCAACCTGGCCCCGGAGCGCTTCGGCCGCTTCTGCCTGCGCAAGGGCGCGCTGACGGAGGCCCAGCTGGCGGAGGCCACCGCGTACGCGCGCGAGCACACGCTGCGCACCGGGGACGCGCTCTTGAAGCGCGGCCTGCTGAGCCCGTCGCAGCGGCGCCGGCTGCTGGAGGAGCAGGTGAAGGACATCCTCTGGTCCACCTTCACGTGGACGGAGGGCGGCTACGGCTTCAGCCCCATGCGGCCGCAGCGCGCGGACCTGGTGCCGCTGTCGCTCTTCCCCGGCGACCTCATCCTGGAGGGCGTCACCCGCACGGAGACGCTGGTGGCCCTGCGTCAGCGGATGGCGCCCGGGCGCCGCTTGTTCCCCACGGCGGATCCGCCCTACGGCCTGCACGAGCTGAAGCTGGCCGGGCCGCAGGCGCTGCTGCTGGCGTTCGCGGACGGCACGAAGACGGTGGAGGACCTGCTCGCGCTCACCGACCTGTCCGAGCGCGAGGCCCTGGCCACCCTGCGCGGCCTGGAGCTGTCGGGCGTGCTGGAAGAGCGTCAGCAGACGCCCAACCGGCGCCAGCGCATCAGCTTCGGGCTCTGACGCCGCGCCGCCGCCGCGCAAGCCACGCGAGCGCGCCCAGCCCGAAGGCCGTCACCCCGGAGCCACCTCCGGAGCAGCCGCAGCCCGACGTGGACGGGGGCGGCGCTTCCGGCTGGGACACCACGACTCCGCGCAGCTTCGCGATGCCGGAGAACGTCGGCGTGCCCAGGAACGCGGGACGGATGACGTACGTGAGCGTCGCGGTCGTGTTCGCGTCCAGCGGCACCGGCTCCACCGCGAAGCCGCCACCTTCCAGCACCGTGGGCGTCACCGGCTGGCCGTTCAGCCGCACGCTGTCCAGCACCACCTCCGCGCCGGAGGGGAACTCCTCGTAGCGGACACTGGACACGCCGCACGCGGTGTCGTTGCGCAGGGAGACGGAGACGCCCACCTGGCTGGAGTCGGAGCCCGGACCGGTTTCGGAGTTGCGCCCCAGCGACACGAAGGGCCGGGCGCCAATCTGGACCGAGTGCTCCCGGGTCGCGCCGGAGGCCCCTTCGCCCGTGGCCGCCACCCTCAGGGTGACGAACTCGCCCACCAGGGACTCCAGCTGCGTGTCCTTCGTGGCCAGCGTCACTGAATCGCCCGCGGGCACGGGGGACTCCAGCTCCGGGCCCGTCACATAGGACCAGTCCAGATTCACCGCCGTGCAGGCCCCCGGGGGGAAGGTCTGCCGCAGCGTGCCCCGGGCGCCCTCTGCACAGACGGCGACGAGTTCTCCGTTCACATCACCCAGCTCCACGTCGCGCGCGTCGCGCGTCAGCGACTGGACCGTCTCCGACGTCGCGGTGGCGCCACCGGCCACGGGCTCCTGCACGCGGACCCGCACGTTGTAGGCGGCGCTTCCGCAGGTGGGAGGCAGGTCCAGTTCGAAGTCACCCGAGGCCCCGGTCAGCGTCCGGGTGGCGAGCACCTGGGCCGCGGCGTCGGGGGTCTCCAGCGTCACCACCGTGGTGACGTTGCGCGAGGAGACGCAGTTGAGGTTCGGCGTCGCCACGCGGCCGTGCACCTTGCGCTCCTCCGGGGGGTCCAGGCTCAAGAGGGGCTTCACCGAGTCCAGGGGAACCAGGCGCGGTCTCACCGTCACATCCACGATGGACTCCGGGCCCACCAGCGTATGTCCCTTCACGGTGACGTGGTGGACCGCGCGCAGCTTCACGGCGGTGTCGGCGCACCCCTGCGATTCGACCACCACGGCGGGACCTTCGACCGGTGACGAGCCCACCGCCGGTTGCGCGGTCCCTGGCTCCCGCACCGCGCTCACCGACACACCCGGCGCGTTGTCGAGCCGCGACCACCACGTGCTCAGCGGCAGCCCCGGCGTTCCGGCGCACAGGTGGAACGCCTGGGGCGACAGGCTCGTCCCGGAGTAGAGGGGCCCCGGAGGGTTGGGGAACGGCGCATCCGGAGGGCCCCACGGGAGGAACTCCACGGGGACGCTCGTGGCGGTGGAGGACGTCAGCTCGCCGTCATTCGCGCTCACGGAGTAATTGAAGACCGTGCTGTCCGTCTTGCACCGGTCCGCCTTGGTGAAGATCGGATCAAGCGTGGCCACCGTGTCCGTCACGGAGAGCCGGGGGGCCCTCGCGGGCGGCGTGCCCCAGAGGTACCGGACGGGTTCGCAGCCGGAAGCGCCCCGCACCGGCGTGAGGGTGCCCGCGGCACCGCCCGCGAAGAAGACACCGCCCGGCACGTCCACGGTGACGCTGGAGGGCGCGGCGGGCCGGACGGTGTGGTTCAGCCGCACGTTCACCGTCTTCGCCGTGTCGTGCGCCGCCAGACCGTCCGACGCGACCACGTCGATGAAGGCCTGCTGGCTCGCGCAGAAGCCCGAGTCCGCCGTCAGCGACAGCGTCAGCCCGTTGTCCTCCACCGAAGGAGGCGGCCCCGAAACGGAGGTGAGCAGGCCGTTGGGATCCCGGGTCGTGGCCGTCACGCGCACCGCATCCCCGTCGCCGTCGCGGGGGTTGAGGATCAGCGGCTCGGTCTTGCCCTCGTCGATGACGAGGCTCGAGGGCACGTTGCCCAGGTCCGGTGTCTTCTCGTTCTGGTAGATGAGGACGTTCTGCGCCGGCGCGGTGAGGAGGGCGACGCAGTAGGACGCGCCCGAGCAGGACACCTGTTTGGCCACCGTGCGGATGCCCGAGGGAAAGTTCGGGTTGTTGCGCCAGACGGAACCCGGCAGCGAGGAAGGTGGCACCGGCTCCGCGCTGAAGGCCTTCACCGAACCGTCCAGTTGCTTGACGAGCATCAGGCCGAAGCCGACGCCCGCGGCGGAGCCATTCGCCACATCGAGGGCGAGCGCATCCACCGAGGCCGGGCCTCCCCCCCACTGGATGGGTTCAAACGGGGAGGTGCCGCTGCCCAGGATCCCCCGGAACAGACCCTCGGCATTGCCATAGAACGCGAGGGGCTTCGCCGGATCCACGCCGGGAAGGAGCACGACGGTGCGCGCCGCGCTGGGAGGCGCCACCCCCTGCGCGGGATAGGGCTGGGGCGTCGTCCCCCGGTACCAGACGAAGTTGGCCGTCGTCGGAGACACGGAGAACAAGGCGTGCGGCATGCCGTCCGACTGTGGAGGCAGGATGGCCAGCGGCGCCTGGGCCACGGCGCCGGACAGCGGCATCGACAGGAGCCCCCACTCGGCGGTGCCCTGCTTCGGAACAAGGGAGGAGCGGAACTCCCAGCTCAGCGGGGGCAGTGCCGCGGAGGCGTAGCCCACGCCCCCATCCGGGGTGATGCGCACCGAGCGCAGCTCATACTCATCCCCGGTGGTCGGAAACAGGTGCGTGCCTTCGGCCGGCGAACAGCCGCCCACGCTCCGGAGCGTCCCGTCGGTGAGGACCCCCACCACGCAGTCCGGCCCCGACAGGTAGCTGCCCACCGTCCCCTCGGACAGGGTGGACACGCCCCCGTCCCGGGAGATCCACAACTGCTGATCCGTGGCCACGGCGAAGTGGCCGGGCCTGAAGACGGTCACATCCAGTGGGGTGCCGTTCTGGGTCTGGGTGACGGTCCAACCCGCCCGGGCCACCCCGGCCACCAGCACCAGCCCCAGGCAGACCGTCCAGACTCGCACGTTCAACATCCCTTCGCTTCTAGTAGGCCAGCTCCGCCCGCAGGTAGAGGCGATCCGGAGCATCCACCGAATCCGCCCCCAACCCCAAACCGCTGAAGCCCAGCACGGTGTACCCCAGGGCGACACGGAGGCGCTCATCCAGCCGGTACGCCACCTCCGTCCGGAAGGAGGACAGGCCCTGGCCATCCGCCGCGGACGTGCGCCGCGCCGCCTCCAGCGCGACCTCCAGGCCCCCCACCACCCGCACCGCCGGACGCAGCGTGCCCGTCCACACC
>NZ_RAWI01000760.1 GCF_003612125.1 Corallococcus praedator
TGAAGTTGCCCCGGTTTCGTGGAGTCCCACCCGCTGTGCGAAAAGGGTCCCACGATGCCGAAGTCACGCCCCCCATACCCTCCGGAGTTCCGTGAGCGGGTCGTCGAGCTGATGAAGGCCGGCCGGTCCGGCAAGAGTCTCGCAAGAGAGTTCGGCTGCACCGAGCAGAGCATCCGCAACTGGAAGAAGCAGCTGGAGGGGAGCGGCAGTGGCGCCCCCAGCAGCAACGGCGAGAGCAGGCCAGCTCCCAGGGCGAGCAGTGCCGCCTCGGATGAGCGCGCCGAACTCGAGCGGCTGCGGCGCGAGGTGCGGGTGCTGCGCGAGGAGCGCGACATCCTAAAAAAAGCTGCGGCCTGGTTCGCGCAGGAGTCCGTGGCGACGCCCAAGCGGCGTACCGACTCGTGAAGGCGAACCAGGCCGTCCACGGCATCACGACGCTCTGTCGTGTCCTGGAGGTTTCCGAGAGCGGCTACCACGCGTGGCGGACGCGCCTGCCCTCGATGCGCGCGGTCGCGGACGCGGGCCTCAGCGAGCGCATTCGCGCCATCCACGCGATGAGCGACGGCACCTACGGCGTGCCGCGCATCCACGCCGAGCTCGCGGCGGAGGGCGTGCACATCGGTCGCAAGCGTGTCGCCCGTCTCATGCGGGCAGCGCGCCTCGAGGGCGTCAGTCGCCGCAGGTGGTGTGTCACCACGACGCGCGACGAGCGCGCACGCCCTGCGCCCGACTTGGTCGACCGCAACTTCGTGGCCCCTGGACCCGACCAGCTCTGGGTTGCGGACATCACGTACATCCCGACGCACGCCGGCTTCCTCTACCTCGCCGTCGTGCTCGACGCATGGAGCCGCAAAGTCGTCGGCTGGGCCATGGCTGGCCACCTCAAGACGCAGCTCGTCGTGCAGGCACTCGACATGGCCGTGGGGCAGCGTCAGCCCCAGAGCGTCGTGCACCACAGCGACCAAGGGACGCAGTACACCTCGATTGGCTTCGGGCTTCGGTGCAAGGAAGCCGGCGTGCGCCCCTCCATGGGCAGCGTTGGCGACGCGTACGACAACGCGATGTGTGAGAGCTTCTTCGCCACGCTCGAGTGCGAACTGCTCGCACGTCGCCGTTTCACGTCTCACGCCGCGGCGCGGATGGCCGTCTTCCGCTTCATCGAGGGCTGGTATAATCCGCTCCGGCGCCACTCCGCGCTCGACTACGAGTCACCCGCTGGTTACGAGAAGAAGCACCGCGCTGCCGCTTGAGGGCGAAAGCGCGGAAACGCTCCACGAAACCGGGGCAACTTCA
>NZ_RAWI01000761.1 GCF_003612125.1 Corallococcus praedator
GACGGGGCGCTGCTCGACGTGGCGGAGGCGCTCCTGCCCCTGGGCGGCGGCGTGCGGTGGCCCGCGGCGTTCACGCCCTGAGTCACGCCGTGGCTCAATAGACGCGCAGCAGCCGGGATTTGCATTCGAAGTGCGGGTTGCGCACGTCGATGACGTAGACCTCGCCGGTGGTCTCCTCGAAGCCTCCGGCGAGCACGCCCACGGCGGCCGCGGCGGCGAGGTACGCGGTGTCCGTGCCCTTCATCTCGCTGACCTTGCGCACGTAGACGACGCGGCCCTCCACGGCCCACAGGGTGCGGATGCCATCGGCGTGCACGCCCAGGGCCTCGGGGGGCGGTGGAGGCAGCTTCGCCAGCGCGGGAGGGATGGCCTGGAGCACGTAGTCGTCGTAGGCGCGGTTGCCACTGCGGCTCACGAGCTTCACCTCGCGCAGCGTTCCATCCGGCCCCTGGAGCAACTCCAGCGTGACGACCAGCTTCAGGGTGCTGACGCCGTGGGCGAAGGACTGGAGCTCGTCGCCGGCCTGGGAGAGGCCGCGCAGGCGGTTGAACTCGGGGTTGTTCCGGGTGCGCTGTGCGAGCAGCTCGCCCGGCTTGGGGGGCGCTCGCGTCGGGGGCGCGGCGCCAGGTGAGCCCGTGGCGCCGAACTGGCGGGCCTTGTCGGCCCAAGAGTAAAGCAGTTGCCTGGGCAGGCTGGGCATGTCGAAGAGCGGCGCTTCATCCATCTGCCGCTCCAGCTTCGCGCGCAGCTTGCCGAAGTACGGGTGGATGCGGCCGGTGTCCACGCGGTCGCGCGCCTGGCGGTCGTCGATGATGCCCTGCACCCGCTCCGACACGCGCGCCTGCTCCTCGGCGGCGATGGCTTCGGGCGAAAGGCTCGGGTCGCCGGGCCGCAGCGTGCGACCTCCGCCCCGGGAGTTCTCCGGCGTCGTGATGATCACCCCGCCGCTCGCACCCGGCGGGGGCAGCAGGTTCAGGGGCAGGGTGCCTGGAGCGCGGGGCACGTCCGCCGAAGGCCGGTCGGATTCGAGGGAGGGTTCGCGCACCGCGACGTCGGGCGGAGGGGGCGCAGCGGACGGTGATGGCCCCTGGCGCGCCACTTCGGGCGGTGGTGCGGCGGGCTCACGGGCCGCCATCTCGGGCGGTGGCGATGCGGGCTTACGGGCCGGAGGCTCCCGGGTCGCCGTGCCAGCAGGGGGCCGAGGGCGCGGTGTCGGCGGAGTCGCCGGATCCTCGGCTCGCGGAGGTTCGGGTCTGGCGCTTGGGTCCGGCGGGGTGGAGGCGG
>NZ_RAWI01000762.1 GCF_003612125.1 Corallococcus praedator
TCGGGGCACCTGGGCGTGGGCATGGAGCTGGGCTACCCGTTCGTGTCCGCGCGGGGCCTGTACGGCGTCCTGCCGGCGCTGGACCTGGGGCTGGGCGTGGACAGCGTCTACGGCCTGATGACGGAGATCCGCGCGGGCGCGCGCTTCACCCTGCTGGACGGTGCGAACGGCAGCCTGGCGCTCGTGGTGGATGGAGGCCGTGCGTTCTTCCTGCGTCCCCCGGACACGGAGCAGAAGGGCGCGCGCTACCTGAGCGGCCGGCGCGACTGGAACGTGGCCCCGGGCGTCGTGGCCTCCTTCCAGGGTGACGGGCCGCGCTCGGTGCGTCCGTACATGGACCTGCGGTGCCTGCTGGCCTTCGACCTGGACCCCATCCAGTCCTCGCCCCTGAGCGGCCTGCCGCCCGCGTGGAAGGTGGACGCGTCCATCCTCCTGCGCCTGGGCGCGGAGTTTCCGGTCGGCGAAAAGACGTCCTACGCTGTCTCCGTCGGCGGCGACTTCCGCAGTCGCTCCACGGATGCGGAGTTCATGCCCACGTTGTCCATTGGCGTGGTGTCCGCGTTGTTCTGAAGCCCCCTCCTTCTCGACTTGAGGTCATCCATGCGCGGCAGTGTCATCGGTGCAGGCTCGTTCGGTACGGCGCTCGCGAACGTGCTGGCGGTGAATTGCGAGGAGGTCCGCCTGTGGGGCCGTGAGCCCGGCGCGGTGGAAGCCATCAACACCCGCCACGAGAACGCCACCTACCTCAAGGGCATCCCCCTCTCCGAGCGCGTGCGCGCCACCACCGACCTGGAGGAGGCGCTGGCCGGGTCGGAGATGGTGGTGCTCGCCACGCCCAGCCACGCCACGCGCGAGGTGCTCGCGCGCGCGAAGGCGTTCCTGCCCAAGGGTGTGCCCCTGGTGACGGTGTCCAAGGGCATCGAGAACGAAACGCTCCTCACCATGACGGAGCTCTTGGAGGACTGTCTGCCGGAGGAGTTCCACCCGTACGTCGCGGTGCTCTCCGG
>NZ_RAWI01000763.1 GCF_003612125.1 Corallococcus praedator
GTGGGCGTGGCGGTGGCGCACGCCCTGGTGCGCCACCGCCACGCCCACGATGTAGACGGTGGCGTGCGCCGCGGTCTCCTTCGCGAAGCGCTCCAGCGCCGGCCACTGGTGGTCGATGAAGCCCTGCCACTGGACCAGGTCCTCCGCGGGGTAGCCCGCGATGACCTGTTCGGGGAAGACGCCCAACGTGACGTCCTCGGCCGCCATCTTCCGCGCCATGCCCAGCACCCGGTCGGTGTTCTGCTGGAAGGCGCCCACGGTGGTGTTGACGCTGGCGATGCCAATCTTCACGAGCCGCATGGTGCGTCGCTCTCCCTGGAGGCCCTCCCTGAAGGCCCCCTGTGGGCCCAGCAATGCGCGGGAGGGGTGGCCAGGGCAAGCCTTCTCAGGACCCCTAGTTCAGCGGTCCGCTGGGCCGCACCGGCTGCAACTGGCCCAGCAGGTCGCTCAGGTCCTCCAGCACCAGCTCCAGCCGCCGCCGGACGTCCAGCGCCCCCAGCAATTCCTGCCGGCGCTCGGGGTCCGGCACCACCGCGGATGCGACGACGTCCGCCAGCATCCCGCCGCCCGCGCGCGCGGCCACCGGCAGCAGGTTCTCCGCGAACGAGGGCGGCACCCGGCCCGCCAGTTCGAAGACGGCCTGCCGCAGCTGCTCCTCCTCCGGCCCCGTGTAGGGCAGGTCCGGCAGCGCCTGGGCCCGCACCTGGCGGTAGAGCTTGTCCGCGGGCAGCTCCTCCACCAGCCGCACCCGGCTCACGCCCTGCAGGAGGATGTTGTAGCGCCCGTCCTCCACCTGCTCGTCCCAGACGATGACGCCCGCGCACAACATGGATTGCAGGGGGGGCCGGCCCTCGTAGGAGCCCTCCCAGCCGGACTCCAACTGCCCCAGCGCCAGCACGCGGTCGGTGGCGAGCGCGTCGCGCACCAGCTCCCGGTAGCGGGGCTCGAAGATGTGCAGGGGGATGACGGTGTGGGGAAACAGGACCGCCGACGGCAACGGAAACACCTTCAGCGCGCCGGTGGCGCGTTCCACGCGTTCTTGAGCGGTCATGGTTGGGGGCACCCTCTCCTGGTTCTAAGCCCGCGGGGCACGGGTCGCATTCCAATCAGGCAGGCATCCTGGACGGGACGGCGATGGCAAGGGCCCTGGGTTCCGCTAGGGTGCGCCGCCGTATGTCCTCCATCGACCCTCCTGTCCCGCCC
>NZ_RAWI01000764.1 GCF_003612125.1 Corallococcus praedator
CCACACGCCACCCCCTTCAGAACCGCATCCCCATTTCCAGCCCGAACAGGCGCCGTCGCATCCGGCGACGTCCAGGCACCCGCCACTCCCCTAGAATCGCGTCTCCACTTCCAACGCGAACAGGTGGCGTGGCGCGTCCGGCGGTGTCCGGGCACCGCGTGCGTCCTTCAAGTCGAGCACCCACGCGTACCGCGCCCGCGTCGTCACCGCGTCCCCCGCCGCCCAGCTCGCATCGAACGTCGCGCGGAAGGACTGCTCCAGTCGGTTCCGCGTCGCGAGGTCCTCGTCCTTCCACACCGCCCGCCCCCGCAGCCGCACCGCCTCGCACGGCCTCACCTGCGCCTCCGCCACCGCCTGCGCGTCCTCGCGCATGCCCCCGTTCACCGGATCATCCACGCGTGCATGCGCGTACTGCGCAGCCACGGACACGGCTTCGTGAAGCTCCGCCTTCACGCGCGCCGACACGCGCAACAGCGACCCCGAGCAGGGCTCATCCCCCGTCCCGTCGAAGCAGTCCCCCGCCACACCGACGTCCTTGTCCCGGTACTCGCCCCACAGCGAGGGCTGAAACAACGCATGCGCCTTCCAGTCCACCCGCGCGGAGGCCCGCAGGTTCACCGTGCCGGCACTGCCTGATGACGCCCCGTCGGAGGGCAGCGTCCACGTGTCCACCTCGCCCCGCAGCCGCCATGCATCCAGCCGATGCAGGTAGCGCACGCGCGCGCCCACTTCGTTCCGGGCCCGCGAGCCTTCCAGCTCATCCGGCCCGGAGACCGCGCCCGTGTACGGATTGGCGAAGCCGCGTCCGTAGGCGCGCAGCGACACCTCCAGCTCCCGCGACGGATCCGCCACCACCGTGCGCTGAAGCACGCCGAACCCACCGCCTCCGCCCGGTGTCGCGTCGAAGCTGCGAGCCGCCTCCACGAAGAGGTCCACCGGCCCGTGGCCCCACGCACCATCGAACCCCACCGCGCCGAAGCCGCCTCCCGCCGGGTAGCCCGCGGTGGAGCGGAAATCGAGCGCCGTGCCCTCCACGCTCCACACCGGCCGCGCGCCCCACGCGGTCGCCCCCACCTGGGCCCGTGAACTCCACGCAAGCGTCGCGTGGCCTCCGCCCGCCCACTCGTGGAACACCGCGGGCAACGTCCGCGACACCACGCGCCCCTCTGTCCCCCCGAGCCACACCGGCGGCGCCTTGCACCC
>NZ_RAWI01000765.1 GCF_003612125.1 Corallococcus praedator
GGGCGGGGGCGGGCATGTCGGACGCTCCGAAACACCATGTGCTGCCGCAAGAGCACCGCGAGTGGTTCGAGCAGCGCGGCTTCAAGGGCGACATGGACATTGACCAGTTCTGCATCCGGTTGGAGCAGGCCCACCATGAGGCGATTCACGGCGGGGGGAACTGGAAGTTGGGTCGCACATGGCCCGGTGAATGGAACCAGTCTCTTATGCACGAGTTACTCAAAGCCGAGGCACGAGCCGGCCGGATGCTGACGCGGGATGCCGTCCTGAAGCTCGTCGCAAAGCACATGAAGGACTATAAGCTCCCAATGAACTTCGTCTCCTGGAGGGGCCCATGAGCGCTCGGCATCCGTGGGCGGGCGACGTGAGAGCCCGCCTGTATGAGCGGGTCCGCGAGCGTGGTTACGACACGCTCACCGCCTTTGCGGAGGCGCGCCCTGCCGTTCCATTACATAGGTTGGCCGACGAGCTTGGTGAAGACGATGTCGCCGCGGTGCAGGTGTTCAGCGGGCTGCTTGCAGAGGCAGAGCAGCGCAGGCAAGTCACACGTCTTGTGCGCGATGTGCTCGTGCGCGAGTTGTCCGACGACTTCCCTGACGGCTGGCCGACCGTGATGGACGACGGAACCCGTATGGACGTTGCCATAGCACTCGGTCGATGGAGTGGTTACACACCGGAAACCCATCAAGAGCGCGTAGACCAAGCCAGCGATGCGCTCCTTGCCGCCCCGCCGCCGCCCGGCTGGCGTCCGCTCGGTCCCGACGATGAGTTGCTCCGCACGCTTCTACCTGACGAAGAAGTCTGACCGGCAGCGGTGGCCTCGCCAGTTGGTAGGGCGTCGCACCAGTTGCGACGTCGCCACTTCGTCCCACAGAACTTCACGAAGGACAGCAGCCGATGACCGACGGACGTTCGTGGCAGGGGAACTGGAAGGCACGCCTGTACGAACGAGTCCGCGCGCGCGGCTTCGACTCGCTCACGGCCTTTGCCGATGCGCGCCCTGCTGTCCTACTGTACGCGCTTGCCGACGAGCTTGGCGACGATGACGTCGCCGCGGTGCAGGTGTTTGAAGTTGCCCCGGTTTCGTGGAGTCCCACCCGCTGTGCGAAAAGGGTCCCACGATGCCGAAGTCACGCCCCCCATACCCTCCGGAGTTCCGTGAGCGGGTCGTCGAGCTGATGAAGGCCGGCCGGT
>NZ_RAWI01000766.1 GCF_003612125.1 Corallococcus praedator
CGCGCGGTGGAGATCGCCCGGCGCGGCGAGCTGAGCATGGCGGAGACCGCGCTCAAGGTCCTGCTGGAGAAGTCGCCCAAGCTCGCGCCCGCGTGGACGAACCTGGGCATCGTGCAGGAGCGCCAGGGCCGCCTCCCCGACGCGGAGCGCTCCTACCGGCAGGCGCTGACGTTGGATCCCTCCCTGGAGGCCGCCTGGGACTGCCTCGTGCGGCTGTCCGCGCGCACCGGCCGCGTGGCGTCCCTGGAAGCGGAGCTGCGCGAGTCGCTGACGAAGGAGGACACGGTGGCCCGGCGCACGGCGCTCGCGCTCGCGCTCCTCCTGCAGAAGAAGCACGCGCCCGCCGTCACCGAGGCCCGCCGCGCGCTCCAGGCCAACGAGCAGCACGTGCCCGCGATGCAGGTGCTGGCACAGGTGTACGCCCGCGAGGGCAAGTACGAGCTGGCGTCCATGGTGCTGGGCAACGCGCTGGCCATCGACGCGCAGGACGCGGCCACGCTCAACGCGCTGGGGCTCGTGCACCTGGGCCTCAAGGAGCGCCCGCAGGCGCTGGAGCGCTTCCGTCAGGCCATCGCCCTGCGTCCGGACTTCGCCGAGGCGCACAACAACCTGGGCGCCCTGCTCAACGAGGGCGAGGACTACCCCGCCGCCCGCGTGGAGCTGGAGGCCGCCGTGCGCGCCGCGCCGGACTTCGCCGCCGCCCACCTCAACCTGGGCAACGCCCTGCGCGGTGAAGGCGACTTTCCCCGGGCCCTGGCCGAGTACGAGCGCGTGCTCCAGCTCCAGCCCGACGGCAAGGACCCGTACTTCAACCTGGCCATCCTCCACCTGGACCTGGAGCCCGCCGGCATGGACACGCTGGAGCGCCTCCAGAAGGCCCTGGCCTACCTGACCCGCTACCAGGAGAAGGGCGGCGACGACGAGCGCACCGCCCAGTA
>NZ_RAWI01000767.1 GCF_003612125.1 Corallococcus praedator
AGGTCCCCCACCAGCACCACCCGGTCCGCCGGACTCCAGCCACACGCCTTCAGGAGCGCATCCAGCTCACTGGAACAGCCGTGCACATCCCCGATGAAGAGCGTTCGCATCCCAGCCCCTCTTTAACGCACTGGCCGCGTCCACCCTGCCCGGTTTCTCGGGCCCCTGGCTTCCAGGGCAGGGCTCGCGCGCCGCGTTACTCGGAATGGGAGCGCAACAACCGACTCAGGCTCACGTCCAACTGGCTGGAGATGAGCCGCAACACGCTGTCCAACTGCGAGCGCGTCAGCCGCAGCCGCTCCGTCAGCCGCTGGCGCGTCCCGTCCAACAGCTCCTCCTGCGCTCCCACCACCCACCGCGCCGCCGTGGAGCGGTGCACCCCGTACAGCGCCCCCAACTGGTCGATGCCCAGCCCGTCCAGGTACTTCAACCGCAGGAAGTTGCGCTGCCGCGCCGACAGGGCCGCCAGCGCCGCCTGGAACGACGCGCTGAACTCCGCCCGGTATGTCTGCTTCAGGTACGCCAGCTCCGGGTCATCCCCGGGTGCCACCAGCATCGACAGGTCGCCGTCCTCCGACTGCGCCTGCCCCGAGCGCTGCCGCTGCCAGTCCAGCGCCAGCCACAGCGCCGCCGCGCGCACCCAGCCCGCCAGCGGCCCCGTGCCCGGATAGGCCGCCAGCCGTGCCGGCGCCTCCGCGCTCCCCACCAGCATCCGCTGCCGCAACAACTGGCGGACTTCATCCAGGCCCGCCGCGGGCAGCTTCAGCCGGGACACCGCCGCGTCCACCTCCGGCATCAGGCGCGCCTCGAACGTGGCCAGCGCCGTGGGCAGGCCGTCCGCCGCCGCGCGCGCCAGGTACACGTCCGTCATGTGCAGCTTGCCCCAGGCCTCCTCGTTGCCCTCGGCGGGGATCAACCGGGCCAGGTGCGCCGCGAAGCGCGGGCCCTCCAGCGCCACCCCGGGCCAGGACAGACGGGCCGCCTCCAGCGCCGCCGCCAGTCGCTCCTGGAGGGCGGGCAGGGCACCAGCCGGCTCCGCTCTTCCTCGGGCGGTCATGAACGCCTGGGCTAGGGGCAAATCCGGGAGGGCCACGCCACAGGACACTATCACCGCGCACTGTCACCCCGCCGACCCCTCCCCATGTCGCAACCGCTTCTCCCC
>NZ_RAWI01000768.1 GCF_003612125.1 Corallococcus praedator
GCGCGGGGGGCATCACGTCCTCCAGCGTGGAGGCCATCGTGAAACCGTCGTGGTAGATGGACCCTTCGGGCTTGATGGCGTCGTCGCGGTACAGACCCATCTTCAGGTAGTTCAGGTCCTTGCCGAACTGGTTGGCGCCGTAGGTCTTCGGCAGGGCCAGCTTGCCGTTGTGGTACAGCTCCACGAAGCCGACCTTCTTGTCGGACGACCACTTCACGTGCAGCACGAAGTCGTGCCAGTTGCCCTGATTGATGGACGTCTGCCAGAGCACGGGCGTGGTGTTGCCGCCCACGCGCAGGTTGATCTTGTCCCCGCGCACGAAGAACTCCAGCGGCGGTGAGCCGCAGCAGCCCTCCTGGTGCCACTGGGTGATGACCTGCCAGGAGTCATGGACGGGGTAGTTCTTCGGAAACAGGGTGCTCCACTTGTAGAAGTACTCCTTCCCCTGCGTCTCATGGGTCAGGTACAGCAGCTCGTTGCGATTGCCGCTGGCGTTGATGGGATCATCGCCCTGCTTCACGACTGCCTTGAGGGCGTATTTCCCATCGCGCACCACGTCCGTCACGACCTGCAGACGGCTGGAGGCAACGCTCTGATCCCGGGTCCACTGGGACGTGTTGCCGGTCTCGAAGTCGCCCTTCCAGAGGATGCCCGCGGAGGCGAGGGCAGGCATGAGGGAAGCCGCGGCGACGAGTCGAAGGAGTTGCTTCAAACAGGAGTCCTTTCGGTCCGGGTTGGGCGGAGGGGACACGTGGCGCGCGAAACTCCTTCCCGCGCGTCCACGCCTGCCAACCCCCAGTCCCTCGTGCGCTCCCTGGGCTGCCTGCTGGGGCAATGGGGACACAGGCCCCTGCCGCCCGTCACTTCCCCAGGCATGCCGAAGCGCGTGATTCCGGGCGGATGCGGGCGCTCAAACCTTCTGACGGGAGCAGCCATGCAGGCGAGCCCCCAAGCGTCATCCCCCCGACAGCCTGACGGCCCGGCGTTCCGTCCCCCACTCGCATCCGCGATGGGAAGACGGGTCTTTTTCAAGATCGGCGGACCTGCCCGTCTATTGATTCGTGGGGACCGAAAAACATCCGACGTGCATGAATTTCCACCGGCGGGCTGCCCACCGCGTCATGGAACGCCTGGTGGGTGGGGGCGAGGCCGGGTC
>NZ_RAWI01000769.1 GCF_003612125.1 Corallococcus praedator
GGCTCCAGCGCCATGCCGCACTTCGGGCAGGCCCCCGCCGCGCCGGGCACGACGTGGGTGTGCCCCATGGACCCGGAGGTGCGGCGGGACGCGCCGGGGGCCTGCCCGAAGTGCGGCATGGCGCTGGAGCCGGACGCGCCGCCGGCCCTGGAGACGCGGGTCGAGTACACCTGCCCGATGCACCCGGAGGTGGTGCGCGACGGGCCCGGCACCTGCCCGAAGTGCGGCATGGCGCTGGAGCCGCGCACGGTGACGGTGGAGGACAGGCCGGATCCGGAGCTGCGTTCGATGACGCGGCGGTTCTGGGTGGGGCTGGCGCTGAGCGTGCCGCTGATGGTGCTGGGCATGGCGGACATGTTGCCCGTGCGGCTCGCGCTGTCCCCGGAGGCCCTGCTGTGGGCGCAGTTCGTGCTGGCGACGCCGGTGGTGCTCTGGGTGGGGGCGCCGTTCTTCCAGCGAGGCTGGGCGTCGGTGCGCAACCGGCACCTCAACATGTTCACGCTCATCGCGCTGGGCGCGGGCGCGGCGTACCTGTTCAGCGGGGTCGCCACGCTGTTCCCGCACCTGCTGCCGGACGGTGCGCGCACGGGACACGGTGACACCGCGCCCGTGTACTACGAGGCCGCCGCCATCATCCTCACATTGGTGGCGCTGGGGCAGGTGCTGGAGTTGCGAGCCCGCCACGCGACGTCCGGTGCCCTGCGTGCGCTCCTGTCCCTGGCCCCCGCGACGGCGAGGCGCATCGGGGACGACGGGCATGAAGAGGACGTACCGCTGTCGGAGGTCCATGTAGGGGACCGGCTGCGCGTGCGCCCTGGCGAGAAGGTGCCGGTGGACGGCGAGGTGCTGGAGGGCGCGAGCGCGGTGGATGAGTCGCTTGTCACCGGAGAGCCGGTGCCGGTGGAGAAGGGCCGGGGCGCGAAGGTGACGGGAGGCACGGTGAACGGCACGGGTTCGCTGGTGATGCGCGCGGAGCGGGTGGGCCGGGACACGCTCCTGTCGCGCATCGTCCAGCGCGTCGCCGAGGCCCAGCGCACGCGGGCCCCCATCCAGCGGCTGGCGGACCGGGTGGCCGGCGTCTTCGTGCCCGCGGCTGACTCTTATACACATCT
>NZ_RAWI01000076.1 GCF_003612125.1 Corallococcus praedator
GTCAGCTTTTACCACCGCTTTCGTCCGCTCTGTTGCCTGCCGGACTTTCTTTCGGTGGGGCGCGGCTTCTACCACCGCCGCGCTCGCTGTCAACTCTGCGTTGACTGCCCTATTTTCTTGTCGGTGCTGCGCTCTCCCAGAAGTTCCTTCCGCGCCAGTGCGCGGGCTTCCGGGTGAGGGGCGCGGCTTCTATCTCTTCGCCGCGTTCTGCGTCAACCGCTCGTTACATCCGAGAGCGTTTCCTCAGAAGAAGCAGGTCGCTGGACGTCAGCGGCCGGCCGTTCCGGGGGGCCGGGCAATACCACGTGGTTTCCGGACCGCGCAACATTCCGTCGAAGCGTGGACGACAAAAAACGGCCGAGGTGTGGACGGCCGCGTCGGCGAGGGCCCCCCACCCTCCTCCCAGCGCCTTGGGCGGCCCCCTGCTCGACCGGAGTGACTTTCAGTTGCAGGTCCAGCGGTCTGTTCGCCTGGTGCCCAGGCCAGCCCCATGACGCCCACACTGCGAGGCGCTGCGCAGGGGCCTCTTCGCGAGCGGCACTGACTCAGTGGGAGCGATGGAAAGGGCCGTGGCGCAGCCGTCTCCTGCCCCAGGAAGTTCCATGGGCACGCGGCCAGCTTCGCCCCCTCCTCTCGTATCCCCGAACGAGTCACCGTCGTTCCAATCGAGGGGGAGTCCTTCACATGCGCAGCAATACGAATCACGCCCGGTGGATCCGGGCGATTACGGCCGTGGTCTGCCTTGGCACCGCTTGCCGGCCTGAAGACGTCGCGGAAACCACCACTCCGGTCCCCGTGCCTCAGGCGCCGTCCTCCGCCATCACGGGTGTGCGCTCGGCATGGGTCCGCCTGGGTCCCAACGCGGAACCGAAGGAGGTCAGGTACGAGGCCATCGACGGGCTCGCCATGTTCGAGGGCGACATCATCCTGGGCACCGTCGAGGACGTGGAGCGCGAGTCCGCGAACGTGCGCGCCCAGGCGGAAGGGCGTGTCTCCGCCCAGTCCATCCACGTCACCGGCAGCAGCAAGCGCTGGCCGAACGGCGTCGTCCCCTACGTCCACGTCTACGGCTCCCTGGATGACAACTCCGTCGTCCACGACGCCATCCAGCACTGGCAGCGCAAGACGGGCCTGCGCTTCGTGCCCGTGTCCGCCACGACGCCCACGTCCACCGACCACGTCTACTTCGTGAAGGGTCAGGGCTGCTCGTCCTCCGTCGGCCGGCAGGGCGGCCGCCAGTACATCCAGCTCGAGGGCGCCTGCGGGCTGGGCTCTGTCATCCACGAGCTGGGTCATGCCATCGGCTTCTGGCACGAGCAGAGCCGCGAGTACCGCGACGACTACGTGGAGATCCTCTGGGACAACATCCTCCCCGACAAGGAGCACAACTTCGAGCAGCACATCAGCGACGGCGACAACTACGGGCCCTATGACTTCGGCTCCATCATGCATTACGGAGCCACGGCCTTCGGCCGCACCGACCCCGCCACCGGCAAGACCCTGGTGACCATCCGCACCAAGGGCGGTGAGTTCATCGGGCAGCGCTCCGGGCTGAGCACGGGGGACATCACCTCTGCGGCCGCGCTCTATCCCGGTGAGATGAAGGGCAACTTCGAGGAGATCACCAGCACCGGCCAGGTGAAGGGCTGGGCGCTGGATACCGCTTCGCCCGAAGCGTCCGTGGACGTGCACGTCTACATCGACGGGCCCGCCGGAGCGGGTGCGTTCGGCGCCTCCGCCCCGACGAACGTCTATCGCGCGGACGTCAACTCCGCCAACAACGGCATCCTGGGCAACCACGGCTTCTACTTCCCCGTCCCCGCGTACTACCGCGATGGCCAGACCCACACGATCCACGTCTACGGCATCGACACGCAGGGCATCCACAACCCGCTCATCGCGGGCTCGCCGCGCAGCTTCAACCTGCCGGGCGCCTTCGGCACGCTCGACACCATCTCGGGCGACGGCACCGTGTCCGGCTGGGCGCTGGACCTGGACTCGCCCTCGCTCTCCATCCCGGTCTACTACTCCATCGATGGCAACCCAGCCTCCGTGGGTAACACGGTGGCGAACCTCTACCGGGCCGACGTGAAGGCCGCCTACCCGATGGCGTCCGGCGCCAACGGCTTCACCTTCCGCATCCCGGACGTCTACGTGGATGGCCAGGAGCACACGCTGCGCATCTACGCGTTGGATCAGCAGGGCCGCCACAGCCCGCTGCTCGTCAATGCGCCCAAGACGTTCCGGCTGGCCATGCCCTCGGTCTACCGGACCGGCGTCTTCGCGGGCACGGGCGGCGCGGATCAGCTCCTGACCATCGACGGCGCGGGCTACGGCTCACGCGTGGCCGTCGCCGGATACGTCAATGCCAACGGCTTCCCCCACTTCCACTACCAGGAGCCCTGGGGTGCATCGAGCCTGTTGGACGGCTGGCACAACCCCGGCGACATCAAGCTCCAGGGTGACTTCCGCGGCCTGGGTCATGACCAGCTGCTCTTCATCAACACGTCCGGGGCCCAGGGCCGGGTGATGATCACCGACTTCCACGACGGCGCCCTGCCCGCAGAGGTGCGCTACCACGAGTCCTCTGGGCAGAACGGCCTGCTCAATGGCTGGCACGACCCGGAGGACCTCCAGCTCGCGGGCGACTTCCTCAACCTCGGGCATGACCAGGTGCTGTTCTTCAACCGCGCCGGCACCCTGGGCCGGATCATGATCGCCGACTTCAGCGACGGCGTTGTTCCCGCCGAGGTCGGCTACCACGAGGCCTGGAGCGGCCCCAATTCGTTCGAGGATTGCTCCGAGCCGGACGACGCGTTCTACGTGGGTGACTTCCAGAACCTCGGTTACGACCAGGTGCTCTGCATCAACCGCTCGGGCACCGGGGCACGGGTGCGCATCCTTGATTTCCACTCGGGCGTGGCCCCGGCGCAGGTGCGCTACGTGGAGACTTCCGGCGCCTTCCCGCTGCTGGACGGCATGGTGGACGCGGAGGACAAGCAGGCCGTGGGCGACTTCCGTGGCCTGGGCTACGACCAGCTCCTGTTCGTGAACAACGGGACCACCGGTCCGGCCCTGCTCGTCGCGGACTTCCTCGACGGCGTCCCGCCCGCCGAGGTGCGCTACCGCGAGGAGCAGGGCGTGAGTGGCATCCCGTACGTCCTGGGCAACCGGATGCTCGTGGGTGACTTCCGCGGCCTGGGCCATGATCAGGTGCTCTACGGCGCCTGGCACGACCCCAGCTACTACACCACCATCGTGGACCTCTCCGACGGCGTCGCTCCGGCGGAGAAGCTCTTCGAGAAGATCGAACTCAACTGAGCCGCTGACGTCGCAGGGGCCGCGTCCCTCTCGAGGGGGACGCGGCTTCCGCTCCGTGTCTCGGGCTCAGCGCATCGGTTCCGCCTTGTGCTTGCGCGCGGGGTTCTCCTGCCCCACCCGGAACCAGCGATAGCCGTAGCCCTCCAGCGTCAACACGTGGCGCTTGCCATCCGCGGGCTCTGAATGGTCCTCGGACAGCACGTTGTAGAGCGGGCAGGCCTCCTCGCCGCCCGCGTCCAGCTTCACCGTGCAGGGCCGGGACGACAGGTTGTGCAACACCACCATCGCGTTGCCCTTCCAGTCGTACCGGATGGCGAGCACCGCCTTGTTCCCCGTGCGCAGAATCTTCCACTTGCCCCACCCCAGCTCCGGGCACTCCTTGCGCGCGCGGATGATGCGCTCGGTCCAGTTGAGCTGTGAGCCCGGGTCCCTTCGCTGCTGGGCCACGTTCACCTGGGGGAAGCCGAACGGCCCCTCCGACACCAGGGGCTTCACCGGCTTGTCCGCCAGCGTGAAGCCGCCGTGCCGCTCCGGGCTCCACTGCATCGGGGTGCGCACCGACTGACGCTCCACCAGCGCCAGGTTCTCGCCCATGCCCAGCTCGTCGCCGTACCAGAGCACCGGCGTTCCCGGCAGCGTGAACATCAGGCTGTAGGCCAGTTCGATGCGGCGGCGGTCCCCGTCCAGCATCGACGCGAACCTCCGGCGCAGCCCCCGGTCATAGAGCTGCATGCCCTTGTCGGGCCCCAGCGACTGGAACACCTCCGCCCGGTCCTCGTCCGACAGGCGCCCCAGGTCCAGCTCGTCGTGGTTGCGCAGGAAGTTCGCCCACTGCGCCGTGTGCGGCAGGTCCGGCGACTCCTTCAGCGCGGCGACGAGCGGCGTCGAATCCCCCCGGGTCAGCGCCAGATAGAAGTTCTGGTTCGCGAGGAAGTTGAAGACGAGCTGCATGCGGTCGTTCTCGCCAAAGAACTCCACCACCTCGTGCATGGTGACGTTGGCTTCCGCGAGCAAGATGGCGTCACCCTTCCTCCACGAGAGGAACTCGCGCATCTCCTCCAACAGGACGTAGGGGTCCTTCACCCCGGAGTTCTTCACGCCCTTGAGCTCCACGAGGAAGGGCACCGCGTCCACCCGGAAGCCGGACACGCCCAGCTCCAGCCAGAACCCCATCACCTTGAGGATCTGCTCGCGCACCTCCGGGTTGGCCACGTTGAGGTCGGGCTGGAAGTCGAAGAAGCGGTGGAAGTACCAGAGCTTCGCCTCCTTGTCGTACGTCCACGTGGAGGGCTGCACGCCCGGGAAGACCATGCCCTTGTTGGCGTCCTTGGGCCGCTTCTTCGACCAGACGTAGTAGTCGCGGAAGCGGCTGTCCGGGTCCTTGCGCGCCGCCTGGAACCACGGGTGCTGATCCGACGTGTGGTTCACCACCAGGTCGATGATGACGCGGATGCCGTGCAGCTTCGCTTCGTGCGTGAAGGCCACGAAGTCACCCAGGTCTCCCAGCCGGGGATCCACGCCGTAGTAGTCACGGATGTCGTAACCGTTGTCGCGGTTGGGCGTGGGCTGGAAGGGCAACAGCCACAGGCAGGTGATGCCCAGGCCCGCCAGGTAGTCCAGCTTGCGCCGCAGCCCCGTGAAGTCCCCGATGCCGTCGCCGTTGCCGTCCATGAACGTCTCGACGTCGAGGCAGTAGATGACCGCGTTCTTGTACCAGAGGTCTTCGATCATCCCGTCTCCCCGGGGCGTGCACCCCAGCGCGAGGGCCCCCCGTCCCCTTTAAGCATCCAGGCTCCCGCGTCTGACCCTCGGTTCAAGGGACGCGTGTGGAACCCCACACCCGGGGGCAGGCGGAGTTCGTTCAGCCAACACTCGCTCGGAAGCAAGCCTCGCGGCGCGGCGGAGCCGGCGCCAGGGTGGATGGACTCCATGGCACTCATCGGATTCCACGCGTCGCACGAACAGTTCACGCCCAGCGAGCTTCTTCGCCTCAGTCGGAAGGCGGAGGGCGCGGGCTTCCAGGCCGCGCTCAACTCCGACCACTTCCATCCCTGGACCGACACGCAGGGACAGAGCGGCTTCGCCTGGTCCTTCATGGGCGCGGCGCTCGCCACCACCGGGCTGTCCTTTGGCGTGGTGAACGCTCCCGGTCAGCGCTACCACCCGGCCCTCATCGCCCAGGCGCTCGCCACCCTCAACGAGATGTTCCCGGGGCGGGCCTGGGCGGCGCTCGGCAGCGGGCAGTACCTCAACGAGGCCATCACCGGCACCGGCTGGCCCGCCAAGGACCTGCGCAATGCCCGCCTTCGGGAGTGCGTGGACGTGATGCGCGCCCTCTTCCGGGGAGAGACCGTCACCCACCGGGGACTCGTCACCGTGGAGGAGGCGAAGCTGTACACGCGCCCCGTGGAGGCCCCCAGGTTGCTGGGCGCGGCCGTCACCGCGAAGACGGCCCGCTGGGTGGCAAGCTGGGCGGATGGGCTGCTCACCACCGCCCGTCCTCCGGACGAGCTTCGCAAGGTGGTGGAGGCCTTCCGGGAGGGCGGCGGCGAGGGCAAGCCGATGTACCTCAAGGTCCAGCTCTCCTACGCGGCCGATGAGGAGCGCGCTCGCGCTGGCGCCTACGACCAGTGGGCTTCCAACATCTTCGCCAACAGCGTCCTCACCGACCTGCGCACTCCCGCCCAGTTCCAGGAGGCCGCGAGCGTCGTGCAGCCCCATGACCTGGATGGCCCGCTGCGCGTCTCCAACAGCCTCCAGCAGCATGTGGACTGGCTGGGCGAGGACCTCCGCCTGGGCTTCGAGCGGCTGTACCTGCACAACGTCAACCGGGAACAGGACGCGTTCATCGATGCGTTCGGCGCGCAGGTGATTCCGGCGCTCACTCGCTGAACCTCCGGCCGCGCGCCCTGGCTATGCTCGGGCGCATGGCTACCGAAGTCCTGTCGTCCCAGGCCCTCAACCGGGCCACCCTTGCCCGGCAGTTGCTGCTGACCCGCGAGAAGATGCCGGTGCTTCGCGCCGTCGAGCACCTGGTGGGCCTCCAGGCGCAGCTCGCGCGTCCGCCGTACCTGGCCCTCTGGTCCCGGCTCCAGGGCTTCCAGCGGGACTCGCTCACGAAGCTCGCGCACCAGCGGGACGTGGTTCGCGGCACGATGATGCGCGGCACGCTGCACCTGATGACCGCGAAGGACTACCTGCGCTACCGCGACATGTACCGGCCCATGCTCACCGCCGCCATGCACAGCGTACTCAAGGAGCGCTCCACGTCGTTGGATCTGCCCGCGCTGCTCGCCACCGCCCGGCCCTTCCTCGATGAGAGGCCGCGCACGTTCGAGGAGGTGCGCGCCCACCTGATGAAGCACCACGTGGAGGGCGATGAGCGGGCCATGGGCTTCGCCACGCGCATGCTGCTGCCCCTCGTCCAGGTGCCCGAGGACGGGCTGGACTGGGGCTGGCCGGGCAACTCCGGGTTCACGCTGGCGGAGACGTGGCTGGGCAAGCCGCTGGACACCAACGAGGACGCCTCCCCGCTGGTGCTGCGCTACCTGGCGGCGTTCGGCCCGGCCACGGTGGCGGACATGCAGACGTGGTCCGGGCTCAAGCCCCTGAAGGACGCCTTCGAGAAGGTTCGCGGCAAGCTGGTGGAGTTCCGCGACGAGAAGAAGCGCGTGCTCTTCGACCTGCCCAAGGCCCCCCGGCCTCCCGAGGACACGCCCGCCCCGGTGCGCTTCCTGCCCGACTACGACAACCTCATCCTCTCCCACGCGGACCGGACCCGCGTCGTCACCGAGGAACACCGCAAGGCCATGTCCACCGGCAACCTGCGCGTGCAGGCCGTGTTCCTGGTGGACGGACGCGTCGCCGGCATGTGGTCCACCGAGCGCAAGAAGGGCTCCGCGACGCTGGTATGCAAGCCGTTCGTGCCGCTCAAGAAGCCAGCCCGCGACGCCCTCACCCAGGAGGGCGAGGACGTCCTTCGCTTCACCGAGCCCGACGCGAAGGACGTGGCGGTGACGTTTGCGAAGTGACGGCGAGCGTTACGCGAAGAGCTGGAGCAGGTCCTCCCGGGTGATGGCGGCGGCTCCGGAGGCTTCGCTGAGCGCGGCCTCGAACAGCGCCCGCTTCTTCTCCTGGAGGCCCAGTATCTTCTCCTCCACCGTGCCCTGGGACACCAGCCGGTAGACCATCACCGGCCGCTCCTGTCCGATGCGATGCGCGCGGTCCGCCGCCTGCGCTTCCACCGCCGGGTTCCACCACGGATCCATCAGGAACACGTGGTCCGCCGCCGTGAGGTTCAGGCCCGTGCCGCCGGCCTTCAGCGACATCAGCAACACCGGGGCTCCGTCCGGCCCCTGGAAGCGCGACGTCACGTCGCCCCGGTTCGTCGTCGTGCCGTCCAGGCGCTCGAACGCGATGCCCGCGCCCTTGAGCCCCGGCTCGATGAGGTCCAACAGCGACGTCCACTGCGAGAACACCAGCGCCTTGTGGCCTTCCGACACCGCCGTCTCCAGCGCATCCACCAGCGTCTGCACCTTGGAGGACGTCTTCGCGTGCTGGCCCGGCACGAGCGCGGAATGGCATGCCGCCTGCCGCAGCCGCAGCAGCGCCTCCAACGCCTTGAGCACGCTGCCGCCCTCGTTGAGCAGGGCGACCACCTCCGCTCGCGTGGCCGCCATCACCGCGTCGTAGACGCTGCGCTCACGCTCATCCAGTTGCACGTGCATCACCGAGTCCGTGCGCGGCGGCAGCTCCGGCGCCACGTCGCGCTTCAGACGCCGCAGGATGAACGGCCGGATGCGCCGACGCAGGCCCTCCGCCGCTCCCGGCTTGCCGTCCGCGATGGGCTGCGCCGTCTTCTCCTCGAACTGGCGGCGGCCTCCGAGCAGGCCCGGGTTGGTGAAGTGCATCAGGCTCCACAGTTCGTCCAGGCGGTTCTCCAGCGGCGTACCGCTGAGCGCGAGCCGCAGGTTCGCCTTGAGGCCGAACGCCGCCCGCGACACCTGGCTCTCCGGGTTCTTGATGGCCTGGGCCTCGTCCAGCACCACCGCCTCCCACGTGGGCGCGCCCAGCGTCGGCGCGTCCAGTCGCAGCAGCGCGTACGTGGTGAGCGTCACGTCCGCCGTGGGGTCCAGCTTGCGGCCGGGGCCGTGGTAGACGCAGACCTTCAACGAAGGCCGGAAGCGCTGCAGCTCCGCCACCCAGTTGGGCAACACGCTCGTGGGACACACCACCAGCGAGCGCGGCCCCAGGATGCAGATGGTCTGGAGCGTCTTTCCCAGACCCATGTCGTCCGCGAGGATGCCGCCCAGCCCCGCGCCCTTGAGGAACCCCAGCCAGCTCACGCCCTGCTGCTGGTAGGCGCGCAACGTGGCGTTGAGCTCCGCCGGCAACACGGGCGGTGGCAGCTTTTCGAAGCCCTCCACCATGGGTGCAAGCTTGTCCAGGCCCGGGGGCGGCGGCTGATCCAACGATTCGCACAGCGCGGTCAGCTCCGGCAGCGCGTGGTTCGCGACCCGGCCGTCCGACTGGCGCGCGGCCAGGAGGTCCGCGACACGCTGGCCGTTCTTGTCCAGCCACGCTCGCGGCAGCGGCGCCCACCCGCCACCGTCCAACGGCACGAGCCCCAGGCCCTCGGTCCAGGCCCGCACCACCGCAGCCGCATCCACCGTGCGCGCTCCGCCCTTGCCTCCCTCCACGTCGAACTCCAACGTGAAGCGCACCTGCGGCACGCCTCCGTCCGACGCGCCTCCCTCCACGCGCAGCGACGGCCTCAGGCGCATGTCCGGACTGACGATGCCCGCGGCGTCTCCGCCCAGGTCGCCGCGCCACTTCCGCAGCTTGTCCGCGAAGCGCATCATCTCCGGCCCCTGCACCGTGAGCCTCCGCCCGGGCACGAGGTTCAGCTCGTCGCGGAGCTGGTGGAGGAGCTTCGTCTCCGCGGCTTCGTCGCGCAGGGGCACCGCGCCCCGCAGGTACACCATGCGCCCGTTGTCGATCCTCACCGTGGGCGGCGCGCCGTACACCAGCGTGGGCAGCACCGACAGGCCCGCGGTGAGCTGGTTCAACTCCAGGAGGATGCGCGGCTTCAGGTCCCGGTCCAACGGCGGCAGGCGGCGGCTCTTCACGTCCACCGGCATGCGCCGCGCCAGCTCCGGCAGCACCTTGGCGGACAGCTCCCCCAGCTGCTCCGGCGCGTAGGTGCGCACGAGCGGCAGGTGCTGGAGCCACGCGCCCGTCATCGACGTCTCGCCCAGGCGCACCAGCGCGTCGGACGTCAGCGCGACGCCCGGGCTCACCACCTCCGTGACGCGCGGGTCGCTGAACACCGTCAGCACCCACTGCTGGCCCCGGTCCTCCACCTTCGCGCGCGGGGGCAGCACCTCGCTGGACACCGCCACCGGACGGCCGTCCAGCAGCACGTTGCGCGCGGGCTCCAGCGCCCGCAGCAGCGCGTCCAGCTTCTCCGCCAAGAGCGGTCCCCGCGTGCGCCGCTCCAGCAGGCGGTCCATGTTCAGGTCCACCTGCTCCACCTGCAACGTGACGCCGCCCGTGGGCTTCGCGATGCGACCGGCGAGGCTGTCCTCCAGGGGCTCCTCGGTGCCGTCCGCGTGCGCGAGGACGCGGTGCAGTTGCAGGCCACCTTCCACGCGCGTGAAGCGGTACACCACGCGCGACCAGCGCTCCGCCACGGCCTCCAGCGGCGCGTCCTGCTTCTCCGCCTGCTCCAGGGAGATGGCCGCCGCGACGACGTGCTCGCAGGGATCCACGCGGCTGGGGCAGTCGCACTCCCACGCATCGTCGCCCGGGTAGAGGACGACCGTGAGGGCCACCGGCCGCCCCGCCGCCTTCACCCTCAATTCGATTTCGGTGGCCGTGCGCGACTGGAGCGCCACCGCCCCCGCTCGCGCCAGACTCACCCCGTTGGACCAGATGCCGGGGCGGGCTTCTTTTCGGACGGCTTCGAGGAGCTGGGCGTTGTCGGACATGGCAGGGGCGTTCCCTACGCCCCGCCACGCCCCCGCGCAACGTCCGATGCGGCACGAGTGCGCGCTGCCCTACTCGTCGTCGTACGCCGGCTCGAACAGGTAGGTGAGCCGCACCAGGAACTCCCGGGTGAACACCGGCAGGGGCGCGTGGCCGCCGTTGTAGGGCTGGGCCACCCGGAAGTCGCTGCCCAGCAGGTTGTAGACGCCCGCGCCAATCTCCAGGCCCTTCGTGCCCACGTTCTCCGCTCGCACGAAGAGGTTGAGCAGCAGGCGGGGTGACAGCGTCTGGACCTCCGACACGCCCTCGTCGTCCGGGGCCCCGACGGCGAAGCGCTGGCCCACCAGCACGGCCGTGGGGCTGAGGGACAGCCAGGGCAGCAGCTTCGCGGTGCCCGTCAGCGTCGCCTTGTGCGTGGGCAGGCCGGTGAAGGCATTGGGCTGCCCGGGCACCAGGTAGTCCTCCACGTCGTTGCGCCCGCCGGGCCGGTAGAACGAGTAGCCCACCTGCGCGCGCCCCCAGGGGCCCCGGACGCGGTAGTCCAATTCCACGCCCCGGCTGCCCAGGCGCCCCAGGTTGCGGTACGCCTCCGAGTCCGTGTCCGTGTCGTACGAGTAGATGATGGGGTCCGTCACGCCCACGTCGAAGGCGTTGGCGCTCACCGTCTGGCCCTCGCCCAGGCGCACCGTGGCCTCCAGCTCATACACCGTGGTGCGCTCCGGCCGGACGTCGTCGCCCAGGGAGATGTTCTCGATGCCGGGCGCACGGAAGGCGCGGCTGTAGAGGGCCTTGCCGCTCACCGGGCCAAAGGACTTGAGCAGCACCAGCCGGGGCACGAAGGAGCTGCCGAAGAAGCTGTGGTCTTCAAACCGCGCGCCCGCCACCACCGTGGCGATGGGGTTGTCCGAGTACACCTCCACGAAGCCCGCGAAGTTGCGGTAGGAGACGACGTCCTGGTCGCCGTTGAAGGGCTCCTGCTGGCCGATGCCCGCGGGCCCCAGGAGCTTGCCTTGGTCGAACGCCAGGTCCAGGCCGCCCGTCAGTTGGAGGACGTCGAGCGCCGCCCACCGCGCCAGGGCCCGGCCACGCAGGCGCCGGTAGCGCTTGTCGTAGAAGAAGTCCGAGGCCTCGTCGGAGTCCCGGTACGACTCGCCCAGCGTGAGGTTCAGCCGGGGGATGATTTCGATGCGGTCCGTGGGGCGGAAGCGGTCGCTCAGCTCCGCGTGG
The DNA here is from genome assembly GCF_003612125.1 of Corallococcus praedator. Lineage (GTDB taxonomy): Bacteria > Myxococcota > Myxococcia > Myxococcales > Myxococcaceae > Corallococcus > Corallococcus praedator. The sequence goes on from NZ_RAWI01000076.1 coordinate 11,536, forward strand.
AAGGACTCGAAGTCGGTGTTGGCCGGCTCGGGCAGCACCTCGTCCACGGACACGACGGAGGTGGTGTCCTGGCGCTGGTACAGCAGGCTCAGTTGCAGGTCGCGGTAGCCCACGCCCGCCTGCACCACCGTGGGATCCAGGCGCGACGCGCCGTTCATGCTCGCGGAGTCGCCGTAGAAGTCATCGAAGATGACGTCGCTTCGCTGACCCTGGCCCAGCGACGCGGAGGCGAAGGCGCTCAGGCCCGGCACGCCTTCAAACACCTTGCGGCCCGACAGCGTGAGGCTGCGCCGGCCGTTGCCGTGCGACAGCTGCCCGTAGGTGCCCACCGCCAGCACGTCCGTGCTGCCCTGGATGCCCCGGGTGATGACGTTGATGACGGCCAGCTCCGCGTTGCCGCCGTAGATGACCGAACCGGGACCGCGCACGACTTCGATGCGTTCGATGAGCTCCACCGGGAACTCATGGCCCAGTTGCATCGTGGAGTAGAGCTGCTCGTTCATCTCCTTGCCGTCGATGATGAGCAACACCTTGCCTTCCTGGCCCCACAGGCCCCGGAAGCCCGGCCCCACCACGCCCGACACGTCCACGCCGAAGAAGAAGCCCGGGACGAGCAGGAGCACGTCCATCAGGTCGCGCGCACCCGAGGCGCGAATCTCCTCCGCCGTCACCGCCGTGACGACCGCCGGCGAGTCGTGCAGCTTCGTGATGGCGAACGAGGCCACCTGGCTGTGCACCTCCGGCTCGTCCTCCAGCGCCTCCAGCCGGGCCTCCTGCCGGGAGGGCGTCTCCGGCGGCCCCGGGTCGATTCCCTGCTCGGGTTCGCCCTGGGCCCAGCCCGTGCCCGCGCCCAACAGCGCCAGCAACACAGCCACACGACGGCCCGACCCGCAGCGCCTGGTGAAACCCATACGCGACAAACCTCTCGAAGGCGGAAGGATGCGCGCGGCGTCGTCCGGGGGGAGGGACACCGTGCGCGCGAGCCGTGAGTGTACCGGCTCCAGCGACATCCGAAAGTTCTGGGATTGCGCGCACCGCGTCGAATTCCGACGTGGGACTGTGTTTCAGCGCACGCGCACGCGGGTGCTGCGGCCCGGCTCGACGTCCACCGTCATGCGGCGCTTCACCTCGCCGTTGACGCGGACCTCCACGCGCGCGGGCCCCGCCGGCAGCGCCTGCGCGGAGATGGGCGGAAAGCCATACGGCCGGTTGTTGATCCACACCTCGCCGTAGAGGCCCGGCGACGTCACCTCCAGGTCGCCCCGCTGCGCTACCTGCGCCACGGCGGCCTTCGCGACGGACGGCTCCGGCGGCGGCGTGGGCTCCGGGGCGCGGGCGTTTGGCGCGAGCCCTCCGGTGGGCACCGCGCCAACGGGCGGAGCGGAGGACGTCGCCACCACCGGCACGGCGACGGGCGCGGGCCTGGAGGCGGGCGGCGTCAGTTCGGCGGTGAGGTCGCGATTGAGCGAGCGCACCGAGTCCTCGGCCACCTCCAGCGTCTCCGAGTAGAGCTGACGGTCGCCCTGCGCGAGCACCACGCGGTGCGAGCCCGCTGGCACCGACAGCCGCGCGGGCGTCATGTCCAGCGCCTTGCCGTCCACCAGCACCACCAGCCCGGGCGGCGTGGACGTCACCAGCAGGAGGCCGCCCTTGCGTTCGGATTCCGTTTCAGAAGCCTGGGCCTGCTGCTGCTGCTCGCGGGCCTGGCGCGCGGCGGCGAGCCTGGCGGCGCGGGTGCGGGGCGTGGGCTTCGACCCGGACGGCTCACGTGGAGCGGAGGCCGTGGGCGCGCGCGCCTGTTCACGCGCGCGCAGGTCGGTGGCGATGCGCAGCAGCTCCACCACGTCGCCGTGGGGATCATTGCGCAGGCTGAGCGCTTCGGTGAACTCCGTCACCGCCCTGGCGTAGTCGCGGTCCTCCAGCGCGGCGAGCCCCGACGCGCGCCGGGCCCGGGCGAGGCCCGCCTTCGCATCGTCGGCGGGGGCCGCGGCGGGTGGCGTCGTTCCGGGCGCGGCCGGCTCCACTCGCGCGACGACGGGCGCGGGCGGGACGACGGCCTGCGCGGCACGGCGGGAGCGCATCACCAGGTACGCCCCGGTGTTCACGGCCACGGTGCCCAACAGGATGACGGCGACCCAGGTCTTCTGATTCTTCACGTTCGATGTCCCGCTTCCCACGACACGGTGCGCCCCTGCCCCTTCACGCCACGAACAACCAGAACAGCGCGCTGCCCACCGCGGCGACGCCCGCCGCGGCCGCGAGCCCCCAGGGGAACGCCTCGGGCCCGGCCGCCTGTTCCGCGGGGGGCGCGATGAGTCCCGTCGGTCCCGTGCCCGTCCCCGTCGTGCCGCGCGGCAGCACGCCGGTGACCACCAGCGCGCTGGGCTCCAGGGCCTGGACTCCTTCCGGAGGCGCGAAGGGCGAGGGGCTGGAGATGCCCGTGGGCGTGCGCGTGGAGCCCAGGCTGGTGGAGCCCGGCATGGACCCGGGCACCGCGACCGCCGTGGACACCCGGCCCCTGTCATCCGGCGGGAAGAGCGTGGCCATCAGCGTGGCCAGCTCCCGGCCTCCGGACGTCCAGTGCTGCGTGCCGCGGAAGCGCTCCAGGTCGTCGTGCACCTCGCGCGCGGTCTGGTAGCGCGCGTCCTGATCCTTCGCGAGCAGCTTGAGGAGGATGCGCTCCAGTTCAGGCGAGAAGCCCGGCGACACCTGCGACGGCGCGGGCACGTCCCCCTGCGACGCGGCCACGATGGTGGCCTCCATGGTGTCGCGCTTGAACAGGCGCCGGCCCGTGGACAATTCGTAGAGGACGATGCCCAGCGAATACAGGTCCGAGCGGTGGTCCAGCTCCCGGTTGGTGATCTGCTCCGGGGACATGTAGGCGTACTTGCCCTTCACCACCCCCGCCACCGTGCGCTCCAGGTTCACGGAGCTCTTCACGATGCCGAAGTCCGCCAGCTTCACGATGCCGTCGCGCGACACCAGCACGTTGCCCGGCGTGATGTCCCGGTGCACCAGCTTCAGGGGCGTGCCGTCCGACAGCGTCTTCGCGTGCGCGTAGGACAGCGCATCCGACATCGCGAGGCCCACGTCCACCGTGACGCGGTTGCCCAGCGGGATGGAGGCCGCGGCGGCGTGCCGCATGATGCGATCCAACGACTGGCCCTGGATCCACTCCATGGCCAGGTAGTACTGACCGTCGATCTTCCCGAAGTCGAACACCTGCACGATGTTCGGGTGCGTCAGGAGCGCCGCCACCTTCGCCTCGTCCGCGAACATGCGGCTGAAGGGCTCCAGGTTGGCGTACTCCGGCAGGATGCGCTTGATGACGCACGCCTTGGAGAAGCCGTCCGGTCCGTCGATGGTGGCCAGGAAGATGTGCGCCATCCCACCCACGGCGAGCCGCTGGAGGATGCGGTACTTCCCGAAGCGCTCATCGGCTCCAGGTGCGACCGGCGAAGGCGTCACCATATCAACCCTGTCCAACTTGTACTCCCAGGACGGAACTCGGAATCCCCGGAAGATAGCGATGACGCGAGGTCCCCACAAGTTTCGCTCTCCCTGTCAACATGTTTTGCGGTGAATACCTTTTAACAACGTAACGGATGGGGACCGCCCGGGGGCTCCCGGCGTATCCTCCGGGGCCTTGCGCATGGCGACCTCCCCTACCGACGCCCTTCCCGCTTCCGCCGCCACCCGTCCGCTGTCCTCGCGGGACATCCGCACGCTGGGGCTGGCGGCGCTGGGGGGAGCGCTGGAGTTCTACGACTTCATCATCTTCGTGTTCTTCACGGCGGTGATGGGCCGGCTGTTCTTCCCCCCGGAGACGGCGGACTGGCTGCGGCAGTTGCAGACGTTCGGGCTGTTCGCCGCGGGCTACCTGGCGCGTCCGCTGGGCGGCATCGTGATGGCGCACTTCGGGGACCGGACGGGGCGCAAGCGGATGTTCACGCTGAGCGTCTTCCTGATGTCGGTGCCCACGCTGCTCATGGGCCTCCTGCCCACGTTCGCCACCGCGGGGTACGCGGCGCCGGTGGCGCTGCTGGCCTTGCGGTTGTTGCAGGGCGCGGCGGTGGGCGGCGAGGTGCCGGGGGCGTGGGTGTTCGTCTCCGAGCACGTGCCCGCGCGCCGGGTGGGGCTGGCGTGCGGCACGCTCACCGCGGGCCTGACGCTGGGCATCCTGCTGGGCTCGCTGGTGGCCACCGCCATCAACACCGTCTTCACGCCCGAGGAGGTGCTGGCCTTCGCGTGGCGCCTGCCGTTCGTGGTGGGCGGCGTGTTCGGCTTTTTCGCCGTGTTCCTGCGCCGGTGGCTGCAGGAGACGCCCGTCTTCGAGGAGATGCGACAGCGGCACGCGCTGGTGCGGGAGCTGCCGCTCAAGGCCGCGCTGAAGGGCCATGCGCCCGCGGTCGCGGTGTCCATGCTGCTCACCTGGGTGCTCACCGCCGGCATCGTGGTGGTCATCCTGATGACGCCGACGCTGGTGCAGCAGCTGCACGCCATCCCCGCCGCCCGCGCGCTGGGGGCCAACAGCGTGGCCACGCTCACGCTCACCGTGGGGTGCGTCTGCTTCGGGGTGCTCGCGGACCGGCTGGGCGCGGCGCGGGCCCTGGCGCTGGGGACGGTCGCGCTGCTCGTCACCGTGCAGCTCTTCTACCGGGGCGTCGCCCATGCTCCCGGACAGCTGGTGCCCCTGTACGCGCTGGTGGGCTTCTGCGTGGGCGTCGTGGGGGTGGTGCCCGCGGTGATGGTGCACGCCTTTCCTCCGGCCGTGCGCTTCTCCGGCATCTCCTTCTCGTACAACGTGGCGTACGCCCTGTTCGGCGGCCTGACGCCGCTCATCGTCACGCTGGCGATGAAGCAGAACCCCCTGGCGGCCGCCCACTACGTCACGGCGGTCTGCTGCGTGGGGCTGGCGGTGGCGGTGTACCTGTTGCGCAAGGCGCCCACTGGCTCCAGCGGGGTGGATGAAGCCCCCGCGCCGTCGCGCTGAGCCCCGTCGTCCGCCTGCCCGGGGGGCGGAGGTGTTCACCGGACGCCGGTACGCCGTGTCCCCTCCGCAAGGCGCTTCTCCAGGTCGAAGGTGTCCGCTATGCCCCGAATGTGGAGTTGAAATTCGGGCAGGCCGCTTCCGCGATCCCTACCTTGTCCCGGCGCGCGCGCTTTCGAGCGGCAGAGCCTCGCGCATTGCTTCCCGCCGCCCGGTGAACCCTGGAATGCCCAGCAGCGAACCGTCGCTCTTCCAAAGTGGCATCCCCAGCTTCGACGCTCTCCTGGGAGGAGGCATTCCCTCCCGGCAGGCGGTGATCGTCACCGGCACGCCGGGGTGCGGCAAGACGGTGCTCTGCAGCCAGGTGGCCTTCGATGCCGCATCACGCGGCATCCCGGTGGTGATGGCCACCGTCACCTCGGAGCCCCATGACAAGCTGATGAGTTCGCTCTCCAGCTTCTCCTTCTTCAAGCCCGAGCTGCTGGGCGAGAAGCTCTTCGTCATCAGCGCCTACTCGGCGCTCAAGCGCGGACCGAAGGAAGCGCGTGACCTGCTGCTCCAGACGGTGCGCGAGCACAAGGCCGGCGTGCTGTTCATCGACGGGCTGCGCTCCATCCGGGACCTCTGGTCGGACGAGGCGCGGCTGCGCGAGTTCCTCTACGAGCTGGGGATCGGCCTTTCGGCCGTCAACTGCATTGGCCTGTTCACCACGGAGTACCCGCTGGACCGGCTGATGGGGCTGCCGGAGGCGACCACGGTGGACGGCATCGTGGCGCTGTCCATCCAGCCCCAGGGGGCGCGACGGTTGCGCCGCGTGGAGGTGGTGAAGCTGCGCGGCCGGGAGCACCTGACGGGCGAGCACGTCATGACCATCAACCAGGGCGGCGTGGAGTTCATCCCCCGGCTGGAGTCCACGCCCCTGGACTTCCACGACGAGCCGCCCACGCTGGCGCGCAAGGGGTTCGGGCTGCCGGAGCTGGACACGCTGATGTTCGAGGGGCTGCCCGAACTCAGCACCACCATGCTCGCGGGGAGCATGGGCATTGGAAAGACCCTGCTGGCCACCCACTTCGTCGCGGACGGGGCGCGCAGGGGCGAGCAGGGGCTGTTCGTCTCCTTCTTTGATTCGCCCGCCATGCTGATGGCGCGCGCGAAGCGCGTGGGACTGGACGTGGCGGCCCTGCACCGCGACGGGCTGCTGAGCTTCCAGCACGTGCCTCCCATGGAGTTGGAGGCGGATCTGTTCGTGCGGGACGTCCTGCGCAAGGTGGAGGCGCTGGGCGTGAAGCGGCTGGTCATCGACGGGCTCAGCGAGTTGGAGCAGTCCATCCTGGACCCGTCGCGGCGCCGGACGTTCCTCGCCTCGCTGGCGATGCGGCTGCGGATCCTGGGCGTCACGTCCATCTTCACCCGTGAAGTGCCCAAGGTCGTCGGCACGGAGCTGGACTTCAGCGACGCGCCGGTAGCCATCCTGGGAGAGAACCTGCTGCTCTTGCGCTACGTGGAGCTGCACGGGCGGATGCACCGCATCCTGTCCGTGCTCAAGATGCGCGACAGCAAGTACGCCAGCGACCTGCGCGAGTTCCAGATCAACGACACCGGGGTGAAGGTGCTCGCGCCGCTGCGCTCCGCGGCGGGCCTGCTGACGGGTCAGGCACAGCCCATCGGCTCCACCGTGGGAGGTGCCAAGGAATGAGCCTTGTCCTCATCGCGGAGGATGAAGAGGCGCTGCTGGAGGTCTTCTCCGAGGTGGTGGAGGACCTGGGCCACCGCGTGGTGCGCGCGCACAACGGCGAGGAGGCCCTGATGCTCGCGCGGACGGAGCCGCCGGACCTGGTGGTCAGCGACCACATGATGCCCCGCCGTACCGGCATGCAGTTGCTTCACGCCATGCGCTCCGAGCCCACCCTTTCGGAGGTGCCCTTCCTGCTGTTGAGCGCGGCCCGGCCGTCCGGGCGTGAAGCGGCGCAGACGTTCCTGGCGAAGCCGGTGGACCTGGCCACCTTCGAGCACGCGGTGAACTCGGCGCTCCAGAGCCATGCGACGATCCGCACGGAAGCGGCCCATGCCTCGCGCGAGTCGGCCACAGCGGTGAGCCTGGCCCGCGAGGAGATGCTCAACTGGGTGGCGCACGAGCTGAAGACGCCCCTGAGCTCCGCGCGGCTCAACACGCAGATGCTCCTGCGCAAGGTGCACAAGCGCGGCATCGAGGACGAGAGCCGCTCCGCGGAGGCCATCCTGCGGCAGTTGGACCGGATGAACGGGCTGGTGACGTCCATCCTGGACGCGTCCCGGCTGGCGGACGGGAAGCTGGAGTTGAGGCAGGAGCCCACGGACCTGGCGCGCTTCCTCCAGGAGCTGGTGCAGGACTGGCGTGAGATGCAGCCGGAGATGGACTTCACGCTGCAGTTGGGAGAGCCGGTGGAGCCCCTGTCCCTGGACGCGGAGCGGGTGCGCCAGGTGCTCAACAACCTGCTGTCCAACGCGGTGAAGTACAGCGGGGAGTCGCGTCGCATCGAGGTGGGCATGACGCTCAGCCCGGGCCTCGTGCTGGTGCACGTGCGCGACTGGGGCGTGGGCATCCCCGCCAGCGCCCTGCCCCACATCTTCGAGCGCTTCCAGCGCGCGGACTCCGACCGGGGACGGGGGCATGGCCTGGGGCTCTTCATCGCCGCCGCGCTCGCGAAGCTGCACGGCGGTTCGCTGTCCGCCCGGTCCACCCTGGGCGAGGGCTCCACCTTCATCCTGCGGCTGCCCCGGCGCAGCTGAGCGCGCCTCGTCCGTGAGGACGGGGCCGGCGACGCGACCGGCTCCGTCACTTCCAGCGGGCTACCGCGCTTCCATCCGGAACTGCTGGCAGTCGTTGTTGGACCAGGTCCACTGCTGCAGCAGCGTGCCGTCACCGCTGCCGCCCTGGCAGCCCGTCACGTCCAGCACCTTGCCGCTGTGGCGCGCCTCCAGCCGGACGTAGCCGTTGCCCAGGTCCACCGGCTTGAACTGCTGGTTGCTCCCGTTGGAGTACGTCCACTGCTGGAGCCCCGCGCCGTCCGCGCCGCTGGCGTCCTTCACGTCCAGCGCCTTGCCGCTGTGACGCGACACGAAGCGGTAGTAGCCGCTGTCCGTCGCCTCCATGGACCACTGCTGGCTTGCGCCCGTGTGGCAGGCCCACTGGTGGATGATGGCGCCATCCGCCGTGCTGGGACCGGAGATGTCCACGCAGCGGCCGGAGGCCTTGTTCACCAGCCGGTACGCTCCCGTGCCGCCCGTGCCCTGCGCCACCGAGTCGATGGCGTTGAGCAGCGACGTGCTCCCGGACGTGTCCTGGCTCAGCTCCCAGATCATCACGCCGCCGTTCTGCAGGCCCAGCCGCGTCTTGGCCTGGATGGTCGCGATGCCGTTGTAATAGACGTCCCCGACGTTGTCCTTGTAGGGCGCCTGCGAGTCGCGCGCGACCAGCTCCGAGTAGCCCACGTAGCTGGACGGAGAGCGGCCGTAGAACGGCACGCCCAGCACCGCCTTGGACGCCGGCAGCCCGCGCCCCTTCCAGTAGTTCAGCGACTGGACCGCGAGGTCATACGTCGAATGCGGCTGGCCGCCGTCGTAGGCCATGATGTTGAGGAAGTCGACGTCGCTGAACACCGACGCCGGCACGCCTCCGCCCGTGTAGCCGTTGGCCACCACCGCCGCCGTCAGCAGCTTGCCCCGGGTGTGCATCGCCGTGCCCAGCTCGCGCATGAGCAGCGCGTAGTTGTTCCCCGACGTGCCGGGGTCCGGGTACTCCCAGTCGATGTCCACGCCATCCAGACCGACGGCGTTGACGAAGTTCACCACCGAGTTCACGAACGAGGTGCGCGTGCCCGCGCTCCCGGCCATCTGTTCAAAGGCGCTGTCGTTGCCGTCGTTCCAGCCGCCCACCGCGATGAGCACCTTCACGCCCTGCGCGTGCGCCTTGGTCACCAGCGAGCGCAGCCGCGTATCCGAGCTGCTCACGCCCGTGAGCCCGCCCTGCGCCGTGGGCAGCGCGAACGCGTAGTTGATGTGACTGAGCTTGCCGTACTGGAGCGTGTCCACGTTGCCCGCCCACGTCGGCAGGTAGCCCACCACGCGCGTCGCCAGCGCCGGGGACTCCACCGCGCCCAACGATTCATCGGACGTCGGAACGTCCCCGGGGCCCGAGCAGCCCCCCAGCGATGCGAGAAACACGGCGCCCAGCGCCAACGTCCGGAACGGCGTTGCGATGCGAGACACGGCAGACTCCTGCGTCATGGGTTTGACGGGCCGAACCCGTAAAAACCCATCAACCAGTTTTGCCTGAAAAACTCAACGACTCATCGTTCAGCAGCAGCGACCCCCTCCGCCCCGGTAGCGGGCCTGGAGGCGGTCGTTGAAAAACTCCGCATAGGTCATCACCGCGCGGTCCGGATGGTGACGGTGCATGTGGGCGACATAGGTGTCGTAGTCGGGCACGCCAATCATCTGGCGCGCGATGCGCACGGACTTGCGCCAGCCCTGCTGGAGCGCCTGGACGAAGCCGGTCATCACCGCTGCACCGGAGCGGCGGCGGCCACGTAGGGCGTCTCGTGCGCGGTGGGCACCGGGGAGCGCCGGGCCGCGAGGATGGCGCGCACGCCGAAGAAGAGGGTCGCCACGACCACGGCCATGAAGAACACGGTGAGGGCGGCATCCAGGTAGTCGTTGCGGATGATCTGCTCCATCTCCTCCACGGATTTCGCGGGGGCGATGACACGGCCTTCAGCCACCGCCTGGGAGAAGGCCCTCGCGTGGGCGACGAAGCTCACGCGCACGTCGCTTCCGAACACCTTCTGGAAGCCGGCGGTGAGTGTGCACAGCACCAGCCACGCGGCGGGGATGCCGGGCACCCAGACGTAGCGCTCGCGCTTCATCTTCACCAGCACCACGCACCCCAGCGTGAGCGCCACGGCGGCGAGCATCTGGTTGGCGATGCCGAACAGCGGCCACAGCGTGTTGATGCCGCCCAGCGGATCCACGACGCCCTGGTAGAGGAAGTAGCCCCAGGCGCCCACGCACAGCGCGGTGGCCAGCAGGTTCGCGCCCCAGGACTCCGTGCGCTTCAGGGGCGCGTAGACGAGGCCCGCCAGCTCTTGGATCATGAAGCGGCCCACGCGGGTGCCGGCGTCCACCGTGGTGAGGATGAAGAGCGCCTCGAAGAGGATGGCGTAGTGGTACCAGAAGGCCATCATCCCCTGCCCGGACACGAGCCCGTGGAGGATCTGCGCCATGCCCACCGCCAGCGTGGGGGCGCCGCCCGCGCGGGACAGGATGGTCGTCTCACCGATGTCGCGCGCCGTCTGCTCCAGGATTTCGGGGGTGATGACGAAGCCCCACTGGCTGAGCGTCTGCGCCGCCTGCGTCGCGCTGGTGCCGATGAGCGCCGCGGGCGAGTTCATGGCGAAGTAGACGCCGGGGTCCAGCACCGACGCTGCGATGAGCGCCATGATGGCCACGAAGGCCTCCATCAACATGGCGCCATAGCCCACCATGCGCGCGTCTGCTTCGCTGGCCAGCATCTTCGGGGTGGTGCCGGACGCGATGAGCGAGTGCCACCCGGACACCGCGCCGCACGCGATGGTGATGAACAGGAACGGGAACAGGCTGCCGGAGAACACCGGACCGGAGCCGTCCACGAACCGCGTCACCGCCGGCATGCGCAAATCGGGCGCCGCCAGCGCGATGCCCACCGCGAGCAGCATCACGGTGCCAATCTTGAGGAAGGTGGACAGGTAGTCGCGCGGCGCGAGCAGCAGCCACACCGGCAGCACCGCCGCGCAGAACCCGTAGCCGATGAGCAGCCACGCCAGCGCCTTGCTGTCGAAGGTGAACCAGGGCGCCCAGGTGGCGGACTCGGACACCTGGCCACCCAGGTAGATGCTGAGCATCAGGAGCACGAAGCCGACGATGGACACCTCCAGCACCTTGCCGGGGCGCACGTAGCGCAGGTACAGGCCCATCAGCACCGCGATGGGGATGGTCATGCCCACGGTGAAGGTGCCCCAGGGGCTGTGCGTCAGCGCCTTGACGACCACCAGCGCCAGCACCGCGAGGATGATCATCATGATCATCAGCACGCCCACCATCGCCGTCACGCCCGCCGCCGGCCCCAGCTCCATGCGGACCATGTCGCCCAGCGACTTGCCGTCGCGGCGGATGGACAGGAACAGCGTCACGAAGTCCTGCACCGCGCCCGCCACCACCACGCCCACGAGGATCCACAGCGTGCCGGGCAGGTAGCCCATCTGCGCGGCCAGCACCGGGCCCACCAGCGGACCGGCGCCCGCGATGGCCGCGAAGTGGTGGCCAAAGACAACCCACCGGTCCGTGGGCACGTAGTCCAGGCCGTCATTGCGAAGCTCGGCGGGGGTGGCGCGCGTGGGGTCCAGGCGCAGCGCTTTTTCGGCAATGAACCGGCCGTAGAAACGATATCCCAGCATGAACACCGCCACCGAGGCGACCACCAGCCAGATGGCGTTGATGGACTCCCCCCGGTGCAGCGCCACCACGCCCAGGCTGAACGCCCCGGCCAGGGCCAGCAGCACCCATCCCAACTTCCGAGCGACTCCACCCATGAGGACTCCCCGTCGCGGGCACGGCACCAACACCCGGCGCGGGGTTTATAGCGCACCCGTTGTTCCACCCCGCCCAGTGCGCGATGGGATGTCGGATCCTGAAGGAAGCCTCCCCGCCATGAACCTCCCGCGCCTCCGTCCGCGCGCTGTCCTGCCGTTGCTCCTCGTCGGCCTGCTGACAGCGTGCGCTACGTCACGTCCTGCCTTGGGCCCTGTTGACGCATCCGGGCCGGAGGTGTGGCGCTCTCGCGGGTATGGGTGGTTGCTCACGGTGACGCCGGAGGGACTGCGCCTGCACCATGAGACGGCGGCGGGGTGCTCTCCGGATCCCGCTTCTTCGTCGGAGCTGAAGCAGCTGTTTGGCGTCCAGGCGCCAGGGCCCTCGGAGGGTGTCCGGGACTTCTTCCCCGCGCCGGGGGAGACGCGCTACCGGTTCGACCGCATCGCCGCGCTTCCCGAAGACTGCGACCGGCACACGGTGTGGAGCGCTCCGAAGCTGTTCAATGTGTTCCAGGCGACCTTCGCGGAGCACTACGCGTACTTCCCCGAGCGGGGGCCGGAGTGGTTGGCGCGATTGGAAGCGGAGCGTCCCCGGGTGTCTCCGGGCATGGAGGGCCGGGCGTTGTTCACCCTCTTCGCGGAGGCGCTCCGGACACTGGGCGATGCGCATGTGGCGCTGGTGGCGGATGACGCTTCGTCGGACACGCTGACGTACGAGGAGCGCGCCACGGGGACGTTCGCGCTGCTGGAGCAGGAGGCCCGGCGGACGGGGCGCACCCCGAAGGCCGTGCAGAAGGAGTGGTTGGGCGCGTACCGCGATGGAATCCTCCAGACGGTGCTGCGCGGCCAGGGTCATCACGTCGCGAACCAGCGCGTGTTCTGGGGCTTCGCCGCGCCCGGGGTCGGCTATCTCAACGTGATGACGATGGGGGGCTTCGTCGCCGCGACGGACGGCGATGACGCGACGCCGGAGCAGGAACTGGCCGCGCTGGAGCCCGTGTTGGATGAGGCGATGGCCGCGTTCGCGGGGGCCACGGCGGTCATCGTGGATGTGAGCAACAACCGAGGAGGCCATGACGTCGTCGCGCGGGCGATCGCGGCGCGCTTCGCGGACCGGCCCCGGCTTGCGTATTCCAAGTGGGCGAAGGGGGCGAAGGACGTCCCGCCCCAGGAGTTCATCCTCACGCCCACGTCACGTCCGGCGTTCCATGGGCCCGTCCACCTGGTGACGAGCGACATCACGGTCAGCGCCGGGGAGGTCTTCACGCTGGCGATGCGCGCCCTGCCCCAGGTGCGCCACGTGGGCACCCGCACGCGGGGCAGCTTCTCCGACGTGCTCGTCAAGCCGCTGCCGAATGGCTGGACGGTCCACCTGTCGAACGAGCACTACACCGACCCGAAGGGAGAGGACTTCGAGGCACGCGGCGCACCGCCCCAGCAGCCCCTGGACGTGTTCCCCGAGGCGGACCTGTCACACGGACATGCGCGGGCGATGCGTGCGCTGGCCGACTCGCTGGAGGCTCGCGGCGCGAAGTAGCGACGCGGGCCCCCAGCCGGGAGACGTCCGTCAGATGTTGATGCTCTGCGGAATCTCCGAGGGCAGCAGCGAGCGGTACGGGATGCGGCGCAGGTTGCGTCGCGCGATGGTCGCCTCCACCTCGCCGAGCCGCGTCTGGAAGTCCTGCAGGGGGACCGCCACGCGCGGATCCTGGAAGTACGCCCCCGAGACGTACCGGTCATACGAGCCGAGGGCGCCGAAGTACACGCGTCCCAGCAGGGTCATCAACGTCTGCTGCGAGAAGGCCTGCTGGAGCGGCGGCATGTACGCGAGGAGCGCCTGGATGTCGTCGGCCTTCGCGGCGAGCGGCGCGCCGGGCAGGGGCGCGTAGGCCGCCAGCGGCAGGGACGGCGTGAAGGACATGACGTAGGACTGGGGGAAGTTCACCGCGGCGTGCTGCGCGCTCGCGGTGAAGATGATCATCGTCACCAGGTCCGCGAGGTAGCCACGGGTCTTGAGGACGCCGTCCTCGCCGATGTCCTGCAACCGTCCGCCCTGGGGCGAGGCCAGCTCCTTCAACCAGGACTGGAGCTCGTAGTCCGACACCACGTCCGCGTCCGAGCCGTAATAGAGCGACACGTAGTCCGACACCCATTGATGGAGCGACGCCCAGACGAGCAGCCCGTCATCCCGGTACGGGTAGTCCGGGAACGCCTGCGCATCGTCCACGCCCCGATTGGCGAAGCTGCGCGGGAACAGTTCCTGGTTGAAGCGGAAGCCCTCCACGGCCTGCACCGCCAGGGACGCGGACGCTTCGATGGTGCCAGGCAGCAGGCGGTCCACGAAGCCCCCCGGCGCGATGAGCGACTCCACGGCCGCGTTGTTGATGGCCAGCGTGCCCTGGAAGTGGGGCGCCAGCAGGACCTGGAGCGGGTGCTCCGGCGGAAGCTGTCGCGCGGTCGCCAGGGTGAAGGCCTCGATGAGCAGGTGGGTGAGCCCCAGGTGGCTGATCATCTCGTGCCAGGTGCCATCCGCGACCTGAAGGAAGAGCCGGGCAATCTCCCAGTTCAACCCTTCCGAGGGCGTGACGACGGGCGTGGAGGGCCCCGGCGTCTGGGAGCACTGGATGGCCACCGCCCGCAGCAGCCGGTCCGCTTCACCCGCGCGGGGCACCGCGAAGAGGGCCAGCGGCGCGCAGACGTATTTCTGGGTCGGGAAGGTGCCCGCCTTCAGCCCTTCGAGCACCGCGTAGTCCGCGAGGTACACGCGGCCTTCGCCCATGGCCGTGGCGAGGCTGTCCTGCGGCCCCATCGTCGAGCGGAACTGCGCGTCCGTCACCGGGAAGCGCGCGTCGGGCGCTGACAGGCGACGGAGCACCACGGGGTTGGGGCCCGCGACCCGCAGGCGCGCGAACATGACGTCGTCGAGCGCGGCGCCCGCCCCGGGCGTCATGGGCAGCAGTTGGAACTGCGACTGGTAGCCTTGGAGGTTCTTCGGCTGTCCGTACTGCCCGATGACGCGCAGGAGCAGATCAAAGGCCGTGTCGCCCAGGAACTGGGACAGGTGGCCCAGGGAGTCCTTGAGCCCTTCCGCGAACTGCTCCAGCGAAGCGGGTGACGCCGGCTGCGCGCCCCGCGGGTTCAGCGGGGAGGCGGAGGAGGACCGCGTGCCACCGCCGCCGCCCAGGTCGATGGCGAACGACGGACCCGTTCCCGTCGCGAGGCCCTGCCCCGAGGCCACGCCCGCGAGGGCCACGGCGCTGGCCGGCGCGGAGATGACGTGGGTGGCGTCGAAGAGGCGCGAGAGGTTCAGGTGGTGGGTCTTGAGGTCCAGGTAGGCCTGCTCCGCCTTGTGGAGTTCCTCCTCGGTGAAGTCCTCGAGCTTCTTCGCGAGCGAGTCCGCCGACTCGAACAGATGCGAGCCCATGGAGATGAGGTTGCCGGTGATGCCTAGCGCCTGGTTCAGCACGCCCAGTGTCCAGACAAAGGCGAAGTTCTGCCCCGGGGGCACGGATTGCGCGACGCCCAGGGGTTGGACGCGCGTGGTGAAGTCGTAGACGTATTGCGTCTGGAGTTGGGCAAGCTGCTGCTTGCGCTGCTCCTGGGCCTGGGCGGAATCGTTCTGCGGCAGCGTGGGAGTCATTGGCATTCCTGGCGGGTGGGGTCCAGGGCGGGGCCGCGCTCCGGGAAGGCTCGGCCATCCTCCTCCAAAGCCAACACAAACAACCAGGGGCCCGCGCCGAATCGCCCCGCGGTCGGGGGGCGCGAAACACCCACCCGGCGTGGGGCGTGAACGGATGGACCTCTTCCTGCCTCCGGGGGCGCCTGGGCCGCCTCCGTGTCAGGGGGCCAGGCAGGGAGGCAACCCGAAGCGTCGTGCCATCGCTGGCAGGAAGACCTACCTCTTCTCCCGTGGAGCCCGTGGGTCCCCACGAGGAGGACAACCGATGCCGACCCGTTCCCCCCGCCCGGAGGCGCCATGGGTGCGCCGGGAACGGGCTCCCGGTGGTTCAGCTCGCGGCGCTCCGGGCGGAGGTGACGTAGTCGGACGGGTCGAAGTGCTCCACGCGCCGTCGGAACGCGGAGGTGGTGCCGGGCCAGAGGGCGGAGTTGCGCCCCGTGGCATCCATGTACCAGCTGCGGCAACCGCCCTGGCTCCAGACGGTGGTGGACATCCGCGCGTCGAGCTCACGGACGAAGGCGTCCTGCACTTCCGGCTCGGGCTCCAGGGCGGCGCCTGCTCGTGCCTCCAGGTAGCACAGCGCCCCCAGCACGTGCTCCATCTGGGCCTCCATCATCAACAACACGGAGGTGTGGCCCAGGCCCGTGTTGGGCCCCTGGAGCAGGAAGAGGTTGGGAAAGCCGCTCACGGTGAGGCCCAGGTAGGCGCGAGGGCTGCCCTCCCAGACCTCCGCGAGCGTGCGTCCGTCGCGCCCCCGGATGTGGTGTCCCAAGGGCATGTCCGTCACCGCGAACCCGGTGCCGAAGACGAGCGTGTCCACCGGGTGCACGGCGCCGTCCTCCGTGACGACGTCGTGCTCGCGCACCTCCCGGATGTGGGACGTGACGACCTCCACGTTCGGGCGCGTGAGGGCCGGCAGGTAGGTGTCGGAGAACAGGATGCGCTTGCAGCCCATCGTGTAGTGGGGCGTGAGTTTGTCGCGCAGCACCGGATCCGCGACGACGTGCCGGAGGTGGCGCAGCACCCAACGCTGGGCCAGGCGCAGGACCCACGGGTGCTGGAAGCCCAGCACGAGGGCATCCCGCAGCAGGCGCAGGCCTTCACGCAGGAGCCACCGGACACGCGGAACGCGGGCGTACAGCGCCTTGCGCAGCGCTCCGATGGGCTGGTCGCCCCGGGGCAGCACCCACGCGGGCGTGCGTTGGAAGAGGACGAGCCGCCCGACGACTGGTTGGATCTCCGGGACGAGCTGGACCGACGAAGCGCCCGTGCCCACCACGCCCACAGCGCGACCGGCCAGCGCGTACCCCGGATCCCACCGCGCCGAGTGCATCGCCTTGCCCTGGAAGCGCTCCAGGCCGGGCAGCGCGGGGATGACGGGTTCGCTCAGCGCGCCCACCGCGGGCACGAAGACGTCCGCGGTGAGTGGGCCGTGGGAGGTCTCCAGGGCCCAGCGGTTGCGCGCGGCGTCCCAGCGCGCGGACAGGATGGCGTGCTGGAAGCGCAGGTGCGGCGCCAGGTGGAAGTGCGCCACGCATTCACGCAGGTAGGCGTGGATCTCCCAGGCCGGGGAATAGACGCGCGACCAGCCCGGATTCGGCACGAAGGAGAAGGAATACAACAGCGACTGCACGTCGCACGCGCAGCCAGGATAGACATTGTCGCGCCAGACGCCGCCCACGTCGTCGGCGCGTTCGAGGACGAGGAAGTCCTCGATGCCCTCCTGCTTCAGCCGGATGGCCATGCCCAGGCCCGCGAAGCCCGCGCCCGCGATGGCGACATGCACGTGTGACGGGAGACGGGACACCGGGTGGACCTCCTGGAGCGGACGGGCCGCCCCTTGGGATGGCGCTCCGCGACGGACCGGAACAGGACAGGAGAGCCCATCCTCTCCCCACGTCGGGCGCGCACGCCGTCACCGAACCTCGCGCTTTCCCGATACGGTGGAGCCCATCCGCCGGACAGGCCTGCCTGCCCCCATGCCACGCCTGGGAGAGGTGGTGCGCTTGGAAGGACCCGCGCGCTTCAGGAGGATACTGTCCTCCTGGCCGCGCCCTTCGCGCAGCCTCCAAGGACGGTCCCTCACCGTGACGATTCCCGCGCCCTCCGTACACCACCTGCGCCCCGTCACGCCCGTGGATGACGGCTTCCTCTTCACGCTCTACGCGAGCACCCGCGCCCGGGAGCTGGCCTCCTGGGGCTGGGGCGCCGCGCAGCAAGAGGTCTTCCTGCGCACGCAGTACCAGGCCCAGTCGCGCCACTACGCCGCGATCTACTCCCCGGAAGGCCACGCCCTCATCGAGGTGGACGGAGTCCCCGTGGGCCGTCAGTGGCTCGTGCGCACGGAAGCGGAGACGCTGTTGGTGGACCTGGCCCTGCTGCCCTCGCACCAGGGGCAGGGGCTGGGCACGCGCCTGCTGTGCGCGATTCAAGAGGAGGCGGCCCGGGCGCGCGTGGCTGTCCGGCTGAACGTCACGCGCGACAATCCGGCGCTGCGGCTCTACACCCGGCACGGGTTCACGCCCGTGCCGGGAAACTCGCCAGCGTCACCCTACCTGGAGCTGTGGTGGAAGGCGCCGGACGATGGGGCCGGGACCGACGTCAGGTGAACGCCGGTCCCGGAGACTTCGGGCTCACAGGCCCAGCAGCGACTCCGGCTCGGGGACGACCGTCTGGAGGAAGTAGCCGCCCGTGCCCGCGCTGGCATTCCCGTTCGTGGTCGTGCCCGGGATGATGCCTCCGCCATTGCCTCCCGAGCCGCCGCTGCCGCCGCCGCCGCCCGCCGTGAGGATGCTGGTGCCCGTCTGCGCCGGCGCGTTGGCACCCGCGCTGCCCTCCGACACCACCACGGAGCCCGTCACGCTGGGGCTCGCGGAAGCGATGAAGTGGACGATGCCACCGCCACCGCCCTGTCTCTTATACACCTCTGACGCTGCCGACGAACCCTA
>NZ_RAWI01000770.1 GCF_003612125.1 Corallococcus praedator
CGCGGGGCGGCGGGCCGGGCTTCGGGCGCCACGGGCTCCTGGGCGACGGAGCGCGCGAGCTGCTCCACCATGTCCACCGACATCGACTCGTCCTCGGGGGGAGGAGGCGGCGGGGTGTGGGTCCCGGCCTGCTGCGCGGCGAGCGCCTCGCCCAACTGGACGAAGCGCGGCGGCAGCGGCTGGCGGTAGATGAAGGAGATCCACTCGCGCACCCGCAGCTCGATGGCGACCCACAGCTCCAGCGGCTTGCCCAGGAGGAAGCCGACTTCGTCCAGCTCCTTCTTCGGCACCGGGTAGGCGCACGCCACGTGCAGCGTGGTGCCGTCCAGGGACAGGGGCACCACGCTCAGCCGCTCCGCGATTTTCGGAGGGATGAAGGTGGCGACCTCCTGGTTGGGCTCGAAGTCCACCAGGTTCACGGGCCGGAAGCCGGAGGCCTCGCCGAGCATCGCGAGGACGTCCTGCTCGGACATGCCGCGCTCCATCAGCGCGGTGTCGAGGTGGCCGCCCTGGGCCTGGTGTTGACGCAACAACTCCCCGGCCTGCTCCTGGGTCAGGAGGCCGCGCGACACGAGGTGCTGGGCAAGACGGGAAGGCATGAAGGCCGCGGCATCTTACGGCCGCGGCCGCAAGGCACAATGAGCCGGTTTCAGCTCGGTTGGACGACGAAGGTGGACGTCAGCTTGTCATGCAAGGTCTGGCCGCGTCGGTCGAACAGCGCCATCCAAAAGCCGCCCAGGAAGAGAACAAAGGAAAGCCCGGCGAGCAGCGCCCGGAAGATGGCCCGGCCCGGGGTGGGCGCCATGCCGTGGGTGTCCACCAGCCGGAGCCCCAGGAGCAACCGTCCCAGGGTGCGCCCATTCCAGAGGAAGGCCGCGACGGCGCAGTACACGGTGGCGAGCACCAGCACCAGTACCACGCCCGGCAGCAGCACGGTGTGCAGTGCGCGCAGCCAGGCGACGAAGGCATCCAGCCCCGTCAGGCCCGCCTGGGGGCTCTTCACGCCCGCCACCGACGAGGCGAGGACGATGTAGGCCGACGCCACGGCGCCAATGGCGGCGGTGTCGACGGTGAAGGACAGCAGCCGCCGCCACAGCGACGCGGGGCGCGCGTGCACCTCCCCGGGGGCGGGCGTGAAG
>NZ_RAWI01000771.1 GCF_003612125.1 Corallococcus praedator
GGATGGGGGCGAAGGTGAGGGGGCGGAAGGCGCCGTCCAGCGCGGCCGCGAGCCGGCGCTCCAGCAGGGCGCCGATCTCCGCGTCCGGGGCGGAGAGGGCGCCGCTGATGGCCCAGCGTCCGAAGCCCTCGCGGAACTGGTCGCGCGCCCAGTCCGGCAGGGGCGTGCGGCCCACGGAGGCGTAGGGGTACTGCTGGGTGACGCTGAAGGCCTTGAGGTCGTTCCAGAAGAAGAAGCTGCCCTTGAGCGTGCCGTCCATGGCCAGCGCCTGGAGCCGGTCCACCGCGCTCCACAGGTGCGCGTCGTCGTTCACGGCGCAGAAGAACTCGCGCAGATAGGGCTGCTTGCGCGACAGCCAGAACGTCATCCGCGTCACCACGCCCAGCGAGGACTGGCTGAACAGGCCGTCCAGCACGGGGCCCAGGCCCCAGCGGAACACGGGGGCGGCGTGGGCGCCGGGGAAGCGCGCGTGGCCCGTGTGCACCACCTCGCCCGTGGGCAGGAC
This sequence comes from Corallococcus praedator, assembly GCF_003612125.1. Classification (GTDB taxonomy): domain Bacteria; phylum Myxococcota; class Myxococcia; order Myxococcales; family Myxococcaceae; genus Corallococcus; species Corallococcus praedator. Next base: position 506 of record NZ_RAWI01000771.1, read on the forward strand.
GACCTCCAGGGCGCAGACGTGCTGGAAGATGTCCGCGTTCGGTCCGCGTCCGTCGCCGCGCTCCAGCGCGTTGCCCACGAGGCTCGCATCCGGGGAGCCGCCGATGGTGGTGATGAACGTGGAGGAGTTCTTCTCGCGCAGCCACGCGTGCGCCTGCCGGAACGTCACGCCGGGCTCCACGGTGAGGTACGCCAGCTGCTCGTCGTGTTCGAGGACGCGGTTCATCCGCCCCAGGTCCAGCAGCACGCTGCCGTCGCCCGAAGGCACGCGCGAGCCGTAGCCCCAGTTGCGGCCGCCGCTCACCGGATACACCGGCACGCCGTGCGCCTGCGCGATGCGCAGACACGCCTGGATCTGGGCGGTGTCCGCGGGTCGGAGGATGGCGGGGATGCGCTGGGTGGTGGCGAAGGTGGCCGTCTGGGCGGCCTCCAGCGCCTCGGGTTCGAGGATGACGTGCGCTTCGCCGAGCGCCTCCCGCCACGCGGCCAGGGCTGCTTCCAGGACCTCCGCCGGGGTCTTGCCTTCGGTTTCGCTCACGGGGCGCAGTATGCCCGCGCCGCCTGGCCGGGTGCTGGCCACCTGGAAGGGGAGCGGGCGGACGGGCCCGGGGGCGGGAG
>NZ_RAWI01000772.1 GCF_003612125.1 Corallococcus praedator
TCCACCGCCCGCGCGCCCCCCGCGTCCACCACCACGTGGCGCACGCCCGCGTCCTCCAGCAGCATCGCCAGCCGCTCCCGGGGCTGCTGTCCATCCAGCGGCAGGTAGGCGGCGCCCGCCAGCAGGATGCCCTTGAGCCCCGCGAGCAGTTGCACCGTCCGGTCCGTCAAGAGCCCCACCACCGAGCCCGGCCCCACGCCCCGCGACCGCAGCGCCGCCGCCACCCGCGCCGAGCGCGCCTCCAGCTCCGCGTAGGTGACGCCCACGTCCCCGTCCCGCACGGCCACGCTTCCGGGCGAGCGCGTGGCCCGCTCCGCCAGCAGCGCCGCCACGGACGTGTCGCGGGGGAACGGCCGGGGCTCCGGGTTCCACGCGGCCAGCTGTCGCGCCTGCGCGGGGTCCACCAGCGACAGCCGGGCCACGGGACGCGCGTCGTCCTGTGCCAGCACCTCGTCCAGGAGCCGCCGGAAGGACTCCGCCAGCGAGGCGGGCACCTCCGCCGGGAAGGCGCTGCGCCGGAAGTCCAGGTCCACCGTGAGGAGTCCCTGCCCCAGCCGGTCGCTCACGTGCACCGCGAGCGAATGCTGCTCATGGCCATTGAAGAGCCAGGTGACGTCCACCGGGTGGCCCCCCAGCTGCGCATCGAAGCGTCCGTTCTGGAAGGACACGAGCACGTCGAAGAGGGGCGGCCCGTCCAGCCCTCCGGCGCGCAGCTCCTGCGCGAGCAGGTCGAACGGGTAGCGCTGGCCGCGCAGCGCCCGCTGCTGGGCCGTCCCCACCTCGCGCAGCAGCGAAGCGAAGGGGGCCGCGCCGTCCACGTCGAAGCGCACGGGCACGGTGCCCACCATCATCCCGAAGGTGAGCAGGTCCTCGCGTGCGGAGCGGCCGTGGACGAACGTCCCCAGGCACGTGTCGCGCTGCCCCGTCAGCCGGGACACGAAGAGGCCCGTGAGCGCGGCGAACAACCGGGGCACCGTGCTCCCCGCGCCCTGCGCCACCCGGGCCAGCGCCCGCGTCCGCGCCTCGTCCAGCGAGAGGGTGTGGCGCACCGCGCGCGTGTCATCGAAGGGCGTGCCCACCGCGCGCAACAGCCCCCC
>NZ_RAWI01000773.1 GCF_003612125.1 Corallococcus praedator
ACCTCGCCGTTGCCCGTCCAACCGAGCGCGTCCGTGAGCAGCTCCTCCACGGCGTTGCGCTTCTCGAAGTCGTGGCCGCCGCCACCCGCGCGGCCCGGAAGCGCCGCGTCCACAGGAGCGCGAAGGCCACCACCGCCGCCACCGCCGTGCCCACGTGCAGCGCCAGCGCGAACGGCGTCTGCGACAGCCCGGTCCACACCCGGGGCGCGCCCTCCTTCGACAGCAGCAGCACCGCCAGGGCCAGCGGGAACAGGAGCCCGCCCGTCACCAGCGCGCGGCGCCGGAAGTCCTCCGCAAGCTGGGGCGTGGGCGCCTCGTGCGTGAGGTACACCGCCGCCAGGAACGCGAAGAGCCCCAGCGTCAGCACGCCCACCGACACCGCGAAGGGGGACAGCCACGACGCGAAGAAGCCGCTCACCACCGCGTGCCCCTGCATGCGGATGGCGTCGCTGGCCACCGCGCCCACGCACATGCCCAGCAGCAGCGGCGCCACCACGCTCGCCACGCTGAAGACGACGCCCCAGCGCCGCTCCACCGCGTCGCCGCGCGTGTCGTAGGCCCGGAAGGTGAACGCCGTCCCCCGGAACACGATGCCCAGCACCAGCAGCGTCAGGGGCACGTGCAGCGCCACGCTCAGCGCCGCGAACGCGCGCGGAAAGCCGCTGAACAGCAGCACCAGTCCGACGATGAGCCAGACATGGTTCACCTCCCACACCGGACCGATGGCGCGGGCGATGAGCGCCCGCTGCTCCGCCTTGCGAGGCCCCTGGGCCAGCAGGTCCCACACCCCACCGCCGAAGTCCGCCCCGCCCAGGAGCGCGTACAGCACGAACGTGCCCGCCACCGCGAACCCCAGCACCTCCTCAATGGGCATGGGTCACCTTCCCATCCACCGCTCCGGGCAGCGTGCCCGCCACCTGCCGCCAGAGCACGAAGAGCACCGTCACTCCCAGGAACAGGTACACCGCCGTGAAGGTGAAGAACGGCGCCGCCAGATGAGGCACCGGCGTCACCGCTTCGCTGGTGCGCATCACGCCCCGGACGATCCACGGCTGCCGGCCCCACTCGGTGACGAGCCACCCCGCCTCCAGC
>NZ_RAWI01000774.1 GCF_003612125.1 Corallococcus praedator
CCACGGTGATCACGGCGGTTGAGGCGGGTAGCCGCAGTAGGCGAACCAGGCCGCTGCGTCCTGTGGCCGCACGGTTGCGAGTGCCTCTCGCATCGCTTCGCGGAGGGCCACATGCGTGCGGGCGCCGATGGCCCGCATCCGCGTCTTTACTTTCAACCAGCACGACTCGATGGGGTTGAGTTCTGGGCTGTAGGGCGGCAGGAAGAGAAGACTCGCCTTGCGACTGCGAATGAGTTGCTCGACTGCCGGTCGGTGATGGGGGCTGAGGTTATCCATGACAACCACGTCGTGAGGTTTGAGGATGGGTAGAAGTCCCTCACGGACGTAGGTTTCGAAACGTTCGCTGTTGGTGGCGCCCTCAAAAGTCAGTACCGGCCCCACTCCTTGGAGCGTCAGGTCCCCTATCATCGTGACTTGTTGGCGACGGCCCAGGGGCACGTAGCCGCGAGCGCGCTGCCCACGTCGAGCACGCCCATACCGGCGCGTCATGGTGAGGGTCGCGGCAGTCTCGTCGATGAAGTGGAGGCGCGCGGGCTTCAGTTGGGCGGCCGTAGCCAGATACCGCCTGCGGGCCCGGCGATTCTTCGCCAGCCTCCGCTCGGAGGCGAGGAGTGACTTTTTTTGCGCGTATAGCCTAATCGGCGGAAGGCACGTCCCATGGTGGCGCGGCTCACCCTCACACCCGTTTGCTTGGCGTAAGCATCCGCGATTTCCTGGGTCGTACTGTCGGGCGCGGCATCCAGCAACCGCTTCACCTTGCCCAGTTGCGAATCCGGGATGCGGAAGAAGGGCCGAGGGCCCGGGCGCTTTGGCGCGATGGAGCCGGTTCGCTTCCAGCGGCCAATGAGGCGATCAACCGTCGCGACCCCTACTCGAAACCGCTTGGCGAGCTCTCCCCAGGACTCCTCTCGTGTCAGGTGCGCGTCGAGTATCCGCTGCCGCAAGTCCATCGAAAGTGGTGCGCCCATGACCTCAATCTATGGGCTCTGGCGCGCTCGCCCTTGCTCGTCACGCATGGGATGGGCCCACCGAGGGCTACGCCCTGCGCCTGCCTCGATCCACGTTCGTGAGCACCGTCGT
>NZ_RAWI01000775.1 GCF_003612125.1 Corallococcus praedator
CGCGCTCGTCACCCCGAGCGCTGGAGCCGCGACACGCGCGACTGGACGCCCGCGGGCCCCGTGCGCCTCAATCCCTCTCCGGAAGCGCAGGAGCTGAAGCATATCGGCTGAACCTTCTCACGCGACAGCTACCTTGACGCTCACCGCGGACGACCGGGCGGCGCTGGAGGCCATCGTCTTCGTGCTCCGGAGCGGCATCCCGTGGGAGATGCTGCCTCGCAAGCAGTTCGGCCTGTCGGGCATGACAGCCTGGCGCAGGTTGGAGGAATGGACCCGGGCCGGCGTGTGGGAACAGCTCCAGGCGCGGCTGCTGGATGAGCTGGGGCTGCGAGGCAAGGTGGACTTCTCGCGCGCCTCCATCGACTCCTCGTCCGTACGGGCGTCAAAAAGGGGGCCCTCACGGGCCCAAGCCCGACGGATAGAGCGAAGGCGGGTAGCAAACATCATCTTCTCGTAGACGCCCACGGCCTGCCTCTGACGGAGTCCGTGACAGCGGCCAACGTGCACGACACGCATGAACTCTTCCCGCTCGTCGACTCCGTCCCCGCGGTGAGGATGCCTTCGGGGCAGCGACGTTTCCGCCCCGCGAAGGTCCACGGCGACAAAGCCTATGCCTCCAGGAAGAACCGACTCGGCTTGCGCCTGCGCGGCATTGCTCCGCGCATCGCCCGCCCAGGCGTCGAGTCCAAGGCACGGCTGGGACGCTACCGCTGGGTGGTGGAGCGCACGCTGGCCTGGAAGAACCAGCTGCGCCGCCTTCGCGTCCGCGATGAGCGCAGGGACGATGTTCACTTCGGCGTCCTCGTCCTCGGCTGATGCGTCATGCTCCTACGACGCCTCTACCCTGACATTTGTTAGAGGCTGTAAGTAGGTCGCCAGAAGTTCTCTAACAAATCGCGTAGCCAGAAGCCCTCGGCGAGGCAGCCCGCCTTGCGGAGGGCGTCCTGGGCAGAAAGGCCCAGCACCCAGCGGATGGCGGCGCCGACGTGCTGCTCGACCGTGGGGTACTGACGGTTGGCGGAAACGCGTTGCTTCAGGGGGCGCCACAGATGATCCATGCAGTTGAGTTCTGAGCGCT
>NZ_RAWI01000776.1 GCF_003612125.1 Corallococcus praedator
CCTGAAGCCGCACCCGACGCACCGGGGCGGGGGCTGGCTTCGTGCCCACCCGCCCCGGTGCGTCGGGTGCGGCTTCAGGCGCGCGGGGACGGAGCCACGGACAGCTCGGTCAACACGCGGCGGATCTGCTCGTACAGGCCCTGCCCCATCTCCTGCATTCCCGCGGGCCGCGCCCCCTTGCGGCGTGCCCCCGGAGGCATCCGCGCGTCTTCAGCCGGCGCCATCGGTCGTTTCCTGGGCTGATACATGGTTCGTCCCCCTCGTTCGGAAGTTTGCGGCTTCCGAGAAAGCAATTTTGCCACCAAGACAGAAAATTGACCAGCGGCTGTGCTTCCAAGCCTTTGTACGGCCCCCCTGACCGATGCTTGCGTCGGCGCTTCGTCGGGGCGCGACAGCCGTGTCAGGGAGGACCGTCCTTGCCCGGGGCCCCCTGGCGGAGCGCGCCCACCTCCCAGCGCTGCTCGAGTTGGAGCGTCTCCCCCGCGCGGACGGTGACCGTCTGGGTGAGCGCGGGCAGCCGTTCGTGCCAGAAGACGAGGGTGTGGGGGCCTTCGGGCACCCGGAGCCGGAAGCGCCCGTCCGGGGCGGTGGTGGTGAAGTACGGGTGGTCGAAGGTGCGAACCACCGCGCGCATCCAGGGGTGCACGTCGCAGCGGACCTGGACGGTGCCGGGTTCGGCGGGCAGGGGGCGGCGCAGCGTCATCCCCTCCAGCGGCATGGCCACGTTGAAGACGGAGCGGTTCGTTCCGGCCTGGGCGCGCACGTTGTGCACCAGGGGGTCGGAGTTGCGCAGCACCAGCTCCGTGCCGGCCCGCGCGGCGAGCGCCGGAGGCTCATAGGAGCACTGCTTCTGGTCCAGCACCGGCGCGGGGGCCGGCGCTTCGGGGGCGGGCAGCGCCGCGCCGTCCTGGAGGGAGACGACGGCATGGGCCAGGGCGCCCTCCCCTCCCACGACGAGCGACCGGTCCTGTGCCTGGTCGCCGCAGATGTGGGCCACGGTGGCGGAGGTGGCCATGGCGGCGGCCGCGGGGGGCGTCCCCGTCAGGAGCACCCGCCCTTCAATCTCCCC
>NZ_RAWI01000777.1 GCF_003612125.1 Corallococcus praedator
CCTTCGGCCTGTTCCTCACGGTCGGGGCCACCACCCAACTGCTCAACCCCGCCTTCGGCGTGTGGTTCACGGAGGTGTTCCTCTTCCTGGGCGTCGCGTGGGTGATGCTGCGCCGCGCGGGCTTCCGGCCCGCCGAGTACACCGGCCTCACGCCCTTCCAGGGGAAGCCCGCCCTGTTCGGCTTCCTGCTGGGCGTGGCCAACTTCTTCGCCGTGGTGGTGCCCATCCAGTTCCTGGCGCAGCGGCTGGCGCCCGAGTGGCTTCGGGAGATGTTCGACGCCTCGCGCCTCTTCGAGGGCCAGACGCCGGTGGAGCTGGCGCTGCTCCTGGGCGGCGTGTCCGTGGCCGCCCCCCTGTGCGAGGAGTTCTTCTTCCGTGGCCTCTTCCAGCGCTCGCTCACTCCCGCCGCCCCGGCGTCGCCCTGGCGTGCGCTGATCATCACCTCGGTGGTGTTCAGCGCCTTCCACCTGGATCCGGTGGGCTTCCTCGCGCGCGCGGAGCTGGGAGTGCTCTTCGGCTGGCTGCTGCTGCGCACCGGTTCCCTCTGGCCGAGCATCGCGGCGCACGCGGCCAACAACATGGTGTCGTCGGTGCTGTTCCTGGTCGCCACGCACTCGGGGCTGGCGAAGGAGTCAGCGCCGGACGACGTGACGGACTGGCGGGCCGTGCTGGGACTGGCGCTGGTGGGATGGACGGCGCTGCTGGGCCTGCGCGCCGCGTCCCGACACGCCCCTTCCGTCTGGGGACGCGGCCCCCCGCCGGACGATGAAGCGGTGCGCTCCACGAAGCCCGTGCCGCTGTTCGCCCTCCAGTTGCTGCCGTGGGTCGCGGCCGCCACGCTGTCCCTGGTGGTCCTGGGCGTGGTGGATGGCAGGGGCGTGTCGCTGAGCGTCTATGACGTCCAGCACCCGGTGCCGCCCCTGGGCAAGAACGCGGCCCCGGGCCTCCAGGCGGAGCGCAAGGCCCTGCACCAGCTGCGCAGGTCCGTCCGCAAGGGCGAGATGCCCATGGAGCTCTACGAAGAAGAGCGGCTCCGGCAGTCCAAGGCCCACGAGCCCCCAAAGCCCC
>NZ_RAWI01000778.1 GCF_003612125.1 Corallococcus praedator
CGGGGAGTGGAAGCGGCACGGGGTCGTTGGATCCGAACCTCGCCGGCTATCGCGACGCGCTCCGGGTGCTGGACCAGAACTGGGACACCTTCGACACGGCGGTGGGGGCGAAGGACGGCAAGCTGTCGATGGCGAACCTGGAGGCGTTGCTCGGCAGCCCGGCGGCGTCCCCCACGCTCAAGCGCGCCGCGCAGTTCTTCAAGGACAACCCGGAGTACTTCAGCCGGCTGGAGATGGCGGCGGGGAGCGGGAGCCGGGACGGCGTCGCCAGCCGGCAGGACCTGAGCGCGGAGCTGGCCGCGGTGGCGAAGCTGCCAGAGGTGCCGGGGACGTCGCCGACCCGTCCGAATACGGGGGGCTCGCGGGCGCGGGACATCGTGGACAACCCGAACATGAGCATCGAGCAGAAGGTGCAGGCGCTGCTCATGGGCATCACGGAGGACACCGACGCGGAGCTGCTGGACGTGATGAACGAGATGGCCAGCGCGCGTGAGGAGCGCGCGACGCTGGGCACCAGCGATTCGGACAAGGCGCGCGGCGCGAAGCTGGACACCAGCATGCAGGAGCTGGAGCTGCGCCTTCAGACGCTGATGGAGAAGCGCAAGGCCATGTTCGACCTGATGAGCAACATGTCGTCGAAGTTCAACGAGATGGCGAAGACGGCCATCTCCAACCTGCGCAGCGCGTGAGAGCCGCCATGGGACGCGTCATCAAACACGAAGGCGGCGAGGGGCTGAAGATGGAGACCGGAACGGCGCGCAGGCTGAAGGCGTTCGCGCGCGGAGAGACGACCTGGGCGGAGGTGGAGGGGATGACCTTCGAGGAGGCGAAGGCCATCGCGCAGGTGGGCTGCGACCTGGCGGCGGCGGGTAGGCTGGAGGAGGCGCGCATCCTGTTCGAGGGGCTCGTGGAGGGGAACCCGAAGGACTCGGCGGCGCACGCGGCGCTGGGCACGGTGTACCAGAAGCTCGGACGGGTGGAGGACGCGCTCACCGAGTACACGCACGCGCTGGTCGGTGATCCGCGCAACCCCGTGGCGCTGACGGGCCGGGGGGAGCTGCACCTG
>NZ_RAWI01000779.1 GCF_003612125.1 Corallococcus praedator
CGTGGGGCGAGGGGCGGACGGTTTTCCGTGGGGGCGGCGTCCAGCGGCTGACACCTGACGTGCCAGCACCGCGCGTCGTGCCAATCGTGGAGGGTCTATGGGACTCGCCATCCAGCAGGAGGAGTTCACGCCGAAGGAGCACGAGCGGTTCGTGCAGCGGCTCGCGGAGAGCCTGGAGGCCCTGCGGGCACTGCTGCGCCGCCCCGGTTTCGGCGTGGGGCCCACGACGATGGGCGCGGAGTTGGAGGTGTACCTGGTGGACCGCGCGGGCTACCCGCTGCCGGTGAACCAGTTGGTGCTGGCCCAGTCGAAGGATGAACGGCTGACGCTGGAGCTGAACCGCTTCAACATGGAGATGAACGTGCGGCCGTCGCTGCTGGCGGGGCGGCCGTTCACCGCGCTGCGGGCGGAGTTCGAGGACGTGCTGAAGGAACTGGGGCGCGCGGCGGCGACGCAGGGCGCGCGCGTGGCGGCCATCGGCATCCTGCCCACGCTCAGGCAGGCGGACCTGGGCAAGGGGGCCCTGACGCAGCAGGCCCGCTACCGGGCGCTGAACGCGGCCATCCGCAAGCGGCGCAACGGACCTTTCCAGGTGGCCATCGCGGGCGACGACGCGCTCAACCTCGCCTGGGACGACGTGACGTTGGAGGGGGCGAACACGTCGCTCCAGTTCCACCTGCGCGTGGCCCCGGAGGACTTCGCGCACGTGTACAACGCCGCGCAGCTGGCCACGGCGCCGGTGCTGGCGGCGGCGGGCAATTCACCGCTGTTCCTGGGCAAGCGCCTCTGGGAGGAGACGCGCGTGGCGCTCTTCCAGCAGGCCACCGACGACCGGGGCGAGGGCGGGGACGAGGTGGCCCACCTGCACCCGCGCGTGACGTTCGGCCACGGCTGGGTGCGCGAGGGCGTGCACGAGCTGTTCTCCGAGGCCGTGGCGCTCTACCCGCCGCTGTTGCCGGTGGTGGGCGACGAGTCCCCGATGGAGGTCGTCGCGGCGGGGGGCGTGCCGGGGCTGGGGGAGCTGCGGCTGCACCAGAGCACGGTCTGGTCCTGGAACC
>NZ_RAWI01000077.1 GCF_003612125.1 Corallococcus praedator
CACCCACACCCCGACCTGGGGGGAGGAACGCACACATGGCGGACAAGAAGCATTCCGACGCGAAGCCCGTGAAGCACGTCCAGGCGACCCGGCCGGAGCCGTGGCCCGGCATCCAGGGCCGCTCCAAGGACCACGAGGAGGAGCTGGACACCGACACGAAGCGGGCGGAGCAGTCCAGCATCACCGACGAGCAGCGCAAGCTGGAAGACGACGTCGAGTCGGACGCGAAGACGCGGGAGTAGCCGGCGCCCTCCCCTGCCCCCGTGCGTCATGCACGGGGGCAAAGGGCGGGCGGGCCGCTCGACCGCTTAGAACAACAGCCGCGTGGGGTGCTCCAGGAGGCCCTTCAGCTCGCGCAGGTACTCCGCGCCGGTGGCCCCGTCGATGACGCGGTGGTCACCCGACAGCGTCACCGTCATCACCTTGCGGACCACGACCTGTCCGTCACGCGCCACGGCCTTCTCGGCCACCGCGCCCACCGCGAGGATGGCGGACTGGGGCGGGTTGATGACGGCGATGAACTGGTCGATGCCGTACATGCCCAGGTTGCTCACCGTGAGCGACCCGCCGGTGTACTCGGCGGGCTTCAGGGCGCGCTTGCGGGCGCGCTCCGCCATGTCGCGGGACTCGGCGGAGATGGTCTGCAGGCCCTTCAGGTCCGCGTCGCGGATGATGGGCGTGATGAGGCCGTCCTCGATGGCCACCGCGATGCCCACGTCCACGGTGCCGTAGTGCAGCACCTGGTCGCCCTGGAGCGACACGTTCATCTTCGGAGAGCGGCGCAGCGCGATGGCCGCCGCCTTCACGATGATGTCGTTGACGGACACCTTCACGTCCAGCGCCTTGGCCTCCTCGCGGATCTTCACCGCGGCCTCCATCTCCACCTCGACGGTGAGATAGAAGTGAGGCACGCCGGGCTTCACCTCCGACATGCGCTGGCCAATCACCTTGCGCATGGAGGACATGGGCACGGCCTGCGGCTCCGGACGCGTGCCGAAGGCGCGGGCCTCGGGCTGCGCACCGGCCTTCTTCGCCTGGGGCGCCGCCGCCTGCGCGGGAGCCTTCGCCAGACCCTGGCCCAGCGCCTGCTCGACGTCGCGCTTCACCACGCGCCCGAGCGGCCCGGTGCCACGCACCTGCGCCAGGTCCAGACCGCGCTCCTGCGCGATCCGCTTCGCCAGGGGACTGGCGCGAAGCCGGCCACCACCGCTCGCGGCCGGAGCGGCCTCACGGCGGAGGGGAACGACCTGGGCCCCGGCGGGCGCGGACGGAGCCGCGGCGGCGGGAGCCTGCTGGGGGGCCGGAGCCTTGGGCGCGGCCGCCGGAGCGGTGGCCCCGGCCTTGGCGCCCTTGGGCGTGAGGAACGCGATGGGCGCACCGACGGTGGCCATGTCGCCCTCGTTCACGACGATGCGCGCGAGCGTGCCGTCGTCGTACGCCTCCACCTCGAGGTTGGACTTGTCCGTCTCCACCTCGGCGATGGCGTCTCCAGAGGAGACCTTGTCGCCGGCCTTCTTCAGCCACTTGATGATCTTCCCCTCCTTCATCGTCGGGGAGAGCGACGGCATCAGGATGGCGATGCCCTCACCGGAGCCCGTGGCGGCGGGGGCCTGCGCCGGAGGCTTCGCGGCGGGAGCTTCCGCCTTGGGCGCGGACGGGGCCGCGGCCTTCGGGGCTTCGGTCTTCTGGGGCGCGGCGGCGGGAGCGGCGGCTCCGCCGGAGACCTTCTCGCCCTTGGCGCCGAGGTAGCCGATGGGAGCCCCCACCGTCGCGACCTCGCCCTCGGGCACGGAGATCTCCAACAGGAAGCCGTCGTCGTACGCCTCCACCTCGAGGTTGGACTTGTCCGTCTCCACCTCGGCGATGGCGTCTCCGGAGGCGATCTTGTCGCCGACCTTCTTCAGCCACTTGACGATCTTCCCCTCCTTCATCGTCGGGGACAGGCTGGGCATCTGGATGGGCGTCGCCATCGCTCAGGCTCCCTCGCGGTACAGGACCTTCTTGATGGCGGCGATGATCTTGGGCGCGTCCGGCTGGGTCGCGTTCTCCAGATTCGCCGCGTACGACATGTTCACATCGAGCCCGGTGACGCGCACGACCGGCGCGTCCAGCTCGTCGAACGCCTGGGACTGGATGAGGTCCACCACGGACGCGCCAATGCCGGCCAGCGCCCAGCCCTCCTCGCAGATGACCGCGCGGTTCGTCTTGCGCACGCTCTTGAGGATGGCCTCCTCGTCCAGCGGACGCAGGGTGCGCAGATCCAACACCTCCACGCTGATGCCTTCCTTCTCCAGGGCCTCCGCGGCCTCCATGCAGAAGTAGTACATCCGGCTCCAGGTGATCAGCGTGACGTCGGTGCCCTCACGCTTCACGTCCGCGACACCCAGCGGGACGATGTGCTCACCCTCCGGCACCTCGCCCTTGAGCGCGTAGAGCCGCTCGCCCTCGAACATGATGACCGGGTTCTCGTCCCGGATGGCGCTCTTGAGCATGCCCTTGGCATCCGCGGGCGTCGCCGGCGCGATGACCTTCAGGCCGGGGAAGTGCGCGTAGTTGGCCTCCAGCGACTGGCTGTGCTGGCTGGACAGACGGCCGCCCGCGCCGCCCGGGCCGCGGAACACGATGGGGCAGCGCAACTGGCCGCCGCTCATGTGGCGCAGCTTGGCCGCGTTGTTGACGATCTGGTCCATCGCCAGGATGGCGAAGTTCCAGGTCATCATCTCCACCACCGGGCGCAGGCCCACGGCGGCGGCGCCCACGCTCAGGCCGGTGAAGCCCAGCTCGCTGATGGGCGCGTCGATGATGCGCGCGCTGCCAAACTTGTCCAGCAGGCCCTGGGACACCTTGAAGGCGCCGTTGTAGCGACCCACTTCCTCGCCAATGAGGAACACATTGGCGTCGCGCTCCATCTCCTCGGCGAGCGCCTGGTTCAACGCTTCGCGATACATCAACTCGGGCATCGTCGGCTCCGAACTCGAAAGGGTTGTGCCTGGGGGGATGGACCCGAGCGCTAGCGGCTCAGGCCCGCCTTCTTGTCAGCCGCCTCGGCCTCTGCGCGAGGCTCCAGGTCCCACGTCACCTTCAGCTCCTGACCGGAGGGGTACTTCGGCCAGTTGGTGACCTTCACGCCCAGCACGCGCTCGCGCGGGCGCACGTCCTCCTCACCCGGCTCCACGATGGTGTCGCGCCACAGCTCTTCCACGCTGGGCTCGGGCGACTCGTCGGCGAACTTCACCGCCGCGTCCACCGTGCGCTTCTCCTCCTCCTCGATGGATTCGAAGTCCGCGTCCGTCAGCCCGAAGCCCTGCTTCAGCGCGTACTCGCGCAGCTTGGGGATGGGGTCATTGCGGCGCTCGTCCTCCACCTCCTGCTTGGAGCGGTAGTTGGCCGGGTCCGCCATCGAGTGGCCACGGAAGCGGTACGTGTTCGCCTCCATCAGCACGGGACCCTTGCCCGCGCGGCAGTACGCCGCCGCGTCCTTCACCGCCTCGTACATCTTGAGGGCGTCCATGCCGTCCACGGCCTCGCCCCGCATGCCGTACGCGGAGGCGCGCTTGTGGATCTCCGGCACCGCCGACGTGCGCGCGATGGCCGTGCCCATGCCGTAGCGGTTGTTCTCGCAGATGTAGATGACCGGCAGCTTCCACTTCTGCGCCATGTTGAAGGTTTCGTGGAACGCGCCCTGGTTCGCGGCCGCGTCCCCGAAGAAGCACACCGTGACGCGGTCCTCGTTGCGGTAGCGCGCCGCGAAGGCCATGCCGGCCGCGAGCGGAATCTGCCCGCCGACGATGCCGTAGCCCCCGTAGAAGTGGTGCTCGATGTCGAAGATGTGCATCGAGCCGCCCTTGCCCTTGCTGTAGCCGGAACCCCGGCCGAACAGCTCCGCCATGATCATCCCGGCGTCGCTGCCGCGGGCGAGCGGCTGCCCGTGGTCGCGGTAGGCGGACAGCATGTAGTCATCCGGACGGATGGCCTCGTTGCAGCCGACCGCCACGGCTTCCTGCCCGATGTACAGGTGGCAGAAACCGGCGATCTTCCCCAGCGTGTACTGCTGGCCCGCGCGCTCTTCGAAGCGACGGAGGAGGTACATCTTCCGGTACATCGTCAACAACAGGTCCTTCGAGTACGCGCTGGCCACCGCGGCATGCCTCCGTCTGGGCCGCCCCTGTGGACCCAAGGGGGAAGGGCGGCAACGCCGTGCGCCTCTTAGCGCGCGGCCAAGGGACTTCCAAAGCCTTTCAGAACCACCCTCCGCCGCGCCTTCTTTCAGGCGCGGTGCGTCACGTCCTCCAGGGCAAAGTGGGGCACCGACACGATGCCCTCCAGCAATTCCACAGCCCGGCCGGAATGATCCGTGGCCAGGTGGATGACCGTCGCCTCCGGGAAGCGCTGGCGGTAGTCATTGGCGTGGGTGGGCTCGTTGTCGAACGCGGCCAGCACCGTGCCCATGCGGCCCAGGCGCGCGTGCGCTTCGCGCTTGAAGGCGTCGTCGTCCTCCTTGAGCGTGGGCTTCATCACCAGGTGCACGCGCCCGCCCTCACCGGGGGGCGTCACCATTCCACAGCGCGCCAGGCACGCGATGGTGCCCTCGCGCATGGCCTCGTGGCGGCCCGTCAGGTAGACGACCTGGGCGCCCGTGGCGGCCACCGCCTGCATGAAGGCCCCGGCCCCTTCGATGGCCTCGTCGGACACGCAGTAGGCGCTGGTGAAGAAGCGCTCCTGCCAGAAGGCCCTCGCGTCCGCGAAGAGCTGCTCCACGTCCGCGTCACCCAGGCCGCACGCCCGCATGGCGGCGCGCATGTCCCAGCCCGTCTCCCAGTGGTGGGGTTCGCACGCGGAGAGCAGGCCCAGGGCCCGCGCGTCGCCGTACTCGCGCAGGATGCGCGCCTGACGGGGCCGGTTGTCGAAGAGCGTGGAGTCCAGGTCGAACGCGAGCACGGCCTGGGGGCCGAGCGAGCGGGCCCTCGCCAGGATGCCCTTGAGCGTGTCGCGCCAGTCCGGCCGCACGCGTTGCTTGAGGTCTTCAAATGCCATGGACGCCGGAAGATACATGCCCCCGGCGCGGGGCTGGTGCTCAAATCACGCGCCGGCGCGCAGGGCGGCTGGCTGGAGGGGCACGGTCCCTGCGGCCTCCGGGGCCGCCACGGGCTGCGGGAAGTTCTGCATCCGCTGGATGCCGTTGCGATCCAACACCAGCCGGACCAGCTGCGCGGACTCCTTGCGACTGCCCGCCTCCAGCACGGTGAAGCGGAACACCAGGTCCACCGGGTAGCGCTTCGCGCCCCGGATGTGGCCCACGGAGAAGTCCTCCAGGTCCACGTACTCCAGCGCGAACTCCGGCTCGTCCATGTCGCGCAGGAAGCGCCCGACGTTGAGGCGGAGGATGTCGGTGACGCCGGTGAGGCCGCGCTCGGAGCGGGGCAGCAGGCGCGCGTCCAGCACGATGCGCTTCTGGTAGCGGATGACCGCTTCGGACAGCTCCCCCTGGGACACGGTGAGGAAGTCGTCGTGCAGCCGCAGGGCGGACACCCCGGCGGGCACCTTCACCGCCGCGCCGTAGTCCACCCGCTCCTCGCAGATGCCGATGGCGCGCGCCGTGACGGGGTCCACCAGGTCCGTGGTGCGGTCGTACAGGTGCGTGGCGGCGAAGCGGCTGAACATGCGCCGCAGGCCTTCCTTGATGCGGTCCTTCATCATGTAGCCGACCACGGCCACCAGGAAGAAGTTGAGGCTCACCTGCGTGAAGCGCACCTGCGCCCAGAGCGCCACCGACGTGGCGAAGGCCATGGCCACGCCCGCCGCGATGGCGAACAGCACCTCCTCCCAGCCCTGCCGGCGCTGGCGCCGACGCGAGGACAGGAAGAGCACGTTCATGCAGAACTTCTTCAGGAAGCCCAGCCGCTGCATGTACTCCTCGTTGTCCCCGGTGGGACTGAGGACGCTGCGCAGCCGGTGCTCCTTGCGATAGGACTCCTCGCGCAGCACCGCCTGCATCAGCCCTTTTCGCAGGGGCAGCCACGGCCCGGTGCGCGGCAGCGCGTCCATGTCCGCCACCGCGCGGCGGAAGAACTGCTCCACCAGCAGGCTGACGTACTCGTCCACCAGCCGCAGCGACGCGCGCGTCTTCTCCTGCAGCTTCGACTCGCCCGTCGCGCGCAGCCACACGCGGAAGCGCTCCAGCACCGCCGGCACGCACTCCCCCGCCGAGCGCACCACCATCTCCAGGTCCGCGCGCGCCGCCTCGCCCGTCTTCGCCTCGCAGCGCGTCTCCACCGTGGTGGCGAACCGGCGCAGCGCGCCCCGCAGGACGCACGACAAGAGCTTCGCCTGGTAGACGACGTCCGCCTCCGGCGCCAGCCCCGTGCGCAGCCACGCCTCCAGCTTCAGGAGCGGCGACCCTTCCGACGAGAGGATCTCCGACAGCCCCATCACCGGCGTCTTGAAGCGCACGTAGTTGTGGATGTCCGCGTAGAAGTCCGCGCGCGGGTACGTCTCCGAGTCGATGTTCAGACTCGACGGCAGGAAGAGATAGGCCTCCACGAGGTAGCGCGTCTCGTCCGCGCCCGTGGGCTGGTACTCGAGCTTGATCTCGAACTGCTTGCGATCGTGGACGTCGAACCGGCTGTGGAGCGCTTCGGGGGCCTGGGACACAAGCAGCACTTTACGTCACAGGCCTGTCACACGGGAGCCACCCCCTCCGATGGGGTGACGGAGCGTCCGGGGCGGCACACCCCGGAAGCCCTGGGTGCTTCAACCGTTGGTGCCCGTACGAGAGGATCCGCCCGGCACGGCCCCCGGGACGACGTCGCCCACGGGCAGCGGCGCGGCCTTGGGCTGCGGCTTCGCGTTCCACACCCGCGAGGCCAGCACCAGGCCCACCACCGCCAGGGGCAGCATGGCCAGGGGCCAGGGGCGCCAGTTGGCCGGGTCCTTCATCGCGTCGCCCGTGGGCAGGATGCGCCCGTAGACGAGCGCGTGGATGGCCGTGCCCGCGTACACCGCGCCGTCGATGATGCCCACCACGACGCCCGCGTTCTTCTTGCCGCCGAAGTCCATGGTCGCCGTGCCGGACAGCATGCCGTGCACGCCGATGACGCACAGGGACATGAAGACCACGGACCAGCCCGCGCCCGGCGTGCCAATCAGGAACACCGCGCCCACCGCGCCCAGGAGCAGGCCCGCGTAGAGCACCGTGGAGACGGGCCCCCGGCGCGAGTCGAAGATGCGGTCGCTGATGACGCCCGCGAACATGCCGCCCAGGATGCCGGCGACGCACGACAGCATGCCCCAGTTGGACGCGACGAACGCGCCGCCCTCGCCCACCGCCTTGGCGTACTTGGGGTACCACTGCATCACCGCGTTGCGCAGGAAGCCGCTGCAGAACTCCACGCCCAGGATGATGAGGATGACGCGGTTGCTCAAGAGCTTCTTGAAGAGCTCCGGCACGGAAGGCGCGGGCCCCGTGTCACCGCTGGACGCATCCTGCGTGTCGAAGTCCGGGTGGCCTGTCTGGGAGGGCGTGTCGCGGATGACGAACGAGTCCAGCACCAGGAAGGCCACGAGCATCCCGGCGGGCACGAAGAACACCCACCACACGGGCGCCGCGTCCGCGATGAAGCGGCACCAGTCGAACGCGAAGTACAGGCCCAGCGAGATGAGGATGCCGAACACGCCGCCCAACTGGCCGCGCTCGCGCACGTGGAACCAGGACGCGTTCACCTTGACGATGGAGACCGCGCCGAAGCTCTGGAAGTACATGTTGACGCTGTAGAGGAACGCAAGCCACGCGACGACGCCGCCCGGCGGCACCCAGCCATTCTTCAGCACCGCGTAGACGACGCCGCCCATGGCCACGTTCGCCGCCGCGGAGCCCGCCGCGGACAGGAGGATGGTGAAGCGCCCCCCCAGCTTGTCCGTCAGCGGGCCGTTGATCAGGAAGGCCACGCCGTAGGTGAGCGTCCCCCAGAAGAAGATGGTCGCGAAGTCCGCGTTGGACGTCTGCTGTCCCATGGCGCTGGTCGCCACGTTGAGGTTGTAGCGCCCCATGTAGAGGAACGCGTACGTGAGCCCCAGCGGGAACCAGTTGAAGAAGCGGCGGCGGCGGAACGCGTCGGTGTGGCCCAGCTCGACGCGAGGCAGCCGCGAGAGCACCAGGCCAATGGCCCCGAGCAGGATGACGATGGGCAACAGCTGGGTCAGCCACGGGGGCAGCGACGACATGCGACGAACCTCGCCTGCGGAGGGGAATGGACGGGGAGCACCCTACCCCGTCCGTCCGCGCCCCGGAAAGCAGCAAGCCGCATCCGGCGCGTCACCTGCCCCGGCGCATCAGCCCAGCCGGGCGAGCAGCCGCGTCAGGGAGACCTCCGTCTTCGCATCCGCGATGTCGCCGCGCCGGCACGCCTCCAGCACCGCCGCCACCGGGCGCCACTGCAGGTGGATGCCCTCCTCTAGAGGTGAGCCATCGCCCTCGACCTCGCCCTGCTCCACGCCCGTGACGTCCACCGCCGCCGGGAAGACCTTCTCCGACAGGATGCCCGGCGCGAGGAAGAACGCGCCGCCCAAGAGTTGGATGTCCTCCGGCCGCACCGCGTAGCCCGCCTCCTCCTTCACCTCTTCCGCCGCGCGGCGGCGAAGCCCCTCCTCGCCCTTGTCGGAAGGCTCCAGCAGGCCCGCGACGATCTCCTCCACGCGCAGGTAGCTCACCGGGTCCGGCACCGTCATGGACGACGTCTGCTCGCGTCGGAAGTACGCCGCCGGCCGCAGGTTCAAGCGCGTCAGGACTTCCACGTTTCCATCTGACGCGCGGCGGTAGACGAGCACCGACACCGCGTCCAACCGGGGACGGTCCACCACATCCACCCGGTACACCGACGAGGACGAACCGTCCGCGCGCCGGTTGCGGCACCGCAGACGCCGCACTCGGAGGAAACCCTCGTCACAACGCGCCGTGGCGGAGAAATCCTCGATGATCTCGATGTCAGTCACATTGGAACTGCTGGGACGCATGTCTGCCTGCTCTCCTGCTGCCCTGGTAGGTGGAGGTGCCACGGTGGCGTTGCTTGCCCGTGCACCCTTGATCCCGTAGGTTGCGCCGTCCTCAAGTCGTCACTCTCTTGAATCACGGATCCGCCACGAATGTGTCGCGCACTGCTCGGCCTCTTCTGTGCCTGCGCCCTGGCCCTCGCCTCGTGCATGCCTGTGCTGGAAGGCCAGGATTACCACCTCGAAGGTCAAGAGGTGCGTCTTACCCTCCTTCATACCTCTGACATCCACTCGCGGCTCGTCCCGTACGACTTCACCCCCCTGAAGACGGACCAGGACCTGGAGCTCATTCCGGAGGCCGGTCCCTTCGGTGGCGCGACGCGCATGGCGTCCATCCTCAAGCGCGAGCGCAAGCGCGGCGACCGCGTGCTGCACCTGGACTCCGGCGACTGCTTCCAGGGCGCCCCCATCTTCAACGTGAACACGGGCGAGGCGGAGTTCCGCTTCCTGTCCGAGGTCCGTCTGGACGGCGCCGTGGTGGGCAACCACGAGTTCGACGCCGGCGCGCTCAACTTCACGCAGAAGGCGCGCAACTTCGCCAACTTCCCGCTCCTGGCCGCCAACTACCTCTGGGATGATCCGAAGGCCGCGGGCAGCAACGGCACCGCGATGGTGACCGCCCCCTACAGCATCAAGACGGTGAAGGGGCTGCGCGTGGGCGTCATCGGCATGGCCAACATCTCCTCGCTCAACTCCATCGTGGAGGGTGGCAACAGCCTGCAGGTCACCCCGCTGGAGCAGAACGAGGCCGCGCGCGCCTACGTGGAGCTGTTGCGCCCGGTGACGGACCTCATCGTCATCGTCAGCCACCTGGGCCTCACCGAGGACCAGGACCTCATCCAGGGCTACGAGGCCTTCTATGAGTACGGCCGCGCGAAGCCCTTCGTGAACCGCGCGAAGGACGCGTGGACGGTGCTGGAGTGGTTCGGTCCGGAGGGCGACGACAAGTCGGTGGTCCGCGTGCACATCGCGGGCGTCAACGGCATGGACGTGGTGCTGGGCGGCCACCTGCACGTGGTGCTCAACCCCCCGCAGCTCGTCACCGACCCCAGCGGCCGCAAGGTGGTGCTGGCGCACTCGGGCGCGTTCGCCAAGTACGTGGGCCGCCTGGAGCTGGTCGTGAAGATGCCCCAGCAAGAGGGCGCCGACGAGGGCGGCGAGGTCATCAGCCAGGACTACCGCGCGTTCCCCGTGGACGGCCTCTGGTGCAACGAGGCGATGCGCAAGCTGCGCTTCGACGACGCCGAGTTCTGGGATCCGGGCGAGTTCATCCAGCGCCCGGGCGTGCGCGAGGCCATCGAGGAGTGCCGCAAGCAGGAGGATCCGGCCGTCACGGACATGCTGATTCCGTACGTGCTGGGCATGGACTTCAAGCTGCAGCTGACGTCCATCTTCTCCTACGCGCCCATCGACGTGCAGCGCCGCAACAACTCCAACGGCGGTGACTCGCCGCTGGGCAACATCGCCGCGGACTCCATGCGCAAGCGCAACCGCGTGGAAGCGGAGATGGCGCTGACGAACTCGCTGGGCATCCGCGACAACCTCTACGCGGGCGTCGTGACGCAGGAGGCGATGTTCAACGTGTTCCCGTTCGAGAACACCATCAACATCATGTACCTGTCCGGCGTGGAGATGCAGGAGATGTTCGACTTCGTCACCGAGCGCTCCGCCGAGCGCGGGTGCGTGAGCCAGGCGCAGGTCTCCGGCGCGCGCTTCACCATGGACTGCGCCCAGGTGCAGCTCAACGACCTGCGCATCGCCTGCACCCCGCAGACGGTGGCGCAGGACTGCCCCCAGACGGGCCGCGAGGGCCACGCGCCCTGGCAGTGCCTGGAGGACACCAGCGGCTCGCGCTGCTGGGCCCACACGGGCGTGAACATCGAGATCAACGGCAAGCCCCTGGACACCACCGGCACGTACAAGATCGCGGTGAACGACTACATCGCCAAGGGCGGCTCCGGCTTCACGGTGCTCAAGCGCAACACCACGCGCATCGAGACGGGCATCAGCCTGCGCGACTCGCTCATCGGCTACATGCAGGGCTTCTGCTCCTGCAAGGACCTGCTCGACGGCAACGCGACGTCCAGCAACGGCACGCGCTGCGGCTCGCTCGTCAACGGCACGTGGACGGTGGATGAGAAGACGCTGGGCGCCTGCCGCGTGTCCCAGGAGTTCGAGAACGCGCTCAACAAGAAGATTGGAAGCTGCTCCTGCCTGGACCTCGTCAAGCTGCCGGCGGATGCCTCGCAGCGCTGCGGCGTGGCGGACCTGACGCCGGAAGCCATCCAGGCCCAGTGCGCGCTGCCCCAGGGTCCGTACACCGGCCGCTGCACCTGCCGCGACCTGCTGTCCGGGACCAATCCCACCTGCGGCACCGTGACGAGCCAGCTGCGCTCGTTCTGTGAGAAGCCCACTGCCATGCCCATCGCGAATGCCATCGAGGATGGCCGCATCGGGCGGAGGGTGAAGTAATGAAGCGACTTTTGCTCATGACCACGCTGGCCCTCGCGGCCGGCTGCTACACCAAGCAGTCCGAGGAGCCGACCGGACTCACCTCCTTCCGCGTGGAGGTGACGACGGTGACCACCGGCGACTCGTCCGCCGCGCTGCTGCCGGTGGTGAACTCCTGCGCCGCCCGGTACGGCAACGACCAGGCGGCGGTGCCCATCTCCGTGCGCGGCACGCCGGAGTGCCTCTACAGCCTGCCTCGGGGCGACATCGACATCGGCCTGGCCATCACCGCGCTGGACGGCAACGGCGGGGAGCTGACGTCCCTCAACGGACCGGTCTCCTTCCGCGTCGTCCCGGGTGACATCACCGGCGACTACAGCAAGCGCTGGGCCCAGCTCACCAACGGCAAGGGCACCGGCAGCGTGCGCGTGGCCCACCTGTACGGCGAGACGCACGTCTGGGTGCAGGACGAGCCCTTCGACCTGGACTACTCGGATGGCGGCGTCGTGGGCGACCTGACCCAGGTCCCCCAGGAGCCCGCCACGCGCACGTTCTCCACGGGCCTGTCCAACGCCATCCGCTTCGAGGAGCCCAGCATCGCCAGCCTCCAGACGCCGCAAGGCGGCCTGGAGACGAGCGTCTTCCTGAAGCAGTTCCTGCGCATCGGGCGCAACCCGGAGGCCGGTGAGCCGCTGGTGCAGAACTGCGACCCGTCGGATCCGAACAACGGCCAGCAGATGAAGCTGCTGGTGACGGGCACGGACTCCAGTGGCTTCTACGTCACGGACATGACCGCCTGCCGCGTGCCGGAGAAGAACGTCACCGGCGCGAACATCCAGACGCCGGAGCCGGATGGCTTCAACCCGGGCCGATTCAACAGCCTGTACGTCTACAACTACCAGTTCCCGGAAGGCCTGGACTCGGGCGACCTCATCTGGACGCTGTCCGGCACGGTGGCGGAGTTCACCAGCACCACGCAGGTGAGCTTCCCGGCCTGGACGCTGCGGGAGAACGTCCGGCTGCTGCCCCAGAGCGAGTGGAACAAGTACCTGGACCAGGTGCCTCCGGTGGAGATCAACGGCCGGCTGTGCGGCTTCAGCAGTTCGAACTACCTGGACGACCTGCTGTGCGGCTACAGCTACCGCAACTTCAAGATGGAGAGCCTGGAGTCGTCGCTCGTGAAGCTGCGCCGGGTGAAGTTCCCCCGCGTGTTCAAGAACTGCGACGCCAACGGCAACAACGACATGCCCATGTTCTGCCCGGTGGGCAGCGGCGCCGGGCGCTCGTGGACGAACTGCTTCGAGGAGCCGCCGGATGATCCGGACGTTCCGGAGCGCAAGTGCGTCATCGACTGCACGCTGGGCATCGGCGACTTCGCCGGGACCATCTGCGCGGAGCGCACGACGTACACGAACTTCGGCCAGTTCGTGGTGGAGATGAACGCCACGGGCCCGGCTTCCGCCAACCTGGACGCGTCCGTGCCCGGCCGCATCACGAAGCTGACCGCGGGCACCACCTCCGTCAACTCCAACAAGCTCCTGAGCCCGGGCGCCCGGCTCAACCTCGTCTGTGATCAGCCGGTGCGCGTGCGCTTCGGCCCCGACGGCGTGACGGCGGCGGCGGGTGACATGCTGCTCGCGGCCAACGTGCCCCTGGAGTACACCCTCAAGGGCAACGAGACGACGGTCGCGGTGGTGCGGGATGCCACGGCCACCGCCAATGGCACCTGCCAGTTCGCTCCGGATTCGCGCACCCGCATCAGCCTGCAGCTCAAGGACGCGGTGCCGGACCTGAACCCGGACTGCAGCGAAACCGACGCCGACGCGGCGAAGGCCCTCCAGTGCAAGCAGATGCGCGCGGCCACCTTCGACGTCGTGGGACACCTGAAGCACGTGGGCCCCGCGCGGCCCCGCTGGAACGTGTTGCCGCGTGACCAGGACGACCTGTGCTGCTACCCCGGGCCCGGCCTGGAGTGCCCGAAGCCCATCAAGCCGTGCCCGTAGTCTTTCATTCTTAAAAGTCGCATCGCGCCCCGGTGGATACCGGGGCGCTGGGAGGAGCGGTCTCCCCCGGACCGCTTCCTGGAGGGACATTGAAAACGTTGCAGACGCTGGCCCTGATGGGCCTGACAGCTCTTTCCGCGCCCGCATGGGCCGGAGACTTCGTGGACACCCGTTTGTCGTTCGTCTTCGCGGACGACAACGTGCTCGCGGGCGCGGGTGAAACCACGCCCAACAGCCCGAACGCGCGCTTTGGCGCGGGCAACCAGAACACGCAGTTCTACGACAACTTCAACACCAAGTTCTCCGGGTTCGAGTCGCTGTCGAACATCGTGCTCTACAAGCGCATGCCGGCGTTCTTCGAGGGCCTCACCACGGAGGCGGCCCTCACGCTGCTGGTGTTGGAGCGGCCGTCGGGCGGTGTCGACATCCTCGACAACTCCAGCTACGTGCGCCTGAACTACCAGCCGCCCGGCTGGGGTGAGAAGGAAGGCCTGTCGCTCACCGGCTTCCCGGTGTCCGCGGATCGCTTCCGTCTGGGCTACGCGTACCGCATCTCCTGGGGCGGCAGCCCCATCTTCACCAACCGCGCCGCCGCGGCGGGCGTGCCGGGCGCCAAGCTCCAGCTCACCCGCGACCGCTGGTACGCGTACCTGGGCGGCAAGACGGCGCTGGTGCTCAACGACCTGGTGCTGGAGCAGGAGACGCTCTACGGCGTGATGGGCGGCGCCGGCTGGGACATCCTGGAGACGCTGCGCGTCGAAGCGGGCGGCGGCTTCTTCCAGAAGGGCATCGTCCCGGGCCTGGCCAACCAGGGCATCGAGGCGAGCGTCAACGCCGCGGGCGTGTCCGGCCAGGTCGTCTACCACGTGGGCGTGCCCGTCGGGACGAGCATCGACTTCCGGCTCTACAAGAACGACCCGGAAATCTACCAGCGCTTCTTCGCGCCGGAGCAGTACCCGGGCGGCCTGTCCTACTCCGTGTCGCTGGAGGGCAGCTACCTGACGCAGACGCTGCAGGACCCCGACACGTTCGGCGCCACCAAGCCCCAGGGCGCCACCGCGCTCGCGCTCCAGGCCCGTGCGAAGTACGACCTGCTGCGCTTCAACGTGCTGGCGCTCTTCCGCAGCCTGTCCTTCATCCAGTTCGACGTGCCGGGCTTCCCGCCGTTCCAGGACTTCCCCACGGGCACGGAGCTGAAGCCGGAGATGTTCGTCGCGGTGGGCGCGGACTACCACCTGCCCAACCTGCACCTGACCCCGGGCGTCATCCTGGGCGTGCAGCAGCCGGCGTCCTTCCGCAGCCCGCAGCCGCTCATTGGCGGCAGCAACCCGCCGCTGGGCATCAGCGGCACGCGCACCGTCGTGGTGCGTGACGCCAACCAGCTGAGCATCCTGCCCAGCACCTGCGGCAGCGGCGTCTGCGAGGCGGAGCCCATCATCTCCGCCAAGGCCACCTTCCGGTGGGACCTGTCCGAGTCCGTGGCCGCCGTGGGCGAGGTCTATTACACCTACGACACCAACCGGACGACGTTCGAGGACGACGTCACCGGCATCGCGCAGCCGAACTTCGAGAAGCCGCACGCGCTGGGCTTCAACACGCTGCTCCAGGCGCGCTTCTAGGCCTTCGCGGCACCGTGGCAAGTCACCGGGGCCCGCCGTTCAACACGGCGGGCCCTTCGTGTTTCCAGGGGACGGCGCTTCAGAGGGCGGACGTCATCCGCACGACTTCATCGAAGGCGGTGAGGCCCTGCGCCAGCTTGCGCACGGCGGCCTCGCGCAGGGTGCGCATGCCGTTCTTCCGCGCGGCCTTCACCAGCTGCTCGTACGGGGCCTCGTGGGCGATGAGCTCCCGCACCTCGTGCGTGGTGGAGACGATTTCGAAGACACCGGTGCGGCCCGAATAGCCGGTGCCCCGGCACCGCACGCACCCCACGCCCTTCATCAGCCGCACCCCGCCCGGCAGCAGCGGCAGGGGCGCCTGGAGCGCCTGGAGTTCATCCGACGTGAGCACCGCCTCCTCCGCGCAGTACACGCAGACGCGGCGGAGCAGGCGCTGGGCCATCACGCCCAACAGGCTCTGCGCCAGGAGGAAGGCCGGCACGCCCAGGTCCTTCATGCGCGCCACCGCGCCCAGCGCGTCGTTGGTGTGCAGCGTGGAGAGCACCAGGTGGCCGGTGAGCGCGGCCTGGAGCGCGTTCTCCGCCGTCTCCGCGTCGCGGATTTCGCCCACCATGATGACGTCCGGGTCCTGGCGCAGGATGTGGCGCAGCGCCCCCGCGAAATCCAGGCCCACCTTGGGCTGCACCTGCACCTGGTTGAAGGCGTCCCACACCATTTCGATGGGGTCTTCAATCGTGGTGACGTTGACGTCCGGGCCCGCCACCGCCTTGAGCGCGGAGTAGAGCGTCGTCGTCTTGCCGCTGCCCGTGGGGCCCGTCACCAGGATGAGGCCGTGGGGCTGGTCGATCCACGATTCGAAATGGCCCTTCTCGTCCGGTTCGAACCCCAGCTGGGCGATGTCCTGCACCAGCGTCTCCGGGTCGAAGATGCGGATGACCACCTTCTCGCCGAAGGCGGTGGGCAGCGTGGAGACACGCAACTCCACCTCGCGGCCGTCGCGCTCCGTCTTGATGCGGCCATCCTGGGGACGGCGCTTCTCGGAGATGTCGATGCGCGAGAGCATCTTCACGCGCGACACGATGGGCGGGTGCACCTGCGCGGGCAGCGAGTACACGGGGTGCAGGACGCCGTCGATGCGCAGCCGCACCACGCTGGTGTTGCGCTTGGGTTCGATGTGGATGTCCGACGCGCGGTTGTCGAACGCGTAGCGCAGCAGGTAGTCCACCGCCTGCACCACCGGACGGTCGGACGCTTCCAGCTCCTGGGTGCCGCTGAGCGACACCAGCTGCTCGAAGTTGCCCATCTGCTGCTGCGCCTGCGCGCCGCCGAAGTCGTCCGCCGCGCGCGCCAGCGTCTTCTTGAAGCCGTAGATGTCCGCGATGGACTTGAGGATGTCCCCCTTCGCCGACAGCACCGGCTCCACCGGTTCGCCGGTGAGCCGGTGGAAGCTTTCGAACAGCTCGCGGTCGAAGGGGTTGGCCACCGCCACGCGCAGCCGCCCCTGCTCCGTGCGCTCCAGCGGCAGCAGCACGTGCTTCTGCGCGTAGGGCCGGGACACGGTGCGGGTGGCCAGCGCCATGTCCATCTTCAGCGGATCCAGCTTGCGGTATTCCAGCCCGGCCGCGCGCGCGGCGGCCTCCGTGACGCGGTCCTCGTCCAGCACGCCCCGCCCGCCCGGCGCGGGAATCTGGAAGGCCGCGATGATCTCCACGGGCGACACGTCGTAGCGGGCCGCGTCCTTGCCCGCCCCACCCTGCGCCTTGAGCACCCGGGCCCGCGCCGCGGGCTCACGCACCAGCACCTCCTGCGCCTGCTGCGGGGTCAGCAGGCGCTGGGCCACCATCGCCTCCAGCACGAAGGCGATGGTGAAGTCCGTGCTGCTTCGGGACGGGACGCTGCCGCCGGGGGGTATCGCCTGGGTCAACCGTTCCTCCTCTTGCGGGTGGCCAGCAGCAACACCCCGAGCCCCGCGAGGAATGCCGCGGCGGAGGTGGGCGCGCCCTGGCAGCCACAGCCATCCGGCCCGTTCGTGGTCGGGCCCGTCCCGCCGTCCGTGGGGGGCGGCGGGGGAACACCGCCGTCACCACACAGCGCGCAGGTGCCGCCATCCGACGGGGCGAACGGGTCGTAGCACTGGCCGCTGCTGCCGCAGTAGAGGCCGTTGGGGCAGTCCTGGCTGGTGCGGCACGCGGCGATGCAGGCGGCGCCCTGCTCGAACGGGGTGCACTGCAGGGGAGAAGCGCAGGTGCCCTGCTCGCAGTCGCGGAAGCAGAAGCGCTCACTGGCCGTCCCCGCTGAACGGCAGGTGTTGCCCGGGCTGCACGTGCACGCGTCCACGGAGCACGGCTGCGCGCAGACGCCCTGCGTATTGCCGTTGAGCTTCAGGCACACCTGGTTGGTGCCGCATTCGGTGTCCTGGGCGCAGGGCTCGCCCACGTTCCGGGGACCCTGCTGTTCCTTGATGCACGCGTGATCACACGTGCGGCAGGCGGAGTTGGAGCCGCAGTCGCTGTTGGTGGCGCAGTCGGCGATGCAGGCATTGCCCTCCGGCAGCGGCGCGCACGAATAGCCGGTGCGACAGTCCGCGGTCCCCGGACGACAGTCATCCAGACAGCGCTTGCCGAGCGAGCCCACGGTGGCGCACGTGGCGCCCCGGGGGCAGTCCCTGTTCGCCGTGCAAGCCTGGGAGCAGTAGCCATCACGCCAGCCGGGGAAGCCTTCCGTCTGCTGCGCGGTGGTGAGGCAGCGCGACACCACGGCGCCGCACTGCGAGTCCGCCGTGCAGGCCGCGCCCACGCGCGTCGTCGCGCCCGCCACCGCCGGAAGACACGCGAAGGAGGAGCCCGGGACGACACTGGAGGCGCGGCACTCGTAGGGCGCGGGGCACGCGCCCGGCACGCCATCCGGACAGGCCTTGGTGCAGATGTTCAGCGTGGCGCCGCTGGTGGTGGACTGGGTCGCGGCGCAGGTCAGGCCCTGGGAGCAACTGTTCGACACGCAGGGGGAGCCCACTCCGCCCGTCTGCGGATAGCGCTGGCACAGCGCGCCCCGGTCGTAGGCGGTGATGGTGCGCCGCTGCTGCCCGGGAAGGAGCCGGGCGCCCATGACGGCCTCGAAGCTGGAGTTGTAGGTGTCCGCCAATCCAAGGCAGTGGCCAATCTCACGCATCACCACCGTCTGGAGGTCCAGGAAGTCCACGGGCGTGGTGTCGGCCGTGGTGAACTTGAAGTCCACGGCGTTGAGGAAGATGTCGCACTGGTACACGTAGCCGTTGTGGACCAGGGGGACGGCGGCGGAGGTGCTCAGCTCCCCGTTGAGCACGTCGCCGTACGCGGTGTCGGAGCGGTCCGTCACCCAGATGGCCGCGACGTTGAACGTGTCGTAGCGGTCGCGCACGTCCGGGATGGAGCCCTGCGCATAGGTGAAGGCGGGCCAGGCGCAGTCCACGTCCTGCCAGGCCTGGAAGGAGGCCTTCACGACGTCCGTCACCCGGCTCAGCTCGTTGCCACCGGGCCGGCTGACGCGGGAGTCCACGTAGTACCGGAACGGGTCCTGGCTGTTGTTGAGGACCCAGTGGTCCAGGTACTGGAAGTCCGACGGGATCGGATCGTTCTGCGCGCTCGCCGTCGCGGCCAGCGCCAGCAGTCCGAGCAGGAAGACACTCCGCTGCAAGCCACGCATCATCACCCGCACCTTTTCGCGTCACGCACGCGCGGGCGCCTGACTGGCACCCGGAGCGTCACCGGGCGGGCATTCTAGCCGTGAACGGCGCGGACGGTGGCATCCACGAGCGCTTCGGGCGTGGGGCGCTCCGCGACCGTGGCCACGTCGATGCCCAGCTGCCCCAGCGCGGTCGCCGTGGTGGGGCCAATGGCCACCACCTTCGCGGACGCCAGCGGCTCACGCCCCGCGCCCTCCAGGAAGGCCTCCGCGGTGCGCGGCGAGGCGAAGAGCACCACCTGCGGCGGCGCCTCCGACAGGTGGGCCAGCGCCTCCGGCGGCAGGGGCGCGGGCGTGGAGCGGTAGGCCGTCACGCGCGTGACGCGCACGCCCAGGTCGCGCAGGCCGTCCTCCAGCTCGCGCCGGCCCTCCTCCGCGGACGGCAGGAGCACGTCGTCGTCGGGGCCGAGCAGGTCCCTCAGCGCGGTGAACAGCGCCACGCCCGTGCCCTCCGTGGGCTCCGCGGCCACCGTAAGACCAAAGGCTTCCACCGTCCTCGCGGTGCGCGGCCCCACCGCGGCCAGCTTCACGCGCGACAGCCGGTCCAACGTGCCGGCCAGCCGCAGGGCCTCCAGGAAGGACTCCACGGCGGAGGGACTGGCGAACACCACCCAGTGGTAGCGCTGCACGTGCTCGGCCGCGGACGCGAGCGGCCGGGGGTCCTCCGGGGGGCGCAACTCCAGCAGCGGAAGGCTGAAGACATCCGCGCCTTCGTCCTCCAGCAGGAAGCACAGCTCCTCGGCCCGCTCACGCGGGCGTGTCACCAAAACTCGGATGCCTTCCAGTCGCCGGTCCACGGGCCGGCACTCTAGGCGCGGGACGCGCCGTCGCGTCGGCCGAAATCGCGCAGGATGTCCCCCGCGCCCTGCGACAGCAGTTCATCCGCCAGCGCTTCGCCCAGCCGCTCCGCCTCCGCGACGGGGCCCTTCACCTCACCCCGCACCACGCGTGTGCCATCCGGACGGCCCACCAGCCCGCGCAGGTGGACCTGTCCGTCCGCCACCGTGGCATGGCCCGCCAGGGGCACGGAGCAGCCGCCCTCCAGCTTCGCCAGGAAGGCGCGCTCGGCCCGCACGGCGCCGCGCGTGGTGAGGTCCTCCAGGGGCGCCAGCAGCGCGCGCACGTCCGCGTCCGCTTCGCGACACTGGATGGCCAGCACGCCCTGCCCCACCGCGGGCAGGCTGTCCGCCACGGACACCACCTGCGTGATGTGGTGGTCCAGGCCCAGGCGCTTCAAGCCCGCCGCGGCGAGCATCGCGCCCGCGAGCCCCAGCTCGCGCGTCTTCTGCAGCCGCGTCTGCACGTTGCCGCGCAGGGAGACGATCTCCAGGTCCGGACGGCGCGAGCGCAGGATGCAGCTGCGGCGCAGGGACGACGTGCCCACCTTCGCGCCCGCCGGCAGCAATTCCAGCGTGTGTCCCTCCGCGCTGCAGAACGCGTCGCGCGGATCCTCGCGCGCCGGCACCGCCGCCAATATCAGACCGTCCGGGAACACCGACGTCATGTCCTTGAGGCTGTGCACCGCCACGTCCGCGCGGCCATCCAGCAGGGCCTGCTCAATCTCCTTCACGAACAGCCCCTTGCCCCCCACGGCGGACAGCGGCGCGGAGAGGAAGCGGTCGCCCTCGGTGGTCATCTCCACCAGCGACACCTCCAGGCCCGGGTTTCGCGCGGTGAGCAGCGACGCCACGTGCCGCGCCTGCCAGAGCGCCAGCGGGCTCTGCCGCGTCGCGATCCTCACGGCCTTCATCGCCGGCTCCCCGCGGCCACCACGTGGTTCGTCAGGGATTCGGACTCCGGCTCCGGCGCGATGGCGGCGGCCTCCTCCTCCGTCAGGCCGAACAGCTCCGCGGCGGCGCCCGCCAGACGGTTGCCTTCACCCTGCGGCCCCACGGCGCGCAGCCGCGCGGTGGGCTCATGCAACAGCTTGTTCACGATGGCGCGCCCCATGGCCTCGATGCTCTTGCGTTGCTTGTCGGTGAGCCCGTCGCCCAATCCCAGGAGCGTGCGCTCCACCTCCGCCCGCGCGATGCCCTCCGCGCGCTGACGCAGCCGGGCCAGCACGGGCATGCCTTCACGCAGCGCGCGCTCCCGGGCGAAGCGCGCCACCTCCTGCGCCACCAGCCCGCCCGCCTTGTGCGCTTCCTCCGCGCGCTGGGCGGCGTTGTCCGCGACGAACTTCTGGATGTCGTCCACGTCGTACGCGTGCACCCAGTCCAGCGTGCCCACCGCCGGGTCGATGTCGCGAGGCACCGCCAGGTCCACCATGAACAGCGGCCGGCCCCGGCGCGCCTTGCCCAGCGCCCCCACGTTCTCGCGGGTGAACAGCGGCACCGGCGACGCGGTGCTCGTCACCACCACGTCCGCGGCCGCCAGCAGCGTGAACAACTCCTCGAAGGGCCGGGCGACGCCGCCCACCTCCGCCACCAGGGCCTCCGCGCGGGCCAGCGTGCGGTTGGTCACCACGAGCTTCCCCGCGCCGGCGTTCATCAGGTGCCGCGCCGCCAGTTCGCCCATCTCCCCGGCGCCCACCACCAGCACCGTCTTGTCCTTGAGCCCGTCGAACACCTTGCTCGCCAGTTGCACCGCCGCGGACGCCATGGACGTGGCCGCGCGCCCCACCGCCGTCTCCGTGCGCACGCGCTTGGCGCAGCCGAACGCCGCCGCGCACGCGCGCGTCATCTCCCCGCGCACCGCGCCCGCGCCCTGCCCGCGCTCGAAGGCGTCCTTCACCTGACCCAAGATCTGCGCTTCGCCCAGCACCATGGAGTCCAGGCTGGAGGCCACGCGGAACAGGTGCACGAGCGCCGCCTCGCCCTGGTGTTCGTAGAGGTGCTCCATCGCCTCCGCGCCCCCCAGGGACCGCAGGGTTTCATGCGCGCGCTCCCGCGCCTGCTCCGCGCTGGGCGCCGCCAGATACACCTCCACGCGGTTGCACGTGGACACCCAGAGCGCTTCCACCGGCGCCTGCGCCAGCCGCTGCAACACTTCCGTCTGCCGGGCTTCGGGCAATGCCAACCGCTCCCGGATGCCCAGGGGGGCGGTGCGGTGGGAGACGCCAATACAGATGAATTCCATGGCTACGGCATCCCCGGGCCAGCGGCGGACAGATCGTAGGACGACAGGAAGGAGACCAGCACCAGACAGAAGCCCGCCATGGTGAGCAGGGCGACGCGACGGCCGCGCCAACCAGCGAAGATGCGGGCGTTGACGAGCGCGGCGAAGACGCCCCAGGCAATGAACGTGGCGAGCTGCTTGGCGTCGAAGTGCCACGCCAGCCCCGGCACCGTGGAGACGAACAGCGCCCCGGTCGCCAGCGTCAGCGACAGCGCGATGAAACCCCACACCACCAGCCGCCGGTTGAGCGTGTCCAGGAACTCCAGTGAAGGCAGCCGCGCGAACAACAACCCGAAGTGCTTGGTCTTCACCTGCCGCTCCATCAGCAGGTACATCACGCCCACCCCCGCGGCCACGCCAAACGCCGTCATGCCCAGGAGCGCGATGGTGACATGCACCGGCAGGAGCGGCTGGCGGACCTCCGCCGGCAGCGGCGCCGGGCCGCCATGCAACAACATCCCGATGAGCATCACCGCCACCGCCAGCGGCGTGAGGAACGCGCCGATGACAGGTTTGCGGTAGCGCACATCCAACGCCAGGAACAGCGCCAGCAGCAGGAAGGCGAAGGTGGACAGGCCCTGCGCGGGCCCCACCAGCCGGCCCCCCTGGACCCCCATCATTTCGACGAGGGCAACGCAATGCATCAGGAGCCCTGTCCCCACGAGCACCCGCCCGGACACGGCGAGCACCTGCGACTGGCGCACCAGGTAGGCAAGGTAGACGAGCGCGGCCAGCCCGTAGGCGTGGCAGGCGAGTGAGACGAGCGTGTGGCTCATGGCGGCAGGCTCATAACCCCGGCCGAGGAGGCATTCAGCCCACCCTCAACCCATTTTATTGAGAATGAAGGCCGCCAGCAGATCGGTCTCCGAGTTCGGCTTGCGTTCCGGAGAAGGCGCGCTCACTTCAGCGACATAGCCCGGAACGACCTCGTACGCGGAGTCCCCCACCAGGATGGAGTCGGCCATCTGTTCGGCCCCCAGCCGGCCGAGCTGCTCCTCCGTCTTCACCTTCGACACCAGCTGGTGGGTGTCCTCCCCGGACACCAGCTGCACGACGTGAACGGCCGGAGCAAGGGGCCAGTCGGTCCCTCCCTCGGCGGCCACCACCAGCCGTCCTTCGCGCAGGTCTGCTTTGTCCGCCAGCGCCCACTCCTCGAGCTGCGCCTGGGACAGGAAGAGCTTCGTCACGTCGTCCAGTCTACACCACCGCCCCTCCCGGGGGGCCGCGAAATGGGTGCAACCCCCTGGCACCCTCCGCATCCGTTCAACGGGGGGCCGGGCCGGATCCCGCTGCTTGCGGGGCCCCCGGACGCGTACTAACAGGGCGCGCGTCGGCAGGTGTGGGACCGCCCCGAGGAGACGACATGGCTGGCGAAGTGAAGGACATCAAGGATTCGGACTTCCAGAAGCTGGTGCTGGACTCACAGGAGCCCGTGCTCGTGGACTTCTGGGCCACCTGGTGCGCGCCCTGCCGGGCCATCGCACCCTCCGTGGTAGCGCTGTCCGAGCAGTACAAGGGCAAGGTGAGCTTCACGAAGATGAACATCGACGAGAACCAGGACACGCCCCAGAAGTACGGCATCCGCTCCATCCCCACCCTGCTGCTCTTCAAGGGCGGCAAGGTCGTGGAGCAGATCGTCGGCGCGGTCCCCAAGTCTCGCATCGAGGACGCCGTCAAGAAGAGCCTCTAGCCGCACGGGCGAACAGGCCCTCCTGTCCCCTCCCACCGATGACGCACCTGGTCCTCCACCAGGCTTCGCGCGCGGTGCGAGGGGACGTTTCATGTCCGGCGCCCCTTTGTGCATCCCGGCAGAAGACACCCGGCTGTGACACGGTGCGCGTTCGATATGTCTGTAGAAAGACAACTCACCGCGACGGTAAGGGCTTTCACGTACCGGGTGCCAAACGCCCCTCACGGTTGCCGTTTCTCTGGTGTTGAGACAAATGCCCTGGCAGGACGGTGGGACGATCCTCCCGTCATGTTTTGTTCAACAGACATTGAAACTGCATTGCGAGTCAAACAAGACCCTGACGTGTCTTGTTGACAGAGTTCGCCACACCAGACAGAAGACAAAAGTACACGCCTGTCTTGATTGGCGAGTTTCAACAGGAGTTCTTCATGGCACGCCTTCGCAAAGAATTGACCTCGCAAGCGCCGCTGACCCCTGCCCTGACGTCGTGGGCGGAGGCGTTGGGTGACGCCATCGGCCGCGGCATGCTGCGCGCGCTGAACACGGGGATGCCGGGAATGGGCAGCGTGGCGCCGTCGCCGGGCAATGGCGCGGTGATGGCGGGCCGCCGCCGGGGCCGTCCGCCGAAGACGGTCGCGGGCGGGCCGGTGCCCATGGATCGCCGCTGCACGGTGAATGGCTGCACCCGCGAGCAGCGCTCCAAGGGCCTGTGCTCCGCGCACTACCAGGCCGAGCGTCGGCGGCAGATCGCCACCGGCAAGCCCGCCTGAGCCTCCTGGGACCTACTCACCGCGCCAGGGGTCTCCAGGCGTGGTGGCCTTGAGCAGCTCCCAGGCCGCCATCACGTCGATGACCCGCTCCAGCTCATTGGGCAGGGAGCGGGCGCGGGCGGATTTGAGATAGTCCTCCGTGAAGGCACGCAGGCGCGCGCCCAGGAAGAGCCGGGCCAGCGCCACCTCTGTCTGACCGGAGAAGTCCAGGAAGCGCAGGGCGAAGCCACTCTTGCCCTCCTCCTCCGGTCCCCGCTCCTCCCGGACGATCTCCGCGCGGGTCTCCACGGGCGCCGCGCCTTCCTCCAGGGCGAAGCGCGCGCGCACCACGGTGCCCATGGGCAGGAAGAACGTGCTCGCCAGGAACGCGCCGCTGACGCTCACGTTGATGGAGACGAGGTTGGCGGAGAAGCGCCGGCCCCCTTCCCCATCATCCATCCAGAGGTCGAAGTGGGTGGCCAGCTTCGCGCGCGGGAAGTGCCGGTGCTCCGGCTCGCCCTGATTCATCTCGATGCGCGGGGCCACGCCGGGCGTGGGCACGACGCGTGAGGCCCCCAGGCCGGCCCCGACTCCCACGGGCGGGACATACGCGCGCGGCGCCACCGCGCCCTCCAGCTCCCGGACCTCGGAGCTGGCCTTCACGGCACCCTTCCTCTGCACCATCGAAGCCTCCGGCCGTCGTCAGAACATGTGACGGCGCATGCTGATGTTCACCAGCAGCCCGATGCACAGCATCACCGACAGCATCGAGGAGCCGCCATAGCTCATGAGGGGCAGCGTGATGCCCGTCACCGGCAACAGGCCAATGACCATGCCGATGTTTTCGAACACCTGCCAGAAAAGTGTGGCCACCACCCCTACGGCAACGAACGCTCCAAAACGATCCCGCGCGCTGAAGCCCACCCCCAGCCCGAGGATGAAGATGCCGCCGTAGAGCAGCAAGAGCAGCAAGCATGAGAAGAAGCCGTGCTCCTCGGCCCACACGGAAAAGATGAAGTCCGTGTGCTGTTCCGGCAGGAAACGCAGACCTGTCTGGGTTCCTTCGCGCCAGCCCTTGCCGGTGAGGCCGCCGCTGCCCACGGCAATCTTGGATTGCGCGGCGTGGTAGCCGGAGCCGCGCAGGTCCGCCTCGGGATCCAACCATCCGGAGATGCGCTGGCTCTGGTGCTTCTTCAGGTGGTGGCGCACGACGGTGGAGCGCGGTTCGGGCATCTCCCGCACGTAGTCGTTCCAGATGATGAGGCCGCCCACCAGCACGCCCAGCACCAGCGTGCCGGCCAGATACCAGCGCACCTTGCCGAAGAGGATGACGGTGCCGGAGGACAGGAAGATCATCAGCGCCGTGCCCAGGTCCGGCTGCACCAGCACCAGCACGAAGGGCACCATCACCACCAGCACCGGCTTCCACAGGCGCATGAGCCCGTAGGACGGTTGGTTGGGCTGGAAGTCGTCGTGGTAGACCTTGGCGAGCATCAGCACGACGCCAATCTTCATGAACTCCGCGGGCTGCAGGCGGAACGGGCCGATGACGAACCAGCTCTCCGCGCCCTTCGCCGTGTGGCCGAAGACGCGCAGCGCCAGCAGCGCCAGGATGTTGGCCACGTAGATGGGAAAGGCCATCCGCTGGATCCAGCGGTAGTCCACGAGGCACACCATCAGCACCGCGCCCAGGCCCACGGCCAGGTAGAGCGCCTGGCTCGTCCAGACGGGCGCCATGGGGGGCCGGGACGCGGACGCCAGGTTCCAGATGCCCAGCAGGCACACGCCCAGGACGCAGATGACGAGCCCCCACGGCACGTGGGGCATCATCCGGCGCTCAATCCGAAGTTGCACTGTCGTCTCCGGTCTCAGAGGGCGGCTGCATGGGCTCCCCCGGCAGGTTCACCCGGGGCGGCGGCACCACGCTGCGCGTGAGCGCGGTGGGGTCCAGGGTGGGCACCGGGGGCAGCGACGGCGTGTAGGGCTGGTTGGCGCGAGGCAGGGGTGACGTGGCGTCCTCCGCCTTCAGTTCGAAGTACTTCTTCATCACGGCCATCGCCGTGGGCGCCGCGTCCACGCCGCCGTGGCCGCCGTGCTCGTTGAGCACCACCACGGCCAGCTCCGGCTTGTCCGCCGGGGCGAAGCCCGCGAACCACGCGTGGTCGCGCTCGAAGTAGCTCATCTGGTGCGTCTTCAGACGGATGGCGCCAATGCGCGCCACCTGCGCGGTGCCCGTCTTCGCCGCGACGTGCATCTCCGGCGGCAGGCCCGACTTCATCTTCGCGCGGTACGCGGTGCCACCGGGCTCCTGCGCCACCGCGACGAGTCCCTCCACGATGGCCTTCAGGTGCGCGGGGTTCATGTCCACGCGGCTGACCACCTCCGGCTTGAACTCCTCCATCACCTGGCCGTCCAGGTTCTCCAGCCGCTGAACCATCTGCGGCTTGTAGAGCTTCCCGCCGTTGGCGATCGCCGCGTACACCAGCGCGAGCTGAAGCGGCGTCACGTTGTCGTCGCCCTGGCCGATGGCGCTGTTGAGCGCCATGCCCTTGGTGTAGCCGCCGGGGGACGCTTTGTCGTGGTACGCGCTGGAGGGCATGATGCCGGGCACCTCCGCCACCACGCCGATGCCGGTGGGACGCCCCAGGCCCAGCGACTTGCCCATCTCCGCGATGGGGTCCAGGCCGATGGTGTCCGCGACCTTGTAGAACCACGAGTCGCACGACGCCTTCATCGCGCCCTTGCCGTCCAGGGGCCCGTGGCCGCTGTCCTTGTGGCAGCGCCAGACGCGCGCGCCCAGCCGGTAGCCGCCGGAACACTGCACCACCGTCTCCGGGCGGAACACGCCGGACTTGAAGGCGGCCAGTTGGGTCACGACCTTGAACGTGGAGCCCGGGCTGTAGTGCTCGGCCGCCACGCGGTTGATCATCGGGTGGAGCGGGTCTCTTGCCAGCGTGGCCATCTGCGACGGCGTCACGCGGCCCGTCAGCAAGTTGGGGTCGAAGCCAGGGCGGGACACCAGCGCCTTGATGAAGCCGGTGTTCACGTCGATGGCCACCACCGCGCCCGTCACGCCCGGGAAGGAGCGCTCCGCCGCCTCCTGCAGGCGCATGTCCAGCGAGAGCACCAGGTTGCCGCCGGCCGTGGGCGGAATCACCGAGTTCTCCCCCAGCTTCTCGTTGAGCTCCCGAATGGTCTGGCCGCGCGCGTTCACCACTTCCTTGCGCACGCCGTCCTGGCCCCGCAGCTTGGATTCGAAGTAGCGCTCCAGGCCCCGCCGGCCGATGTAGTCCCCCAGCGCGTACTTCGCGCCGTCCCCGTTGAGGCGCTCCAGCTCCTCCTGGGTGATTTCGTTCATGTAGCCCAGCACGTGCGACAGCACCGTGTCCGCGCGGTAGTTGCGGTGCGGCACGGGCACCACCTCCACGCCGTCCAGGATGTCGCGCCGGGCGTTGAGCCGGTCGTACTCGTCGCGCGTCAGGTCCACCCGCACGGGCACCGGCATGAAGGGCGCGTTCCTGCGGCTTGCGCGCACCAGGTCTTCAATCTTCTTGCGCTGCTCGGGATCCCACTGGAGCAGCTCGCCCAGGCGCGGAATCACCTGCTCGAAGCAGTCCGTGCAGAAGGCGGGCGTGACGAACGCGTCGAAGGACGGACGGCTGTCCACCAGGATGGTGCCGCGCGCGTCCTTGATGACGCCACGGTCCGCGCGCAGACGCACCTCCTTCACGAAGTTCGCCACGCTCTTGGCGGCGTACTCCTCATGCCGGATGAGCTGCAGGCGGTAGAGCTGGATGGCCAGCGCCACGATGCCCAGCGACATCGCCAGGCCCAGCCACAGGAAGCGGCGCTTCAGGTCGCGCCCCGGGGTGGTGTTGCCAATCGTCGGAGGCGTCAACGGAGCAACCCCGCCGGCCGCTCCTGGGCCACTTCAAAGCGCTTGAAGAGCGGGAAGAGCACCAGCGCCGCCAGCCCCGTGAGCGCCAGCTGCACCGGCATCCCCGCGAACAGCGGCGCCGTGGAGCCCTCCTTCACCGTGAGCCAGGTGAAGAACGTGGACAGGAGCGCATGTCCCAGGTCCGCGCCCATGGCGAACAGCGCGAAGGCCACCGGGCCGCGCACATCCACGAACGACGCCACCAGCCGGCCCACCAGGAAGGTGAACACCGCCAGGAACGTGAACAGGCCGGTGGGCTGGCCGCTCATCAGGTCCAGGAGGTAGCCCACCGCGAAGGCGGAGCACGCGCCCTCCGTGAGCGTCGCGCGCAGCGCGAGGAAGGCCACCAGCACCACCGTGACGTCCACGCGGCCCAGCACCAGCCCCGCCTGCTGGACGAACACCGACTCCAATGTGAGCAACGCCAGCGCGAGGGCCACTGTCACCAGGAACTTCATTTCTGCGCGCCTTCCGCCGAGGCCCCACCGGAGCCCATCTCACTGTAGGGACTGCCTACCACGAGCACCTCCTCCAGACGGCTGGTGTCCACCGCCGGCTGGATGTCCGCCCCCTGGAACATGCCGTGCTCCTTCTTCTCCAGCTGCGTCACCCGCCCCACCACCAGCCCCGGCGGATAGATGCCGTCCGTGCCGGCGGTGATGATGAGGTCGCCGTTCTCCACGTCCTCCGTGCGCAGCATGTTCTCCAGGTTCAGGGGGCCGTTGCCCGCGCCCGCCGCGGTGCCGCGCGCCCGCGAGCGCTGCACCCGCACCGCCACCCGGCTCTGCGGGTCCGTCACCAGCGCCACGTCCGCGTAGCCGCCCGTGGACCGGATGACCTGCCCCACGATGCCGTCCGGCGTCACCACCGACATGCCCCGGAACACCCCGTCCTTCTCCCCGCTGCTGATCCGCACCGACAAGAGCTTCGCCACCGGGTTGACGCCCACCACCCGGGCCGGAATCTCCGGGCCCGGCGCCGCCTCTGAATAGGACAAGAGCTTGCGCAGCCGCCCGTTCTCAGACCGCGTCTCCCCCAGCACCTGCACCGTGGCCCTCAACTGGAGGTTCTCCAGCCGCAGCGCGTCATTGTCCTGGCGCACGCCGCGCAGGTCCAGGTAGTTGCGCACCGTTGCGACAATGCCCTCGATGCCGGCGGTGAGGCCCTGCTGCACGGGCGCCGTCAGGGCGATGACGCCCCGGTCGATGAAATTAGGATCCCTGCCCCGCCGCCCGCCCAGCAAAAAGGCGCCGAGCGGATACAGGAGGAGGGCGACCACGAGAAGGAAGCGGCGGTACCGCTTGAGAAGAGACAGCACGGACGGGGGCTTTCCCGGGG
>NZ_RAWI01000780.1 GCF_003612125.1 Corallococcus praedator
CCCCCGAGCAGCTCATGCCACTGCTGGCGGTGCTCCCGGCTTTCGGCCGACGCGAGGTAGTCGCGCTCCCGCGCCACGTACCGCAGGTAGGACGGCTCCGGCTCCGGGGCCACGTCCACGCCCGCCTCGAGCGCCGCGTAGTGACGGCCCACCGCGCGCACCAGGAGCCCCAGGGAGAACCCGTCCCCCACCAGGTGGTGCACGCAGGCGAAGTAGCCCCCGCGCCGCTCGCCCAGCTTCACCACCGCCAGGCGGAACAGCGGCCCGCCCGGAAGCGCGAAGGGCGTCCGCACCTGCTCGGTGCACCAGCGCTCGGCGGCGGCGTGCGGATCCGCCTCCCGGGAGAAGTCCACCTGCTCCACGCGGCCCCCGTGCACGGCCCCCAGCCGCTGCCGTGCCTGCCCGTCCTCGACGCGCAGCTCCAGCCGCAGCGCCTCCGTGCTCCGCGCGAAGCGCTCCAGCGCCTCCGCCAGCAGCTCCAGGCGGACCGGCCCGCGCACCA
This sequence comes from Corallococcus praedator, assembly GCF_003612125.1. Classification (GTDB taxonomy): domain Bacteria; phylum Myxococcota; class Myxococcia; order Myxococcales; family Myxococcaceae; genus Corallococcus; species Corallococcus praedator. The sequence continues at coordinate 503 of NZ_RAWI01000780.1, forward strand.
CCAGCAGCCCTCCCAGGTTCGCGAAGGCCGTGCCGGGATGCAGCTGCTCCATCAGCCAGATGCGCTGCTGGGCGTGGCTGAGCGGCTGGAAGCCGTCGGCATCCTCCTGGGAGAAAGGCTCCACCGGAGCAGGCGACAAAGGGGTGACGAGCTCGGCCATGAGGTGTCCGCCGTGAAAGCGAAAAGGGTTTACGAAGAGGACGGGGCGCCGCGCGCCGGGGCTTCGGGCGCCGCGGGAGGGTCCGGAACGAGGAAGCGGAGCACCGACCCCACGCGGACCGACGGCACCTGCCGGCGCGCCAGGTCCCTGGGCGTGTTGAGCAGGTCGTGCCACGGGCACCGGATGCCCTGGGCCGCCTCGTCCCAGGTGCCCTTGCTGAGGGGGCCGCCCTTGTGCTTGCAGCGGTCCAGGATGACGCTGAAGCGATCCCCCAGGCGCAGGCAGAGGTAGCGCTCGTCGTCCACGCGCACCTGGCTCCAGTGCCGCGCCTCCAGTTCCAGCATCATGGCGAGCCCACCTCCGCGGACGGCCCCACCCACAGCGAGGCGC
>NZ_RAWI01000781.1 GCF_003612125.1 Corallococcus praedator
GCCCCCTCCCATCCGCCGGGAGAGCCGTGTGGAAAGACAGACACAGGTTCCGCACCTGGGTCCGTGTCCTTCCAAGGACAGGGACGGGATGGCCGGCTTCATCCGGCCATCCCGGATGGCCCACACTGCGTCGCTTCAGAAGCGATGCTCCCGTCTGGGGGGGGGGGAGGCTTGCATGGGCAGGGGACGTGAGGCGGCAACCGCCGTGGCAATGAAATATCAGGTCACGGCGCTTCAGGTGGTGATCTACTTCAACAGGGAAGGCGATCATGACCACAATGGGCTCATCTTCGCGCTCACGAAGAACGTCCCCATCCTGAAGTACATCCAGGCCCTGGGCCGGGTGGGCCTGCCACCGGGCCCGGAGACCTCCGACACGCCGGACACCTGGTATGCGAAGGCGAAGGCCCGCGCCGACGTGCTGGGAATCACGCTGCCTTCCACTCCTGAGGAAGCTCGCCAGCCCCATCCCCTGATGCGTCCGCTGGTGCTGCGCGCTCGCAAGGGCGACCTCCTCCAGGTGGAGCTTCGCAACGAGATCCAGCGTCGCAAGGTGGGGCTGCACCTCGTGGGTGGGGGCTACGACGTCAAGGAGGATGATGGCTCCCACGTCGGACGCTCACCCTCCAGTCTCGTGCGCACCGGCGGACGCCACGTCTACGACTGGCGTTGTGAGAACGAGGGCGTCTTCCCCATCCACGACGGCGGGAACTACTCCGGAGGCGAGGACGGCACCAACGTGCACGGACTCTTCGGCGCCTTGATTGTCGAACCGGCGGGCTCGCGGTGGCGCGACCCCGTGACAGGCCGCTCATCGGTGGATGCGCGGGGGATGCACCAGGAACTGGATGGGCTCTACCTGGATGTGCTGCCTCCGGGCGTGCCGGATGCGTGCGCCCCGTCCACCACCACGCTGGAAACCCACGCGTGGCCTGTCTCTTATTACACATCT
>NZ_RAWI01000782.1 GCF_003612125.1 Corallococcus praedator
GGGGCAGCAAGAAAGAGGTGGAGGGAAGCCCGGGATGCGCCGATTGTTCGGGTTCGACCCTTCCCGCGTCCACCCCTGGGATGGGTCCTGGCCTTTTCTGGAGCCCTCTTGATTCCCTATTGGCACGCCCCCTCGTTCAAGCTGGGGCCCCTGGAGCTGAACCCCTTCAACGTCTTCGTGGCGGCGGGCATCCTGCTGGCCGCGAAGCTGCTGACGAAGCAGGCGGAGCGCGAGGGCCTGGATCCGAACCCCCTGGCGGACTTCGCCATGTGGGGCGTGGCGGCCGGCATGCTCTTCGGCCACTGGGTGCACCTGTTCTTCTACCACCCGGAGGAGCTGTCCAAGAGTCCGTTTCAAATCCTCCGGTTCTGGGACGGCCTGTCGTCCTTCGGAGGCCTGCTGGGCGGCATCTTCGCGGCGGTGGTGTTCTTCCGGGTGAAGAAGCTGCGCTTCAACGACTACGCGGACAGCTTCGCGCTGGGCGTGGCGCCAGGGTGGGCGGTGGCGCGGCTGGGGTGCTTCGCGGTGCACGACCACCCGGGGCGGCTGACGGACTTCTTCCTGGCGGTGCAGTTCCCCAACGGCAACCGGCACGACCTGGGCCTCTACGACGCGGTGGTGCTGTTCGCCATCTCCGGCCTCCTCTACGCGCTGCGCAACGCTGGAAAGCTCAAGGGGCGGCTCCTGCCGCTGCTGGCGCTGCTGTACGCCATCTCCCGCTTCAGCCTGGACTTCCTCCGGGCCACCGACCTGTCGTACGTGGACGCGCGCTACTTCGGCCTGACGCCCGCGCAGTACGGCAGCCTCCTGCTCATCGCGTACGGGGTGTGGGGGCTGTTGCGCAAGCAGGCGCCCAGCGCGTCCGCCCAGAAGCCCCCGGCGTCCCAGGGGCGGGTGGAGACCGCGCGCTAGCGCGCGGGTGCTTCGCTTCAGGCTTCGTGAAGGCAGGGGGGTTTTCGCATGAAGGCTCTGGCGTATGACGCGGTGATGGCGCCGCTGGGGTGGGTGGGGCTGAACGCCGCCCGCCGCCAGCTGGTGG
>NZ_RAWI01000783.1 GCF_003612125.1 Corallococcus praedator
CGCTGCGCCTCCGCAGGCCCCGGCCGCGCAGCCGCCGCGTGCCGCCGCGCCCCGCGCTCCCGTGCCCGTGACGGATGGACCGACGGTGCGCGCGTCCGCGTCACCGGCGGATGCGACGGTGCGTGCCGCCGCCCCCCAGGCCGATGCGACGGTGCGTTCCGCCGCGCCCGCGCGAACCGTCACGCCGCATCCCGATGCGACAGTGCGTGCCGCCGCGCCCCAGGCTGATGGGAACGTGCGTGCCCCGGCGCCGCAGGCCGAGGCCGGCGTTCGCGCGGCGCAGCGTGCACCTGCTCCGCCGATGGACGCGGCCGCGCGGGCCTCCGGACCGCAGGCCGATGCAACGGCTCGCGCCTCCGCGCCGCCTGCGGAAGGCCAGGCCCGGGCTCCCACACAGCCTGAGCGCGCCGCGGCTCCCCGCGTGGCCACGCCCGCTGCCGCCGCGCCCGTGCCTCCGCGCGCCGCGCAGCCTTCCGCGCACGCACCGTCCGGTGCCGTGCTCCCGCCGCGCCCCGCTGCCGTGCAGCCGCCGAATGCGGCCCCACAGGCCGCGAGCGCCCCGCCGCGCGCCGCGCCCACGGCCGCCCTGTCGGATGCGGGCTTCCAGAATCCTGGCGTCGCCGTGCCTCGCGCGGCGCAGGCCCCGGTGAACGCGGAGCCCCGTCCAGGCTCCGTGCCCACGCCGGCCTACGGGACGGAGGCCCATGGCGCGCGTCCCGTGCCGGCGCCCGGTCTGCCCCGTCGCGAAGCCGCCCCCGCGCAGGCCCAGGCTGCCTCCGGTCTTCCTCGGATGGAGGCTTCCGCCCAGACTCCGGCCGCGTCGGGCCTCCCGCGCATGGAAGCGCCCGCGCAGGCTCCGGTTTCCTCGGGCCTTCCGCGCCGCGACGCCGCGCCGGCCCTGTCGCACGATTCAGACGCGTCCTTCCTTCCCCCGTTGGAGACTCCGGCCTTCGCCGCCGCCTCCGAGTCACCCGCCCCGGGAGTGTCCCGCATGGAAGCCGTGCCCACCCCCGCCGCGCCCTCGAAGTC
>NZ_RAWI01000784.1 GCF_003612125.1 Corallococcus praedator
GTCCGGCTCCCGATGCCCGCGCCCCACCCCACACGAGCCACCGGCGCTTCGACGGTGCCGCGATGGAATGCTCGGTGAGCGTGGCCGTGCGCTCCGGAGGGACCCAGGCGTTCGGCATGGGAGCCCGGGAGGCGGAGCGCGGCGCCGTGGACGCGGTCATCTCCTCGACGGTGGCGTGGGGCGCGGGCATCGGGAGCCGGACCGGGCGGTGCTCCGCCGACGGCATCGCGCCCGACCGGATCGACGCGGGCACCTCCGAGCGCGGCACGGCGCGCATGTCCTGCGTGGGGCCCTCGTCGTCCTCCGCGCGGGTGATGGACCGCATGTCCTGGGTGGCGTCGTCCTCGTCCTCCTGGAGCCGGGCCGCGAGCAGGCGCTGATCCAGGGTGGGCGCGTCCTCGTCCTCGTCCGACGGGAACCGGGGCGACAGCCGGCCGAGCGGATCCACCATGGCGAGCGTGGGCGCGTCCTCCTCCACCTGGAATCCGGAAGCAGGAGGTCCCAGACGCCCGAGCGGATCCATCATCGCGAGCGTGGGGCCTTCATCCACGGTCACCGTCGGGATGGACGGCTCTTCCAGGCGCACCGGGCGCATGGAGCGCGAGGGCGGTGATTCCAGGGCGCGCCGCGCCCCCGTCGTCTGTCGGGGCTCCGGCCGGGAGTCAGCGCGCGGTTCGGCACCCCGGAGCTCCGGGATGCGAGGGTCCGAGCCCCGGGGTTCAGCGCGGGCGTCCGGGCTGCGGGAATCAGCGCGGACCTCCGCGTGACGGTTCTCTGAACGAAGCTCGGCACCACGGGCGTCCGTATTGCGGCCCTCGGCGCGAGCGTCGGCACCACGGGCGTCCGCACCACGGCCCTCGGAACCACGAGCGTCCGCACCGCGACCCTCCGCGCGAGGATCCGCATTGCGGACCTCGCCGCGCCCCTCTGCACGAGGCTCCGCCCCCCGCATCTCGCGCAGCAGCTCCGCGTTGCGCCCCTCGACGCGGGCCTCCGCCCCC
>NZ_RAWI01000785.1 GCF_003612125.1 Corallococcus praedator
TGCGTGCCGGGGTGCTAAGGAGCCAGGCATGCTGGAGCGTTTCAGCGACAAGGTGAAGAAGGGCCTGCGCGGCTGGACCGAGCGCATGGCGGGCGAAGCGCAGTCGGGCGAACTCCAGGGCCTGGCCCGGACGGAGAACGAGTACGGGGTGGACCCCTTCGGGTTCAATCTGGACTACAGTCTGGCCGCCATCGCCCCGTTCCTGTGGCTCTACCGCCACTATTTCCGCGTGGAGGCCTACGGCGCGGACCGCATCCCCGCCGGGCGCGTGCTGCTGGTGTCCAACCACTCCGGCCAGCTGCCCATGGACGGCGCGATGATTGGCATCGCCCTGATGGTGGAGGGCTCTCCGCCGCGCGCCATCCGCAGCATGGTGGAGAAGTGGGTGCCGTCCCTGCCCTACGTCTCCACCTTCATGGCGCGCGTGGGCCAGATCGTCGGCACGCCGGAGAACTGCCGCCGCCTGCTGGAGGCGGAGGAGGCCATCCTCGTGTTCCCCGAAGGCACGCGCGGCCTCAACAAGCTGTGGCCCCAGCGCTACCAGCTCCAGGAGTTCGGCCTGGGCTTCATGCGGCTGGCCCTGGAGACGAACACGCCCATCGTCCCCATCGCCGTGGTGGGCGCGGAAGAGCAGGCCCCCGCGCTGATGAACCTGAAGCCCCTGGCGAAGCTTCTGGGCATGCCGTCCTTCCCCATCACGCC
>NZ_RAWI01000786.1 GCF_003612125.1 Corallococcus praedator
GGAGCAGCAGGGGCCGAAGCCGCGGGGGTGGGCGCGGCGGCCTGGTCGGCGGCGCCGGCCAGCGCGGGCACGCCCGCGCACAGGGTCAGGAGCAGACGGAAGGCGGGCTTCATTCGGACTCCCTCCCCGTCGAGCGCAGCGGCAGGAAGATGGAGATGCCCGCGTTGAGGGTCATGATGTTCTGGATGGCGCCCTTGCTGCTGCCCAGGGGCTGATCCACATAGGAGGTGTTGATGAGGGCCACGTTGACGGCCAGGTAGTCCTTGGTGACGAACCGCATGCCAAGGCCCAGGTCGAAGGCCGGGTTGAGGCCGCGCTCGGGCAGCGCGGAGGTCTCCGTCTTCACCACGCCCATGCCGCCCATCAGGTAGCCGTCGAAGTGGAGGATGGAGTTGAGGAAGGACACCTTGCCGTACAGCGGCGCCCACTCCACGTCACCCATGGCGGACCACTGGGGCACGGAGTTGTAGATCTTGCTGTTGAAGGTGCGCTTGGCGGTGCGCACGTCATCCGACGGCAGCACCTGCATGAGCGAGCCGCGCGCGGAGATGGCGAGCGTGTCCGCCAGGTACCAGGCGCCGCGCAGCGAACCCCCGAACTTCGAATAGAACGGGTCGTTCACCGAGATGCTCACCAGCGGGGTGATCTCGAAGCGGTGCTTCTTCAGATACACCTTGCGCTGGACGCTCTTCACCCGGTCGTCCTGGGTGATGTCCGTCAGCGGCATCAGCGCTTCCGGTGGGATGTCCTTCGCCTTGTCAGCGGTGGGCGGCGACGCGGGGCGGGCTTCCTCGTCCGGCGGCGGCGCGGGGTTTTCTTCGGCAGGCTTGGGCTGGGCGTCCTCGGTGAGATCGAGGCCCATGCCTTCCTGACTCTGGGCGGGGGCCAGCGCGGGCCACATCAGGCTCAGCGCAAGCATCAGCGTGGGGCGGTTCAAGTCCGGGCGCTCCGTGGG
>NZ_RAWI01000787.1 GCF_003612125.1 Corallococcus praedator
AGACATGGGATGGCGCTCCTGAAGACAGTCATCCTCCCGCCCACCTTCCGGGCGCAAGGGGCGGCGGCTGCGGTCTGGAGGGAACCTGGAGACACTGTCTGTCGTCGGGTCCGCTCCCGCGTGGAAGGTCAGGGCGGGGACTTCGGCAACGGGCGCGTTGCCCAGAGGGCCCACAACGACAGGTACCAGGGCAGGATGGCCGCTTGAAGGGGCTCACGTCCGTTCCAGAGGGAGGCGCCAGCGATCAACACCCAGGGGATCGCCTGCACCGCGAGGAGCGTCGAGCCGATGCTCTGCAGCCAGCGGCGCTTCAAGGCATGACCGCACAGCGAAACCAGCGGCGGCAGCCAGATGAACGCCGCCAGGAACGCGATGGACATCGCGGTGTCGCGCGTGAACCGAGGGGGAAGCACGTGGCTGGAGCGCCGGACCGTCAGGTCATTCCACACAGCCCATGAGCCGAGGACCGTCAGGTACAGCGTGAGGATCGCCAGGGAGGCGAACCCGCCCCTCCCGATTCCCGTCCGGGGAGGCTGCGTGGGCGGGGCCTGCCCCATCAACTCGGGTGGCACCTCCAGCGCGTATGGAAAGCCCAACGCCAGCAGGGCATCCCGCGCCGCGTGACGCACCGTCTTCCCGTTCCGGCCCGTGTAGTCGCCCACGGGATTGTCGCGGGCCATCAGGTGCAGCAGCAGGTCGGCGCGCTCCCGGTGCGGCTCTTCCGCCGCCGGTGCCCGGCCCAGCGCGTCGACGAGCAGGTAGACGTCCGAACGCGTCGCGGCCGGGGAACGGACCTCCTCCAGCAGGTCCTTCAGCGCGGAGGGCGTCCGCCCGGCCCCCGCGTCGGAAGGGGACTCCGCCGCGTTGGAGACAGGCTTCGCGTGGCGTGGATCCGACCGTGACATGGCGTGCGCTCCCTGGAGGCTTCATCCACCGCCGGGCCGCCCGGGGG
>NZ_RAWI01000788.1 GCF_003612125.1 Corallococcus praedator
ACCCAGTGCCCGTCCCCGCCCTGGATGGACACCACGTTGGGCAGGCCCAGCCGCCGCGCCGCCTCCAGCGCCGCGAGGCCACAGGGATAGCCATACTGCGCGTGGATGATGTCGAAGGGCCGGCGCCGGTGCTCGCGAATCACCGTGTCCACCAGGTCCTCCACGTCCTGCTCGAAGCTCGCGGGCTGGCCGTGGTTGATGCGCTGCTCGCCCCGGGACTCACACCCCAGCACGTGCGCGCCTGGAATCCCCGGCGGTGGCCCGCCCCCGTACACCGCCATGCCCGCCGGGTCGTTGCGGTACTGGCTCACCATGGTCACGTCATGCCCGCACGCCACCAGTTCCCGCACCAGGTTGAGCGCATAGACACTCATCCCGGAGATCGCCGGGAAGAAGCGCCGGGAGATGAAGCAGATCCGCAGCCGGTTCAGTTCGTTCACGCCGCCACCTCCGCGCCCGTCGGCAGGCGCGCCCGCAACCACGCCAACGCGCCGGGCACCATCTCGTGCGCCCGGTGCGCATCCCTGGACAGCTCCACGCAGATGAGCCGGTCGTACCCCACGCGCATCAGCTCGCGCAGGACGGACGGCACGTCCACGTCCCCCTCACCGAACGGCAGGTGCTCATGCACGCCGCGCTTCATGTCCTCCAGCGCCACCGTTCCCAGCACCGGCGCGAACTCGCGCACCGCCTCCGCCGGCGTCCGCTCCTGCGTCACCAGCAGGTGTCCCACGTCCAGCGCCAGCCGCACCGGCGCCGCTCCCTTCGCCGCCACGCTCACCTGCAACTGGCGCCACGCGTCCACCGTCTCCACCAACATCCCCGGCTCCGGCTCCACCGCCAGCACCACCCCGCGTAAGGCCGCGTGGTCCGCCAGCCGGGCCACCCCCTCCACCAACCATGGCCACGCCAGCTCCTGCGTCACCCCCG
>NZ_RAWI01000789.1 GCF_003612125.1 Corallococcus praedator
ACCCGGACCATGCCCGCCTCCCGCGTTCTGGATGACCTGTTGCCCCGCCGTGATGGTCCCCTGCCTCGCGTGGCCGTCATCGGGGCGGGCGTGTCGGGGCTGACGCTGGCCCGGGTGCTCACGGGTGCGGGCTTCCCGGTGCGCGTGCTGGACAAGGGCCGTGGGCCGGGAGGGCGGTTGTCCACGCGGCGGAATCCGGACGGCGGCACGTTCGACCCTGGGGCGCAGTACTTCACGGCGAGGGATCCGCTCTTCATGGCGCAGGTGGAGGCGTGGGTGGCGCAGGGGGACGCGGCGGAGTGGCAGGGCCGCATCGGGACGCTGGAGCGCGGGACGGTGACGCCTTCGGCGAAGGAGTCCGTGCGGTACGTGGGCGCGCCGGGGATGAACTCGGTGGCGAAGGCGCTCGCGGAAGGGCTGGACGTCCGGAGCGGTGTCCGGGTGGAGCGGGTGGCCCGGGACGGGGCGGCGTGGCGGCTGACGTCGGATTCGGGCGAGGACCTGGGGCTGGCGGAGGTCGTGGTGGCCGCGGTTCCCGCTCCGCAAGCGGTGCCCCTGTTGGCGGGGGCGCCCGCGCTGGCGGATCAGGCGAAGGGGGCGCGGCTGTCTCCGTGCTGGGCGGTGATGGCCCGGTTCGAGGCGCCCATGGCGCTGGGGCTCGATGGGGCGTTCGTGAACGACTCGCCGTTGTCCTGGGTGTCCCGCGAGGCGAGCAAGCCGGGACGAGCGACGGGTGAGCGGTGGGTGCTGCACGGGTCGCCGGAGTACAGCGCGGCGCACCTGGAGGAGACGCCGGAGGAGGTGGCTCCGAAGCTCGTGGAGGCGTTCGCCCGGGCCCTGGGCACGGACGTGCGCGCGGTGGAGGCGGCGGCGCACCGCTGGCGCTTCGCGATGCCCTCCCCTCCCCTGGACACGCCCG
>NZ_RAWI01000078.1 GCF_003612125.1 Corallococcus praedator
GGCTCGGGCTTCGGCTTCTCCGCGACCAACCGCTCCAGCGCCACCTGCACGCGCTCGGGCACTTCCGACTCCGACACCGTGGTCGTCCAGGGCTGGTAGCCCACGAACAGCAGCTCCAACCGGTGGGAGGCCTTCCCCTCGGGCACCTCCAGCGTGGTCGGCGTCATCCCCACCGGCGTGCCATCCCAGCGCACCTGCGCGCCCGGCGGATTCGTCACCACCTGGAGCTTTCGCAGGGGAGAGGCCGACATCTCGGGGACCACCGCCCGCCAGACGAACACCCCCAGGACCACCGCCGCGAGCGCCCCCCATATCCAGACGGGCACCGACCCACGCGTCGCTTCCGGCGGAGGCGGCTCCAGGGCGGCCCCCGTCTCCCGCTCCTGCGGATACGCCGAGTCCAGCGCCCGGTGCACCGAGGACGCCGTCGCGGGCTCCCCCGCTCCGCCCGGAACGTCCTCCCCCGTCCAGATGGCCACCTGGCGCAGGAAGGACGCGGGGATGCGCGGCTCATGCCCCGCGAGCTTGAGCTCCTCCTCGAACAGCCAGCCCATCAGGTGTCGCAGCGTCGTGGCGGGGAACAGGGGCGCCCGGTACGCGAGCCACTCCGCCAGGGCGCGCTGGAAGTCCTCCGCGCTGGTGAAGCGGTCCTCGCGCCGCAGCGCCAGCGCCCGCGACACCAGCGCCACGAGCGAAGCGTCCAGCTCCGGCACGTACTGGTGCGCGGACGTCACCATTCCCTTGGCGATGCGCTCCATCACCGCGTGCGCATCCCCCTCCACCGGTCGGCGGCCGGTGAGCAGTTCGAAGAGCACCACGCCCGTCGTGTACACGTCCGAGCGCGCATCCAATGCCTCCGCGCGCGTCTGCTCCGGGGACAGGTAGATGTACTTGCCACGCACCACGCCGGCTTCCGTCTCCGGCTGATCCGACAGCTGCGCCTTCGCGATGCCGAAGTCGGACAGCTTCACCTCGCCCTCGTAGCTGACGAGCACGTTGTCCGGCGACACGTCGCGGTGCACCAGCCCCAGCGGACGGCCCTCCTCGTCGCGGCGGGTGTGCGCGTGGTGCAGGCCCTTGCAGACCTCCAGCACCAGCCCCACCGCCAGCGGCGCGGGCAGGTGCGAAAGCCCCTTCAGCTTCGAGCGCTTGAGCACGTGCGACAGGGGCTGCCCGTCCACCCACTCCATCGCGAGGAAGTACTCGCCCTCCACCTCACCGAAGTCGAAGACCTGCACGATGTTGCCGTGGCTCAGGCCCATGGAGATGCGCGCTTCGTTGAGGAACATCCGCACGAAGGCCGGGTCCTGCGCGTACGGGTCCCTCACGCGCTTGATGACCACGGAGCGGGACACGCCCGGCGCCAGCGTGAAGCGCGCGCGGTGCACCACGGCCATCCCGCCCGCCCCCAGGCGCTGCTGCAATTCGTACTTCCCGAACCGCGTCGTGTGGGAACCCGTCGTCACGGGGCCGGAGGGTACCCTACCCCCGTGTCACGAGGGGAGCCCCACTCCCGACGGCGTGGCTCAGCGCTCGCCCCAGTGGAGCTTCTGCCGGAGGATGGTGAAGAACGCCACGCGGGGGTTGCGCACCAGGCCCACGCGGTTGGGCGAACGCACGACCTCGATGCAATCCCCCGTCTGCAGCGAGTGGCCCGTCTGTCCGTCCAGCGTGAGGTACGTGTCCGCCGTCTCGCTCTTGAGCGTGATGCGGATGGTCCGGTCCGCCGGCACCACGATGGCCCGCTGGGTCAACGCGTGCGAACAGATGGGCGACAGGATGGTGCAGTCCACCGACGGGTGCACGATGGGCCCGCCCGCGGACAGCGAGTACGCGGTGGAGCCTGTCGGCGTGGCCAGGATGATTCCGTCCGACTTGTACGTGGTGATGGGCACGCCATCGATGGACGTCTCGTGGTCCGCGATGCGCGCCAGGGCGCCCTTGTTGATGACCACGTCGTTGAGGATTTCATCCTCGATGAGGACCTTGCCCCCGCGCATCAGCCGGCACGACAGCTTCATCCGCGAGTCCACGTGGAAGTCGCCCGCCAGCACGTCCGCCAGCCGGGTGAACAGCTCCTCCACGGGCACTTCGGTCATGAAGCCCAGGCTGCCCAGGTTGACGCCGATGATGGGCACGTTGCGGCCGCCCAGCAGCCGCGCCGCGTAGATGAGGGTGCCGTCACCCCCCAGCACCACCACCGCGTCCGCGCGCGCCGCCAGCTCCCGGTCCTCCACGCGCGGCCAGTTCAGCGCATGTGCCAGGGCACGGTCCGCCAGCACCGTGAGGTGCGGGTAGCGCTCATGGATCTCCGCCGCCAGGGCCGTAGCCTGCGGGGTGTCTCGCTTCGCGACGATGACCAGGGTCTGCACGCCCCCCGGGTTCTAGTCCAGGCGGCCAGCCGGAGGGGCAAGGGAATTGACGCACCGGTCCGACGCCGGACATCCCCCCGGGACATCGGGAGGGCGCGGGAGCGGCTGGGACGCTAGGTTCAGGGACGACATGGACCTGTTCGACCACGCCAGCCAGAAGGAAACGGCCTCCCTGGCGCCGCTCGCCGAGCGCATGCGGCCCACCACGCTCTCCGAATACCTGGGCCAGGAGCACCTCACCGGCGAGGGTCGCTTCCTGCGCCGCGCCCTGGAGGCCGACCAGGTGCCCAGCCTCATCCTCTGGGGCCCACCGGGCACCGGCAAGACGACGCTCGCCCAGCTCGTCGCCCGCTCCACCGGCGCCGCCTTCGAGACGATGTCCGCCGTGCTCGCGGGCGTGAAGGACATCCGCGAGACGGTGGCCCGCGCCCAGGACCGCTGGAAGCTGAACCGCCAGCGCACCCTGCTCTTCATCGACGAAATCCACCGCTTCAACAAGTCGCAGCAGGACGCGCTCCTGCCCCACGTGGAGAAGGGCACCGTCACCCTCATCGGCGCCACCACGGAGAATCCGTCCTTCGAAGTGAACGCCGCCCTCCTGTCCCGCTGCCGCGTCATCACCCTGCGCGGCCTGGAGCAGGAGGAGCTGGTGGCGGTGATGCGCCGCGCGGTGGCGGACCCCAAGGGCCTGGGCGGCCGGGTGACGGTGGACGACGCGGCGCTGGACTTCATCGCGGACGCGGCCGGTGGGGATGCGCGCAAGGCCCTCACCGCGCTGGAGGCCGCCGCGGCCCATGGCGGCACGGCGGTGGACCGCAAGGTGGCGGAGGAGGCGCTCCAGCAGAAGCTGCTGCTCTACGACAAGGGCGGCGAGGAGCACTACAACGTCGTCAGCGCCTTCATCAAATCCATGCGCGGCAGCGACGTGGACGCGGCGCTGTACTGGATGACGCGCATGCTGGAGGCGGGCGAGGACCCCGTCTTCATCTTCCGCCGCATGGTCATCTTCGCGTCGGAGGACGTGGGCAACGCGGACCCGCGCGCGCTGGGCGTGGCGGTGGACGCGCTCCGGGCCTTCCAGTTGATGGGCCTGCCCGAAGGCACCCTGCCCCTCACCCAGGCCGTGACGTACCTGGCGCTGGCGCCCAAGTCGAACGCCGTCATCGCGGCCTACGCCGCCGTGCGCGAGGCCGTGACGAAGGAGGGCGCGCTGCCCGTTCCCATGCACCTGAGGAACGCGCCCACGAAGCTGATGAAGTCGCTGGGCTACGGCGGCGGGTACAAGTACCCGCACAACTTCGAGGGCAACTACGTCCCGGAGGAGTACCTGCCCGAAGCGCTGCGCGCCCGCTGCTTCTACACCCCGACGCGCAATGGCTTCGAGGCGGAACTGTCCGAGCGCTACGAGAACATCCAGCAGCAGCTCGCCGCGCGGCGTGAAGCCGGGGGCGAGCGCGAGCCCGGGGAGGACGGCTGAAGCGCCCTCCTCCCGCGTGCGGGGCTCAACGTCAGGACACGGCTTCGAGCACGGGAACGCCCGGCCCGGTGTCCGAGTCCGGCCCCTTGCCCTGGCGCGGCTTCATGCTCCGGCCGGCCACCTCGTACTGCTTGAGCAGGCGGCGGAAGTTGGAGCGGTCCACGCCGGCCGCGCGCGCCGCGCTGGACACGTTGTGGTTGTTCTTCTCCAGCAGCGCGGACAGGTAGCGGCGCTCGAAGGCGCGCATGGCCAGGCGCTTGGCCTGGGCGTACGGCAGGTGCGCCAGGCTGAACACCTCCACCGCCGAGTCGGCCTGGGGCGCGGCCTGGAAGCCGGGCGGCAGGTCCTCCACGTCGATGGCCTCGTTGGCCGTGAGCACCACCGCGCGCTCGATGACGTTCTCCAGCTCGCGCACGTTGCCCGTCCACCGGTTGCAGGTGAGGGCCTCCATGGCGCGGGGGCTGATGCCGTTGACCTTCTTGTCCGCCTTGCCGGTGTAGACCTTGAGGAAGTGGTGCGCGAGCAGCGGCACGTCCTCCGGGCGGTCACGCAGGGGCGGCAGGTCGATGGTGATGACGTTGAGCCGGTAGAACAGGTCCTCGCGGAACTTGCCCTGCTCCTTGGCGCGCGACAGGTCCACGTGCGTGGCGGCGATGACGCGCACGTCCACCTTCACGGGCTCGTTGGCGCCCACGCGCTTCACTTCACCTTCCTGAAGCACGCGCAGCAGGCGCACCTGGGTGGCGGGGGGCACGTCGCCAATCTCGTCCAGGAAGATGGTGCCGCCGTCGGCCGCCTCGAAGAGGCCCTTCTTGTTGCCGGTGGCGCCGGTGAAGCTGCCCTTCACGTGGCCGAACAGCTCGCTTTCCAGCAGCGTCTCCGTCAGCGCCGAACAGTTGACGGCCACGAAGGGCTTGTCACGGCGGGCGCTGCGGTAGTGGATGGCGCGCGCGACCAGCTCCTTGCCCGTGCCGCTCTCACCCTGGATGAGGACCGTGGCGGTGGAGTGGCTGACCGTCTCCACCAGCTTGAACACGGCGCGCATCTGCGACGACTGCCCGATGAGGTCCTCGAACTGGCTGCGCGCGGTGAGCGCCTCCTCCAGCGCGCGCGTGCGGTCCTTGAGGGACTTGCGCTCGGCGGCCTTGGCCACCGTGAGGCTCACCTCGTCGATGTTCTCGAAGGGCTTGGTGAGGTAGTCGTACGCGCCCGCCTTCACCGCCTCCACCGCCGTCTCCACGGTGGCGAAGGCCGTCATCATGATGACCTCCACGTCCGGGCGGTCCGCCTTGATGGCGCGCAGGAGGTCCATGCCGGACAGGTGCGGCATCTTGATGTCGAGCACGACCACGTCGATGGACGGGTCCTTCGCCGCCGCGAGCCCCTCCACCGCGTCGTCGATGGCGACGACGGGGTGCCCCTCCCGCTGGAGGATCTGGGTGACGGCCTTGAGGACGACGGAGTCGTCATCCACGACGAGGACCTTGGCGCGCTTGACTTGGTTCACGGCAACCTCTCGAGCTGCAGGGGAATGGGCAGGAAGACGGTGAAGCGGGAGCCAGTGCCCACGTGGGTGTCCACCTGGAAGGTGCCCCCATGGTCCTGGACGATGCGGTAGGCGATGGACAGGCCCAGGCCCGTTCCCTCGCCCGGAGGCTTGGTGGTGAAGGACGGCTCGAAGATGCGCGGCAGGTGCCGCTCTTCAATGCCCGTCCCGGTGTCCGCCACCGCGAAGAAGCACCGGTCGCCCTCGCGGCCCGTCTCCAGGGACAGGCGCCCCTTGCCTTCGGGCAGCGCGTACAGGCCGTTCTGCAGCAGGTTGAGCACCACCTGCGCGAGCTGGCCCGCGTCGCCGTACACCTTGGGCAGCCCGTCCTTCAGGCCCAGCTTCAGCTCCACCTTGGGCATGGACTTGAGCTGCGCGCGGAAGAGCACCGCGGCGTCCTCCACGCACTTGGACACGTCGAAGAGGCGGCGGTCCTCCACGCGGCTGTGCCGGCTGAACTTCAGCAGGCTCTCCACGATGCGCTTGCAGCGCAGCGCGCTCTCTTCAATCAGCTTCAGCGACTCCAGGTCGTTGCTGCTGCGGCCCGCGTCGCGCGACATGAGCTGCGCGAAGGCGAGGATGCCGCCCAGCGGGTTGTTGATTTCATGCGCCACGCCGCCCGCCAGCTGCCCCACCGCCGCCATCTTCTCCGTCTCGATGAGCCGGCGCGTCATCGCCTGCTCCTCGGTGACGTCGCGGTAGGTGCACACCGCGCGGTCGTCGCCGGCGAACGGATAGGCGGCCACCACGTAGCTGCGCCCGCCCTGCTGCACTTCCCCGCGCGCGCCCTTGCCGCTCTCCATGGCGGAGGGCAGCGGGCAGCCCGCGCACGGCGTGTCCCGGCCGAAGAGGTACTGGTGGCACGGCACGTCGGAGGGCACTTCCTCAATGGAGCGGCGCGCCACCTGCGCGTACGCCACGTTCGCGCGGCGCACCGCGAAGTCCCGCGCGCGCACCACCGCGAGCGGCGTCTCCATGCAGTCGAAGGAGAGCTCCCACTCGCGCTTCGCGGTGGACAAGAGGCGCGTGCGCACCGCGACGCGCTCCTCCAGGTCCGCGTTGAGGCGCTTCAACTCCGCGTTCTGCTCCTGCGTGACGCGGTAGAGCCGGTCGTTCTCCGTCTGGAGCGCGTGCTGCTCGAAGGCGCTCTTGACCGTGAGCACCAGGTGGCTGTCGTTCCAGGGCTTGGAGATGAAGCGGAAGATTTCCGAGCGGTTGATGGCCTCTTCGATGGCCTGCTGATCCGCCTGCCCCGTCAGCATGATGCGCTGGGCCCGGGGCTCCTGCTGCTTCACCTGGGTGAGGAACTCCACCCCGTTCATCCCCGGCATCCGGAAGTCGGAGATGACGACCTCCGGGTGGAACCGCTCCAGCGTGCGCAGGCCGGCTTCCGCGTCCGTCGCCGTCTCGATGTCCCACTCACCCCGCCGCAGCACCCGCCGGATGGACTTGAGGATGTTCTCCTCGTCGTCCACGAGCAGCAGCCGCCCGCGGGCGACTGGGTCCTGCGCTTGTGCCTGTGCCACCAGGGTTCCCATGAAGTTTCCGGGTTCCGACATTTGCAATGGCCTTGCCAAACCCGAGATTTGGATAAGCCCCGGGAATCACGCCCATTTTCCAGGACCTGACAAAAAGGGGCAAGGTCATCATAGACCCACCACACTCAAACGGGTCAAGTCTGACCCCGGGTACATGACCCCCCCGGGTCAGCCAACCCGGGAGGGTGGTGCCGAAAACAGGGGTGCGGGCGGGTGCAGGCAGATGCGGTCGCGACCCTCGCGCTTGGCGCGGTAGAGGGCCTCGTCGGCGGTCAGCAGGAGCTGTTCCGGGGTGAGGATGGCGCGGTGGGGGAAGCTGGAGACCCCCAGGGATGCCGTGACGCGCAGGGCCCCCTCCGGGCCCGCATGCAGGTCGGAAACGCCCCTGCGCACGCGCTCCGCGACGGTGAGGGCTCCCGGCAGGTGGGTACAGGGCAGGAGGATGGCGAACTCCTCCCCTCCGTAGCGGGCCACCAGGTCGGTTTCGCGCACGCTGTGCTGCAGCGAGGCGGCCACCTCCCGCAGCACCCGGTCCCCGGCGCCGTGGCCGTGGCCGTCGTTGATGTTCTTGAAGTGGTCCAGGTCCACCAGGATGAGCGACAGGCTCTCGTCGTAGCGCTGCGCGCGGCGGAACTCCTCGCGCAGCCGCTCCTGGAAGTAGCGGTGGTTGTGCACCTGGGTCAGGCCGTCCGTGACGGCCAGGCGCCGCAGTTCCTCCACCTGGGAGTGAAGTTCTGTCCACTTGCGGTACGTTTCGAGGCTCCGGTATAGCCGGAGTCGCAGCTCTTCCTCGTCCCAGGGGGTCAAAATCAACTCAGCCCCCCTGCGGAGCGCGGCGAGCCTCAGGGCCTTGTCTTCCGGTGGGGAGAGCACCAGCACCGGCGGCCGGGACGACGTGGGAGCAGGTGGGGTGAGCGCCTCCAGCAGCGCATGGGCCTCCGTGGGGTTCGTTTCGCCGGGGCAGAGCAGGACGCCATCTACCTCCTGGGTCAGTCCCAGGGCCTCCGGCCCGGAGCGCGCCACCCGGAGCGCGAAGTCCTCCGGGCCGAGCGTGCGCACCAGGTGGGGCAGCAGCGCCTGCGAATCGTCGACGACCAGCAGCGTGAAGGGCTTGGTTTTCACCGTGTCCCCGTAAAATGATGACTAGACGGTACTCTAGGGGTTTGTCACGGGGAAGGCCATGGGGTTTGCCTCGGAACCTCGCCCTCTGGTAGCGAGCGCCGTTTCCTTTCTGACGGAACGACGCGAGATGACGACCGTGGCCAAGTACCCGAGCATCAGCCTGTTCTTCCCCGCCTGGAACGAGGAGGACTACGTGGAGCGCGCGGTGAGTCGCGCCCTCGAAGTGCTGCCCAAGCTCACGGACGACTTCGAAATCATCGTCGTCAATGACGCTTCCACGGACCGGACCCAGGAGGTCTGCGAGGCGCTGGCGGCGAAGGTGCCGCAGCTCAGGGTCATCACCCACCCGGTGAATCTGAAGCTGGGCGGGGCGATGCGCACGGGGCTGACGGCGAGCACGAAGGACCTGGTGCTGTACTCGGACATCGACCTGCCGTTCGACATGCGGGAGGTGGAGCGGGCGCTGCACCTGATGGAGTACCTGGAGGCGGACATGATCTGCGCCTTCCGGTTCGACCGCACGAGCGAGGGCCCCAAGCGCATCGTGTACTCGTTCGTCTACAACCTGCTCATCCGGGCGCTGTTCGACATCCAGATCAAGGACGTGAACTTCAGCTTCAAGCTGATGCACCGCCGGGTGCTGGAGTCGATGGAGCTCAAGAGCCAGGGCTCGTTCATCGACGCGGAGCTGGTGGTGAAGGCCATCCGCAAGGGCTTCCGGGTGTTCCAGATGGGCGTGGACTACTTCCCGCGCACGCGCGGCATCTCCACGCTGGCCTCGCCGTCGGTCATCCTGAAGATGGTGAAGGAGCTGGTGAGCCTGTACCCGGAGACGCGCACGCCCACGGCGCCCTTGCAGCCGGTGCGCCTGCCGCCGTCGGTGCAGCCGCTGCGTCCGGTGACGGGCACCACGGGGCGCGGGTAGGACGCCCCATGCCGCCGCGCACGCGCCTCATCGTCAACGCGGATGACCTGGGCCTGCACCCGTCGCTGGACGCGGGCATCCTGAAGGCCCACCGCGACGGCATCGTCACCAGCGCCACGCTGCTGGCCATGGGGCCTTCGGCGGCGGAGGCGGTGGGGCTCGCGAAGGCGCAGGGGCTGGCGGTGGGCGTGCACCTGGCGCTGTCCACGCGGCTGCGGTGCGCCGCGCCCTCGGAGTCGGTGCGGACGGTGGCGCCGGACGGGCGGCTCCGGGGCAGTTGGGCGGACTTCGCACGGGCGTGGCTCACCGGGCAGGTTCGACGCGAGGAGCTGGAGCGGGAGCTGTCCGCGCAGCTCGCCCGCGCTCGGGAGCTGGGCGCTCAGGTGGACCACCTGGATGGGCACCAGCACCTGCACCTGTTGCCGGGGGTGCGTTCGGTGGTGGAGGGCATGGCCTCACGGGAGGGGCTGCCCCTGCGGTGGCCGGATGCGCTTCCGCGGGCTTCGTGGCTGCGCGCTCCCGGGCCGGCGTTGAAGACGACGGTGCTGGCGGTGCTGGCGCGCACGGCGCCCCGGGCCCGTCCGGGCGTGCGTCGGGTGAGCGCGGGAGGCGTGTTCGAGGCGGGCCGGCTGGATGAGCCCGCGCTGCTGGCGGTGCTGGACGCGCTGCCGGCGGGGGACTTCGAGCTGGGGTGCCATCCCGGGGAAGGCGCGCCGCATGTGCCGGAGGACCCGGCGTGGCGCTATGGCTGGGGCGCGGAGCTCGCGGCGCTCACGAGCCCCCGGGTGAAGGCGAAGCTCGTGGAGCGGGACATCGCGCTCGCGAACTACGGCGCGTTGGGCTGAAGCCCCATCAGCGCGCCTCGGCGTCGTAGAGCAGGTGCGGCGTCGTGTAGCCCTCGCCCAGCCCCACCACCTCGCGCACCTCGAAGCCCGCGTCGCGCAGCATCCGCACGCCGTCCACGCGCGGCCGGAGCACCATGCCTCCGCTGGCCTTCGTGCGCCCCAGCAGCGACACCATCACCCACTCCTGCGCCAGGGCCTTGGCGTGCTTCCAGGAGCGATCCCCCTCCACCTCCTTCAACAGGAAGCGGCCCCCGGGCTTCAACAACCCGCGCACGGCCTTGAGGAACCCGGGCCACTGCGCCTCCGGCAGCAGGTACAGCACGTCGCACACCACCGCCGCGTCGAGCGTCCCGGAATGCTCCGCCGCCAGCTGCTCCACCGACCCCACCGACAGCGTCACGTTGGGCAGCCCCGATAGCGCCTCCTGCGCCCAGCGCACCTTGCGCGCATCCAGGTCCACGCCCAGCACCCGGCGCTCCGGCACCGCGAGCGCCATCAGCGCGGACAACAACCCGTGCCCGCAGCCGATGTCCGCCACCGTCCCCGCTGGCAGCCGCGAGGCCACCGCGAGCAGTGGCGCCGACGATGCGCGCGCGTGGACATGGAAGCGCTCGCTCGCGGGCAACCCCGCGTAGCGCTCCAGGGCCTGCGCCAGGAGCCCGCTGCTCATGACACGTACTCCGCGGCGCCGAACGCCACCGTCAGCGCCAGCATCAACCCCAGGCTCGTCGCGAGCACGCCCCATTTCCACCTCGGGCGCTCGCGCAGGAGCAGCGCCAGCGTGAGGAACAGCGGGAAGGCGGCCAGCAGGTAGCGCCCCATGCCCATGAAGTCCTTGCTGGACATGGCGGGCAGTCCGACGATGGCCAGCGTGTACACGCCATAGCCCCACCCCAGCCGCTTCGCGCACGGCCACACCAGCGCGAGCGCCCCCAGGGTGACGGCTGCGTGCCCCACCAGCCGCAGGCCGTCCGACAGCGACATGTCCCGGCTGAAGCCCTGGAACCAGCGCAGCTTCGCCCACGTGCGCCAGCCCGGCTTCTGGTCCCACCCCGGCGCGGACTGCACCTTCACGAACGCGAAGGGCTCCCCGAACGCCTTCCACTGGTACAGCACGTACAGCACGAAGCCCGCCGCCGCGAACACCGGCAGCAGGTCCACGAGGCTCCACTTCTGGCCGCGCTCGTGCTTCCACTCCAGCCGCCGCGCGAGCAGCCCCACCACCAGCGCGGGCGCCACCGGCCGCGCCGCGGTGGCCACGGCGGCCAGCAGCACGGCAAGCCCCAATTGCCCCCGCTCCAGCAGCAGGAACGCCCCGATGACGAGCAGCAGGAACAGCGCGTCCGAGTACATCGCCCCGTAGAGGAAGAACGCGAACGGGTAGAACGCCAGCAGCAGCCCCGCGTCGCGCGCCGCCTCCTCGTCCGCCCGCGTGCGCGCCCACTGCGTGAAGACGTACAGCGCCCCCAGCCCGCTCAGCATCGTGACGAGCATCCCCGCGAGGAACGTGTCCACGTGCAGCAGGCCCAGGCCGCGCAGCACCAGCGGATACAGCGGGAAGAACGCCACCGGGCTCTGCTGGCCGGGCGTGTAGCTGTAGCCCTGCGTCGCGATGTGCGCGTACCAGCCGGCGTCGAAGTGCGCCCAGCCCAGCAGCGTGGGAGCCCCCGGCCAGGTGGGCCGCGCGGGGCTGTAGCCCAGGGGAAACGCGAGCGCGGCCACCGTCACCAGCACGGTGCACACCACCAGCGCGGCGAGGCCTGCGGTCAGGACGGCACGGGGAGCGGAGCGGACCATTCGGGGCATGCCCTTGGTCCAGAACCGCCCCCGCCGTCAAGCCGGGCACCGGGCCCCGGGCCAGGGGAAGGCCTTGTGGCCCCCTCCCCTGCCCCGGTCCGTCACGACGTCACGCGTCGTAGAAGCCCTTGCCGGCCCGCACCTTCTCCAACAGCAACGGCGCGGGCGTGAAGCGCTCGCCGTACTTGTCCTGGTAGTGCTCCAGCTTGCGCAGCAGGTGGGCGGGCCCCAGGCTGTCCGCGTAGCGCAGCGGGCCGCCCAGGAACGGCGGGAAGCCCAGGCCGAAGATGGCGCCCACGTCGCCGTCGCGGGGGCTTCGCAGGATGCCCTCGCCCAGGCAGCGGATGGCCTCGTTCACCATCTGCAGCGCGCAGCGCTCCGCCATCTCCGCGGGGTCCAGCGACTTGCGGTCCTTGCCGTGCGGCAGGAGCAGGTAGACGGACGGATCCACCTCCTTCTTCTTCCCGTCCTCGTACAGGTAGAAGCCCTTCTGCGTCTTGCGGCCCAGGCGTCCGTCGGAGATGACGCCCTCCAGCGCCTTGGGCGCCGCCATCCGCTTGCCGAACGCGGCCTCCATGATGGGGCCCACCTTCTGGGCCACGTCGATGCCCACCTCGTCCAGCAGCGTGATGGGGCCCACCGGGAAGCCGAAGTCCACGAGCGCCTTGTCCAACTGGACGATGTCCGCGCCCTCCGCCAGCAGGTACGCCGCCTCGTTCATGTACGGCGCGAGGATGCGCGACGTGTAGAAGCCCGGCCCGTCGTTGACGACGATGACCGTCTTGCCCTGCTTGCGGCCCACGTCCACGCACGTCGCCGTCACCCACTCCGCGGTGCCCGGGTGCGTGATGATCTCCAAGAGCGGCATCTTGTGGACCGGGCTGAAGTAATGCATCCCAATCACTTGCGAGGGCCGCTTGCTGCCCTTGGCCAGCTCCGTGATGGGCAGGCTGGAGGTGTTGGACGCGAAGATGGTGTCCGGGCCGGTGACGGCCTCCACCTCCGCGATGACCTTGTGCTTGAGCTTCAGGTCCTCGAACACCGCCTCGATGATGAGGTCCACCGACTTGAAGCCGCTGTAGTCGGTGCCCGCGCTGATGTTGGACATCTTCGCGGACGACTCGCGGAGGGTGAGCGAGCGGCGCTTCACGCGCTCGTCCAGCACCGTCTGCACCTGCTTGAGCGCGCGGCCCGCGCCCGCGTCGTCCTTGTCCTTCACGCGCACCGGCACGCCCTGGAGCACGCCCGCCACGTAGGCGATGCCGCCGCCCATCAGGCCGCCGCCCAGCACGCCCACCTTCTTCACCTCGCGCGGCTTCACGCTGGCGTTGGCGGTGCCGTTCTCCTTCTTCAGCGCCGTGGTGGCGAAGAAGATCTCCACCAGCCGCCGCGACACGTCCGTGAACACCAGCTCGCCGAACGCCTTCGCCTCGGCCTCCAGGCCCGCCTTGCGCCCGGACTCCAGGCCCACGCGGATGACCTGCAGCGCCTTCTCCTGCGCCGGGTACTTGCCGCGCGTCTTCTTCAGGAGCGCCTTCTTCGCCTGGTCGAAGAGCACCTTGCGGCCGAGCGGGTTGTCCTCCAGCGCCGCCTCCGCCCACAGGTCCTTGCTGATGAGGCCCTGGAAGAGGCCCGCGATGCCCTTCTTCTTGCCGCTCGCCGCCACGGCCTTGAAGCCCTGGTGCGCGCGCTCCACCTTGAGCGTGCCCGCCGCCAGCTCCGCCGCGCGCTGCAACGCGATGCGCTTCAACATGGGCACGGGGACCACCTCATCCACGATGCCCAGCTTCTTCGCCTTGGACGCCTTCACGTTCTTGCCGGTGAGGATGAGGTCCAGGGCCGCCTGCGCGCCGATGAGCTCGGGCAGACGCTGCGTGCCGCCCGCGCCGGGGATGAGGCCCAGCTGCGTCTCCGGCAGGCCCAGGCTCGTCTTGGGGCTGTCGGTGGCGATGCGGTAGTGGCACGCGAGCGCCCACTCCAGGCCGCCGCCCAGGCACGCGCCGTGGATGGCCGCGACGACCGGCTTGGAGAAGGCCTCCAGCCGGTCGAACTCCGCGTGCGCGGCGCGGCTGATGGCGACGACTTCGTCCGGGGACTTGATGGTCTGCAGGAAGTCGATGTTCGCGCCGGCGACGAAGTTGTCCTTCTTGCCGGAGATGAACACCACGGCCTTCACGTCCAGGGCGCGCTCCGCCTGCTCCAGGAGCTGCGTGAACGCGGTGCCCACTTCCGGGGACAGCGTGTTCACGGCCGCGCCCGGCAGGTCCACGGTGATGACCGCGACGCCGTCGGTGACGTCGTAGCTCAAGCCCTGCTTCGCCTCGACCTCTTCATGCTTGGTCGCCATCACGCACGCTCCAGGATGACCGCGGCGCCCAGCCCGCCCGCGGCGCAGACGGTGCACAGCACCGTGTTCTTGTTCCGACGCTTCAGCTCGTTCAGGGCCTGCGTGACGATGCGCGCCCCGGTGGCTCCAAACGGATGGCCCAGGGAGATGGAGCCGCCCGTCACGTTCAGCCGTGAGCGGTCAATCTCACCCACCGGCCCGCTGAAGCCCGCCTTCTTCGCGAACTCCTTGGAGGCCAGCGCCTGGATGTTGCTCGCCACCTGCGCGGCGAAGGCCTCGTGCATCTCCACGAGGTCGATGTCCGAAAGCTTCAGCCCCGCGCGCTTGAGCGCCACGGGCGCCGCGTACGCCGGCCCCTGGAGCAGCTGGTCGCCCGGGTCCGTCGCCGCGAACGCGTGCGAGCGCAGGAAGCCCAGCGGCTCGTAGCCCAGCGCCTTCGCCTTCTCCTCGCTCATCAGGAGCAGCGCCGCGGCGCCGTCGGTGAGGGGGGACGCGTTGCCGGCGGTGACGCTGCCATAGCGGCGGTCGAACACCGGCTTGAGCTTGGAGAGGGCCTCCAGGCTGGTGTCCTCGCGCACGATGTTGTCCTTCGTGGCGGACTGCTCGTACTTGGGCGGCACGAGGACGTGCATCACCTCGTCGGCGAAGTAGCCCTCCTTCCACGCCTTGGCCGCGTTCTGGTGCGAGTTGAAGGCGATGAGGTCCTGCTCCTCGCGGCTGATGCCGTTCTCCTTGGCCATCTTCTCCGCGCTCTCACCCATCGTCTCGCCGGTGGAGTACTCGGCGATGGCGGGGGGCACGGGCAGCAGGTCCTTGCCCTTGAGCTTCTGGAAGGGACGCAGCTTGTCCGGCAGGCTCTTGCCCTTGGACGACGCGGCCAGCGCGTGCGCCAGGGGGCGGCTGGTGAAGATGGGCGCGTCCGACAGGGACTCGGTGCCGCCCGCGATGATGACGTCCGCGTCCCCCAGCGCGATGGCGTTGGCTCCCGCCACGAGCGCCTGGATGGATGTGGCACAGGCGCGCGCCACCGTGAACGCGTCGATGCGCTTGGGCAGGCCCGCCGCCAGCACCACTTCGCGCGCGATGGACGGCGCGGTCAGCGTGGGGATGACCTGACCGAAGACGACCTGGTTGATTTCGTTCGGATCCAGGTCGCTGCGCTGCACCAGCTCCTGGACCACCATCCGGCCCAGATCCAGCGCCGTCAGCCCCGCGAAGACGGTGCCCGCCTTCGCGAACGGCGTCCGCAATCCGCGAACGATGGCCACCCGACGGTGGCCGTTGCGCTTCTCGCTTGCCATGTGTGCCTCACCCTCTGTGCGACGAGTGACGCACTTCTAACGACCCACGATGCGCCGCGTCAACGCTGGATTGACTCAAGAGTCAATTGCTGGGCAGCCGGGCGAGCAGGGGGCCGCCCTCCCCACACGGGCCTTCAGCGCAGCGCGATGCCCTGGCGGAGGGCGACGCCATGGCGGTGCACGGCGTCCACGAGGAACTTCGCGGCGTCCGGGTCGCTGGGCGGGAGGATGCCGTGGCCCAGGTTGAAGATGTGCCCGACGGGGCCCGCGCGGCCGAGGATGTCCTTCACGCGGGCGTCCAGCTCCTCGCGGGGGAGGAACAGGTGCAGCGGGTCCAGGTTGCCCTGCGTGGCGACGTCCGGGCCCAGGATGCGGCGGCCCTCGTCCACGTTCACGCGCCAGTCCAGGCCGATGACGTCCGCGCCGGTGCGCTTCAGCAGCGGCAGGTGCGGGGTCATGTTGGTGCCGAAGAGGATGACGGGCACGCCCGTCGCCTTGAGCTCCTGCACCATGCGGGTGAGGTACGGGAGGCTGAAGCGCTCGAAGTCGTAGGGGGACAGCTCGCCGCCCCAGGAGTCGAAGATTTGAACGATGCTGGCGCCGGCCTCCACCTGCATCTTGAGGTACGGGATGAGGGTGTCGGTGAGCTTCTGGAACAGGCGGTGGGCCAGCTCCGGCTGCTCGAAGAGCAGGCGCTTGATGACGATGTAGCTCTTGGAGCCACCGCCCTCGACCATGTACGCGGCCAGGGTGAAGGGCGCGCCCGCGAAGCCGATGACGGGCACGGAGTCGTTGAGGGCCTTGCGGGTGCGGCGGATGGCCTCGGCGACGAAGCCGGTGCCCTCGACGGGGTCGGGGACGCCCAGCTTGTCGATGTCCGCGGCGGTGCGCAGGGGGTTGGGGAAGTGCGGCCCCTTGTCCCCGAGCTCCAGGTGGATGCCCATGGCCTCCACGGGGATGAGGATGTCGGAGAAGATGATGGCTGCGTCCACGCCCAGCCGGGTGACGGGCTGCACGGTGACTTCCGCGGCCAGGTCCGGGTTCTTGCAGAGGTCCAGGAACGCGATGTTGCCGCGGATGGCGCGGTACTCGGGCAGGTAGCGGCCGGCCTGGCGCATCAGCCACACGGGGGTGGTGTCGGTGGGCTGGCGGCGCGCCGTGCGCAGGAGTCGGTCGTTCACGTCATCACCTTCGAGGGGCGAGAGGGAGTCACGGGTCCCGGATGTACCGGAAGGCGCCTGTCCTTGCCACCAGTGCCTACGGAACGGCGGTGAACCCGAGGGCGAGCCCGCTGTTGCCCTCGTTGCCAACCTCACCCGAGGACGCGCGCAAGGTACGGCGCGGTGCGGCTGGCCTTCACCTTCGCCACGTCCTGGGGCGTGCCCTGCGCCACCACCCTGCCCCCGGCGTTCCCTGCGCCGGGCCCCACGTCGATGACGTGGTCGCTGGCGGCGACGACGCGCAGGTCGTGCTCCACGACGATGACCGTGTTGCCCGCGTCCACCAGCCCCTCCAACTGCGTCATCAGCTTGTCCACGTCCGCCGGGTGCAGGCCGGTGGTGGGCTCATCCAACACGTAGAGCGTGTCGCCGTGCTGGGTGCGTTGCAGCTCCGTGGCCAGCTTGATGCGCTGCGCTTCGCCGCCGGACAGCTCCGTCGCGGGCTGTCCCAGCCGCAGGTAGCCCAGGCCCACGTCCTTCAACACCTTGAGCACCCGCATGAGCGGCGGCTCCTCCGTGAAGAAGTCGAAGGCGGCGTCCACCGTCATCCCCAGCACGTCCGCGATGTTGCGCTCGCGGTACTTCACCTCCAGCGTCTTCGGGTCGTAGCGGGTGCCGTGACACGTGGGGCACGGCGCGTACACGCTGGGCAGGAAGAGCAACTCCACGCTGACGAAGCCTTCGCCCTCGCACGTCTCGCAGCGGCCCCCCGCCGTATTGAATGAGAAGCGGCCCGCGCTGTACTTGCGCGACTTCGCCAGGGGCGTCGCCGTGAACAGCTTGCGCACGTGGTCGAACAGGCCCGTGTACGTCGCCAGGTTGGAGCGCGGCGTGCGCCCGATGGGCTTCTGGTCCACCGTCACCAGCCGCTTGAGCGCGTGCATCCCTTCCGTGATGTGGCCTTCGCTCGCCACCGTCGGCTCGCGATCCAACGGCTCGCCCTCCTCCTCTTCCGGAGCCAGCGTCTGCCCCAGCCGCCCGGCCACCAATTCCACCAGGGCCTGGCTCACGAGGCTCGACTTGCCGGAGCCGGACACGCCCGTGACGGTGGTGAACACCCCCAGCGGGAAGTCCACGTCCAGCCCGCGCAGGTTGTTGCGCTTCACCCCCTCCAATCGCAGACGTCCGGTGGCCTTCCGGGGCGCTCGGCGGCGCAGGGCCTCTTCCTCGAACAGGTAGCGCCGCGTCCGTGACGCCTCCACCTTCGCGAGTCCCTCCGGCGGCCCGCTGTAGAGCACGCGCCCGCCGTGCTCACCGGCGGCGGGCCCCACGTCGACAATCCAGTCCGCGTGGCGGATGACGTCCACCTCGTGCTCCACCACGAACAGCGAGTTGCCCGCGTCCTTCAACCGGTCCAGCGCCGTGAGCAACGCCTCCGTGTCGGCCGGGTGCAGGCCGGCGGACGGCTCGTCCATCACATACACCACGCCGAAGAGGTTGGAGCGGATCTGCGTGGCCAGCCGCAGCCGCTGCAACTCTCCCGGTGACAGCGTGGGCGTGGTGCGCTCCAGGGACAGGTAGCCCAGCCCCAGGTCCGTCAGCACCTGGATGCGGGCCAGCAGGTCCTTCGTGATGCGCTCGGCGACGATGACCTTCTCCGGATGCTCGCGGGCCATCGCCTCCGCGCCCTCCGCCCTCCCCTCCGCAGTGGGGCGCAGCAGGTCCGCGACCTGATCCAATGGCAGTCGGGACAGCTCGCCGATGTCCAGCCCCGCGAACTTCACCGACAGCGACTCGCGGCGCAGGCGCTTGCCGTTGCACAGCGAGCAATCACTGCTCACCATGTACCGGGCGACGCGCTTCTTCATCATCGCGCTCTCGGTGGTCGCGAACGTCGTCATCACGTATCGCTTCGCGCCGGTGAACGTGCCCATGTAGCTGGGCGGTTCCTTGCGGGCCAGGGCCCGCTTCACCTCCGCGGACGTGAAGCCCGCGTAGACGGGGACGCTGGGCTGCTCGTCGGTGAAGAGGATCCACTGCCGGTCCTTCTTCGGCAGGTCGCGCCAGGGCGTGTCGATGTCGTACCCGAGCGTCACCAGGATGTCGCGCAGGTTCTGGCCGTGCCACGCGGGCGGCCACGCGGCGATGGCGCGCTCACGGATGCTCAGGCTGTCGTCGGGCACCATCGAGCGCTCCGTCACTTCGAACACCCGGCCGATGCCGTGGCACTTCGGGCAGGCACCCGCGGGCGTGTTCGGCGAGAACGCGTCGGAGTCCAGCCGGCCCAGCTTCGGCGGGTACGTCCCGGCGCGCGAGTACAGCATGCGCACCGAGTTCGACAGCGTCGTCACGCTGCCCACCGACGAGCGCGAACTCGGCGCCCCCCGGTGCTGCTGCAACGCCACCGCTGGCGGCAGCCCGTCGATGGAGTCCACCTCCGGTACTCCCACCTGATCAATCAGGCGCCGGGCATACGGGGCCACGGATTCGAAGTAGCGCCGCTGCGCTTCGGCATACAGCGTCCCGAACGCCAGTGACGACTTGCCGGAGCCGGACACCCCGGTGAAGACCACCAGCGCATCGCGCGGGAGGTCCACGTCCACGTGTTTCAGG
Source organism: Corallococcus praedator (assembly GCF_003612125.1). Classification (GTDB taxonomy): domain Bacteria; phylum Myxococcota; class Myxococcia; order Myxococcales; family Myxococcaceae; genus Corallococcus; species Corallococcus praedator. The sequence goes on from NZ_RAWI01000078.1 coordinate 19,044, forward strand.
TTGTGTTCACGGGCCCCGCGCACGCGCACGAAGCCGGCGAGGTCGGGAGTCTTTCGGGTGCGGGACGCTTTCGGAGGAGTCATGCCGGGGCGCAAGTTGCCCACGGCGAAGGGAGCGGTCATCAACGACGCGCGCAACGCGTCGGAATCCCGATGCGACGTCCCTGTCTCCGTCCGGAAGAAGACACGCTCCCCCACCTTCACGGCATGCGGCAGGCTCGAGCCCCGAGGCATGGACACCGCACCGGGACCTGCTCGCTCGCGGTCCGCCTTCCGAAGCACTCAACGTGCGGTCCCCGCATGGAAACGCCGGGCCGGGCAACGACTGAAGGAGATCACGAGAATCCCTGGCACGCGGAGGTGCTTCAAGACCCTCGGGACCCTCTCCGGGCGCCTCTGTCTTTCATCGGATGGGCGTGACCTCCCTTCACTTCCGGGCGGCGGCCTCCGGGCCCGGACGTTCGAGCCCGAGCGCCGCCGGCAGCACGTACCGCCCGAACAGCTCCAGCGGCAGCGACGAACCGGCCTCGTTGTAGTGGCTGGCGGTGAAGGCCGCGGTGAGGCCCAGCGAGGGCGCGATGAAGACGTACTGCCCGCCGTTGCCACGCGCGAAGGACACCTCCACCGGGACGCCCTGGATGACGAAGCGGGTGCTCCACCACAGGAGCCCGTAGCCCGCGTCCCCCAGCGGCCCCAGCGCCTTGCCGGACTCCGCCACCCATTCCCCGGAGACAAGGCGCTCCCCCTGCCACTCGCCTCCGCCAAGCACGACCTGGCCGACCTTCAGGAAGTCACGGGGCCGCAGGCGCAGGTGACCGCCCGTGTCCGTGCCCCGCTTGCCCGCGGGCTGCCAGGCGAAGTCCTGGACCTTCAGCGGCGCGAACAGCCATTCCCGGGAGAGGTCCGCGACGGAGCGTCCGCTGACGTGCTCCAGGGCCGCGCCCAGCAACACCACGCCGCCCGTGCAGTAGCGCGTCACGGTGCCCGGTTCGTCCTGCATGGGGACATCCACGATGAAGCGGACCCAGTCGTCGGTGTCCGCCATCCGCTCCTCGTTCCCGGGAGAGTCCGGGTTCCAGTCGTCGCACGCCAGCCCCGTGCGCATCTGGAGCAGGTGGCGCAGGGTGATGCGCTCCTTGCGTGGATCCGCGTTCCGGACCGGCAGCAGGTGCGGCAGCAGCGACAGCACGGGCGCGTCCAGGTCCGGGAGGAGGCCGCGCTCATGCGCCATGCCCACCAGCAGCGACGTGAGGCTCTTGGTGGCCGAGCGCAGGTCGTGCGCGTCCTCCCGCTTGAAGCCGTTCCAATAGCGCTCGTAGACGAGCCGGCCGTCGCGCGCGACGACCACCGCGTCCGGCTCCTCCACCGTGCCTTCCGCCACGTCGTGCTCCAGCCAGTCGAACCAGGAGCGCTGGAGGCCCTGGTCCTCGAAGGAGGCCACCTCCCAGCCATCCTCGGTGCGGTCCGGCGGAGAGCCCGGGCCCGTGGGCAGCCGCTTTCCTCCGCAGGCCGTGAGGCACAGCAGCAACAACGCCACTCGCTGGAACATCGTCCCTCCGCGTTCGGTGCGGTGAAGCCTGGACGTCTTATGCCGATGTGACAGCCATGTCGTGCGCGAACCCCCACACCGCGCGGCCGGCCCCCATCCTGCTTCTGTGAAGCATATGGCATCCTGCTTGCTTCGGGTCCGGGCCTCGCATTGCAAACCCCTTCCTGGGCGTGGCTGGGACACCCGGGAGAAAGTCATTTCGAAGTCATGAGTGAAACGACGCATTCCCCTTCCCGCCTTCGGCATTGGGCCGCGCGTCTGGCCTTGTTGGTGGCCTGCGCCGGCTCGGTGGCCACATCGAAGGCGACCATGGCCCCCGTCAGTTCGGAGCGGCTCGCCCTTGGCCCCGTGCGCCTGTCGGCGCAGACGCCCAGGGTCACGAAGCCCTTCCTCATCCGGGTCACCGCGGAGCAGGCGTCCAAGCCTCTCAGCGGGGATTTCCATGTCGTCGTCACCGCGCATTGGAACCCCGTGAATCCGGCGCAGACGACGGGCACGTGGTTGCGGCCCTCGCTGACCCGGGATGGCGCCACCCTGAACCCGGGCCCATCCCTTCCCCTGACCGAGCCCGGCACGCCGGTGGGCCACAGTCTGCACGAGTACTTTCCCCCCGAATGCGAGCTCAAGGACGGCCAGGCGTGTGAGTGGCGCGTGAACCTCGACCTTGAAATCGCGGCGGACGCTCCGCCGGGCACGGTCGACGTGAAGGTGGATGCGGTGGCCCAGGCGTCCGCGAGGCAAGAAGAGGCGCCTCGTGGCTTCACCGTGACGCTCGAAGCGCTGTAGCGCGGGCCCATGCGCCGCCTGAAGCCCTTCCCCGGCAGTGGCCTCCTGCATCCCCTGGTGCTGGGGGCCATGGTCCTGCTCCTCCTCAACGACCACGTGTTCAAGGCGCGCTGGCCGTCGTGGTGGACGGGGAAGCTCTCCGACGTCGCCGGGCTCGCCATGTTCCCGCTGCTGCTCCAGGCGCTCTGGGAGCAGCTGTTCCGGAACCGCGCGCGGGACTTCCGTCCTTCGCGCGCGGTGGTGACGGGCGCGGTGCTGCTGACGGGGTTGTGCTTCTCCGCGACGAAGCTTTCGGTCGGCGCGGGGAATACGTGGCGCTGGGCCCTGGGCGGGCTGCAATGGCCCTTCCGCATGCTCGGGGCTGTGCTCGCGGGTGCGCCCCTTCCCCGCATCCAACCCACGCTGCACACGGTGGACGTCACGGACCTGTTCACGCTGCCCGCCCTGTTGCTCGCCCTGTGGCTGGGCTGGCGGCGCGCGGACGCCGGTCAGGCGCGCGGGAATGAGCCAGTCCGCACCTCGCCCTCGCGGACGTAGCGGGTGATCAGCACGCCGGTGGCCGAGGTCTTCGACTCTTCGAGCCGGAACGCCGACGCCTGCACGACGCCGTCGAGGCTGATGGACGCGGCAACGCTGAGCTTTCTCATTTCGGAGTTCCTGTGTGGAGCGACGTGCCCGCCTGTCCCCCCGACGAACGGCGGCCCGGAGGATCGACAACGGCTCCGCAAAAAACCACATGGCGGGTCGTTTTGAAGGACGTGTCAGACCCCCGCTGCACATTGCGCCCCGCCAAGCCTTGAACAGCCAGGGGTCAGCATGTCCGCACATCCATCGCAGCAGGGCGCAGCAGCGCCTTTGAACATCCTGGAGCGGGTGCGCCAGTGCGCAGCGTCCGTCACCCGCTATCCGCTCGACATCCTCACGGGGGATGCGCAGTTGGAGGACGAACTGGGGATCGACTCCGTGAAGCTCGCGGAGATCGCCGCGGTCGTCGGACGTGAATTCAACCTGCCCCCCGACCGCCTGCCGCGTGGAGGGAAGGCGCCGACGCTCGGAGCGATCGCCGGATTGGTGACGCAGGTGCTGGGGGAAGCCTCCGCGCCCTTCGCCTCCCTCGCACCCGGCATGGAGCCTGTGCGTGGCGGCCTGACGGACGGGCTCCGTGCGAGCACCGGGCCCGACCTCGAGCCCCGCGTGCGCACCGGCCCCATCGCGACGCCCACGCCTGCGGGGCCGGAGCTCGAGTCCCGCGTGCGCGCCGTGTTCGCGAGGGTGACCCGCTACCCCGAGGACCTGCTGACGTTGCACGCGGACCTGGAGGACGAGCTGGGCATCGACTCCGTGAAGCAGGCGGAGGTGATGGCCGTGCTCATGAAGGAACTGGGACTGGCCGAAGGACCGAAGCCCGCGCAGCGCCTCCGGACGATGGCCGCCATCTGCGAGGCCGCCCGCGCCCTGCTGCCTTCCGCCGCGCCCGTCCCCAGCGCTCCGGCGCGCGCTCCCGTGCACGTCGCGGCCGCTCCGCTCCCGTCGCGCACGGACCTGCCCTTCGCGGGGAAGGTCGCGCTCGTCACCGGTTCAGGCAAGGGCATCGGCAAGGTCATCGCCACCCGGCTGGCCCGGGCGGGGGCGACCGTGGTCGTGAACTCGTTCCATTCCCGGGAGGACGGAGAGAAGACGGCGCGCGACATCGTCGAGGCCGGCGGCAAGGCGCTGCACCTGTGGGGCTCCGTCGCGAACGAGGAGCATCTGGAGCGGATGTTCTCCACGCTGGTGGAGCAGCTGGGGGGACTCGACTTCCTCGTGTGCAACGCGTCCAACGGCCTCATCGGTCCGTTCGACCGCATCTCCCCGCGCGACTGGGACAAGGCGTTCCGCACCTGCATCACCGGCACCTACGAGTGCGCGATGCGCGCGCGTCCGCTGATGGCCGCGCGCGGGGGCGGCGGCATCGTCACCATGTCCACCTCCATGTCCCAGCGGTACATGCACGACCTGGGATGCCAGGGCGTGGTGAAGGCGGGCGTGGAGTCGCTCACGCGCTATCTGGCCGCGGAGCTGGCGCCGGATGGCATCCGCACCAACTGCGTGTCCGCGGGGCCCGTGCACGGGGACCTGCTGGGGATGTTCCCCGACGCGCCGGAGCGCGTCGCGCGCTGGGAGGCGGCCACCCCCGGGGGACGGCTGTGCACGGCGGACGACGTCGCGGACGTGACCGAGCTGCTGCTGGGGCCGAAGACCCAGCGTGTGAATGGCGCCATCTGGGTGGTGGACGCCGGCCTCTCTGGAACCGTGGACGGGCTGCTGCCGGCCGCCCGTCCGTCCTGAACGAACCTGACACCGGGAGCGCCTGCCATGGACTTCTTCGCCGTCCCGTACGACATCCACTTCGACGACACGATGGCCTACGGGAGCCATCACTTCCTCACCAACTTCAAGTTCCAGTGCGCGGGCCGGGAGCACCTGCTCTTCAGCCCGCACGCCTTCGAGGTGCCGGAGTTCCGGCGCGACTTCGACCGGGTGCTGCTGCTCACCTACGAAGGCTATTCGCGCAACCTCGCCCCGGCGGCCCTCGGCGACCGGCTGGTGGTGCTGACGTCGCTGGAGGAGCGGGGCGAGGTGTCCCTGCGCTTCTGCTTCCGGACGCTGAAGAGCGATGGCACCCCCGTGGCCTGCGGCTACCAGACCGTGCTCTGCGCGGACAAGGCGACGGGCACCCTGTGCTCCTTCCCGGAGTCCTTCCAGCGCAGCTTCGAATCCCTGGCCAGCATCCACGAACCCCAGGGCGCGAAGAGCTTCCGGGACCGCGCACTGCAAGGCGGGGGCGCGGTCAACTCGCTGTTTCCGGAAGCCGTCCGGCAACTGGCCAGGACGCTGCTGGCGGACACCGGGCCGCGCGGCATCTCCCGGCGCGTCACCCTTCCGGCCCCTGCGCCGGAGCCGGCGCAAGCGCCCCGGCTGCCCGCCGGGGCCACGGCGTTCCTGTTCGCGGGACAGGGCACGTTCGAGCCGTCCCTCTTCCTGCGCTTGAAGACGCTCCAGCCGGAGCTGCGCGAGGAGCTTGCGACCGTCTCGGAGGCGTGCCGTTCGCTGGGCATGGACGTCACGCCGCTGCTCGCGGCGGAGGACGTCGTTGCTGTGACACAGGCGCTCGAACGGGCACCGTTGTTGGATCAGCTCAGCATCTTCCTGTCCGGGGTGCTGGGCGCGCGGTGGATGCAGCGTCAGGGCGTGCGGCCGGACGTGTTCGTGGGCCACAGCTTCGGGGAGATCGCCGCGATGACCGCGGCCGGGGCACTGGACCTGCGCACGGGGGCGGAGGTGGTGTGCCTGCGCATCCGAGCGCTCCAGCGGGTCTCGGAGGAGCTGGGCACGCTCGCGGCGATCGCGCTCTCCGAACCGGAGACCGTGCAGGCCCTGAAGGACTGTGGGGTCCGGAGCCTGGAGATCGCCGGCCGCAACCACGCGCGGCAGACCGTGGTCGCGGGACCGCGCGCGGAATTGGAGCAGCTCCGCGCGTTCCTGGAGCGACAGGGCAAGGGGCTCACCTTCATCTCCAGCCGCTACCCCTTCCATCACCGGGGCCTTGCGCCCGCCGTCACCGCGTTTCGCGAGAGCCTCGCGGGACTGACGGTGCACCCGCCGCGAGGCCCCATCTATTCGCCCATCGAGCGGCGCGTGTATGCCGGCGAGCAGGCCGAGCTGGCCGGGGCACTCGCGTCCCATCTGGTGCGTCCGTTCGACTTCCTCGGCACGGTGGAGACGCTGGTCCAGGCGGGCTGTACCCGCTTCGTGGACTGCGGGACGGCAGGACGGCTGTCGCGCATCGTCCAGCGCATCCTCCCCTCGGATTCGCCTGTCGCCCTGGCCTCATTGGACGGCCTGCTTCCCGCCATCCCGCCTGCCTCCAAGCTTGAAGCCCCCTCGGCCCCGCGTGACAGCGGCGGTGGCGGGACGCCGGAGGTCGCGGTGGTGTCCCTGGGCTGCATGCTTCCCGGTGGGGCGAAGGATCCAGAGACCTACTGGAGGAACATCCAGCAGGGCATCAGCGGCATCGTCGACACGGGCCTGCGCCATCCGGAACAGGTGGCGGACTTCGTGGGCCCGGCGGTCACCCCGGATCGCACGTACACGCTGCTCACGGGGCGGGTCCATGACACCGACCTCGTCCCGCCCGTCGGCATGGATCCAATCCGCTTCCAGCGCTACGGCCGGGAGCAGAAGCTGCTGGCCATCGCGCTCGCGCAGGCGGTGGAGGCCTTGCGGTCCACCGGGCCGCGCGCACCGGGGCGCATCCAGTGCCTGCTCGGATCCACCGGGGACGGTTCCCCGGAATACGACGACGCCCTGTGTCTGGAAGCGGGGGAGGCCCTGCTTCGCGAGGGCGGAGTGAAGGCACCGGAGCTCGCCGCGCTGACCGCCGTGGCGAGGACGGCCCTCGGCATCCAGGCCCGGGCCTCCGACCTGGCGCCCCACCCCACCCTCCAGGCGGTGGTGACGGAGGTGGTGGGTCCGGGCGTGTCCACGATGCTGCTCGACGCGGCCTGTGCCTCCTCGCTCTACGCCATCGCGTTGGGGATGAAGGCGCTGGAGCGTGGCGAAGCCGACCTGGTGCTCGCGGGTGGCGTCTTCTCGCCGGGCCCGGGCAACAGCTGTCTGTTCTCGCAGTTCAAGGGCCTGTCCGCCACCGGCAGCCGGCCGTTCGATGAGCGCGCGGACGGCGTCATCTTCGGTGAAGGCGCGGGCGTGGTCGGCCTGATGCGTCTGGAGGACGCGGTCGCGGCCGGCATGAAGGTCCATGCCGTCATCCGTGGCGCGGGGCTCTCCAGCGATGGGCGCAGCAGCTCCGCGAACGTGCCGCGCGCGGACGGTCAGGTGGCCGCGATGGAGGCCTGCTACGCGGCGGCGCGGGTCGAACCTGGGTCCATCCAGTACATCGAGGCGCACGGAACGGCCACGCCGGCCGGGGACACCACCGAGCTGCAATCGATTGGCCGTGTCTTCGGCGGCAAGCGCAAGGGCTTCCAGCTCGCGAGCGTCAAGGCGTTGATTGGCCATGTCGGCTGGGCCGCGGGTGTGGCGTCGGTCATCAAGCTGTGCAAGGCGCTGGAGCACCGCAGCTTCCCGCCGCAGTCGCACTTCGACCGTCCGGGCGCCGGGCTGCGCGCGCTCGGGCCGGACTTCGAGGTGAGCACGCGCGAACAGCCCTGGCCGGAGAATGGCGAGCATCCGCGCCGCGCGGCCACGAATGGCTTTGGCTTCGGGGGCACCAACGCGCATCTGGTGCTGGAGGAGTACGCGGGGAAGGGCCCGCGCGCACCGCGCCCCGACGTCGCGACCACGGCGGGTGAGGAGCTGGTGGTGGTGGCCGCGGAGGGACTGTTCCCGGATGCCCATGGGGCCGCGGTGGACGGGGTGCCGGACGCGCCGGGTGCGCGCTTCGACATGGGAGCCCTCCGGCTGCCCGCGTCCGTGCGGCTGTTGCCGGACATCACCGAGGACATGGACTTCACGCAGCACCTGGGGCTCATCGTCGCGAATTCGCTCGCGGCGAAGCTCCAGGGCTTCGACACGCTGCGCACAGGGACCGCCATCGTCCTGGGGCTGGAGGGCAAGACGCGACGGGGCGTGGAAGCGACCCAACGCGTGCTGGCCGCGTCCACGCGGCGCAGGCTGCGCGAACATGCCCGGAACGTCCCGGAGTCCGCACGGGTGCTGCCCCTGGCGGAGCGCCTCCATGAAGCGGTGATGGGCACGCTGCGCCCCTCCGGGCCGTACACCCTCCAGGGGATGATGCCCAACGTCACCCCGGGGCGGATGGCGGGAGTGCTCGACACCAAGGGACCGAACTTCGTGGTGGATGCGGGAGCCCACTCGCTGGCCGCGTCGCTGCGGGCCTCGCGGGCCCTGCTGGCCAGTGGGTTCGACCTGGTGCTCGTGGGCAGCCCCCACGTGCGGCGTCCGGGAGAAGGACCGGCGCGGACCACGCCGGAAGAAGGCATGGCGATGCTGGCGGTCACCACGGTCGCGAAGGCGGAACAGCGTGGCTTGAAGCCCCTGTGTCACCTGCGGATGTCCACCGACGGGGGGCCCACCTCCGCGCCGCACCTGCCGCTGCCGCCCCATTCGGCCGGCGAGGCACTGGAAGTCCTCCGGGCGGTGCGCACCGCCGCCGGGGGACATGCCACCACGCTGCGCTTCCATCCGGATGCAGCGACGGGAGTCCGGCTGGAGCTTCAGCTCCACCCCGTGGGAGCAAGCATGGCCTCCGCACCCGAGACCACCCGGAGCAGCGCCACCGCACCGACCGGGACATCCACACCGAAGAGCCCCACCCTCGTCAGCCCAGGAGCCCGGGAGGTGAAGCCAGACACGCAGGAGGCATCCGAGGGATTCGACCACTCGGCGCCCATCCACTACCACGCGCCGGTGCTGGTCGAGCGTTCGGCCAGGACGGGAGACCCCTCACGGCTGCGAGGCCGGCGCGTGCTGTTCATCGCGCAGGACGAGCCCCTGGCCCGTGAACTCGCATCCCACGCGGAGGCGGTGTGCGGTCCCGACTTCCGCATCCTGCACGCGGGAGCCTCCGACGTCGGTGCACGAATCCACGGCATCGACCTCTCACGGGAGGAGACCGCGGAGGCCGGCCTCGCTGCGATTGGCTTCGAGCCCCAGGTCATCCTCGCCGTCAGCCGGATGGAACCCATCGCGGTCGAAGCCTCGGTGGTCGCGGACACGGCCCTGCGCCACGAGGCCCTGGAGCTGCTCTTCCTGTCCGCGCGGCGCGCCTACGCCGGGCTGAGCGCCGGAACGGTGGAGCTCGCCAGCCTGTGCATCGGGGGCATCGGTCCGAACCGGGCCCTGCACCCCGTGACGGGCCTGTTCGCCGGCCTGCTCAAGTCACTGGGGCGCGAGGTCCCGGCACGGAACATCCGGGCCCTCTCCACGACCCCGCTCCCGCTCCCGAGGGCACTCGAACGCGTCGCCTCCGAACTGGGCTCGGAAGATGACAGCGCCCCGGTGGAGGTCTGCTTCGTGGGAGCGCTGCGCTGCGTGCGGCTGCTCCAACCCACCGAAGTGCCCGCCCGCCCCGCGACCGGACTCGACTCCGGCTCGGTGGTGCTGCTCACGGGAGGAGGGCGCGGCGTGACCGCGGTCCTCGCCGGGGCGCTCCTCAAGCGCTACGGGTGCAAGGTCGTGCTCCTCGGACGAAGCGACCCGTCCGACGCCCCCGAGCGCGTGCTCCAGGCCCGCGACGAGGAGCTGGGCACCGTGGAGCGGGAGTTCTACGCCGCCGAACTGGCCCGAGACCGCACCCAGCGCATGCCCGCGTTGCGCGCGCGCTTCGAGCGCCACCTGGCCGTGCGCGAGCTGCGGACCACGCTCGACGGACTCCGGCGGCTTCCCGGCCAGATGCACTACCGGGCCACGGATGTCACTCGACCCGAGGAGGTGGACCGGGTGGTGGAGGAGCTCGTCCGTGAACACGGAAGGCTGGACCTCGTGGTCCATGGCGCCGGCACGCAGGTCTCCAAGAAGCTGAACCGCCGGAAGCTCTCGGAGTTCCGCGGCACGCTGGACACCAAGCTGCTGGGCCTGCGCAACCTCCGCGAGGCCTGCGCGAGCCGCTTCGCGCACCCGGTGCCCTTCCACGTCCTGACGTCCGCGTTCAGCTTCATCGGCAATGATGGGCAGGCGGACTACGGCGCGGCCAACGAGGCCCTGGACCGGCTCTGTGCCTGGGTCAGCGACGCGCGCCAGGACGTCCAGTGGTGCAGCGTGGGCTGGCTCGCGTGGGACGGCATCGGCATGACGCGGGGCTCGGAGTACCGGGTGCTCGGGGCCAGCCGCAAGCTGCGCGGCATCCGCGCCGACGAGGGCGAAGCGCTCTTCCTCCAGTTGGTCGACGGCCAACCGTGCCAGCCCATCAACGTCCAGCTCACCGAGAGCGAGCGCGCCTTCTACGCCCTGGAGGTGCTGGCATCCCCCACCCCGCCCCC